>JACQUW010000405.1 GCA_016210115.1 Deltaproteobacteria bacterium | reverse complement strand
CCGGCGCTGTTGACCAGGATATCAATTCTCCCCCACTGCTGCATGGTCTCATCCACCATTTCGTTAACCCGGCGCTCATCGGTGCAGTCAGCGACTATCGCAATCGCTTTCCCGCCTTTCTGAATGATTTCTTGAGCGACTTCATCCAGGTGCGGTTTCATCTTTTCCAGATCCACTAGCACGATGTTGGCTCCTTCCTGAGAAAACGTGCGCGCAATCGCGGCCCCTATTCCGCGGGCGCTGCCAATTATTATCGCGATCTGACGATCCAATTTCATTGTCACTCCTCCCATGCTCTTGGTAAGATTGCGAGCAGAGTATTTTTAAGCAAATTCCTGGCTATTATACCCGGCTACCGTAGTGTCCTAAAGTCCCCCAGTTAATCATGCAGATCGAGAGATCCTGTGGGGTCTGGGAGCAAGCCTCGTCCCCGGATTATCCGCGCCATTCGAGAGCATTGCACGCCGGCAATGATCCCGTGGGCAAACGGCACCAGCCTCGATTTCGGACTCTTCCTCACAATCTTAACCGAAAGCCCTTCTGAGACTATTAAATCTATGGCGCGAGGGTGGACATTTTTCGGAAATTAGTCTAGGAAAGGGTTTCTGCAGTCTCACTGGGTTATTCATCGGCACCATCCCTCGACAGAGCACGGGTCCGAGGGCGCTGTTGGCTGTGAATCATTCGGGATGTGAGAGACGAGGAGTGGGGACGAAAATCAAACCAACGCTGCCCATAAAAAAAATGAAAAGGAGGGAGTAGTTCTATGATGAGAGAAATTGAAGAGGTCATGAATAAGGTGAAAGCGAAGAGCGATCACCAGCCGGTGTTTATCCAGGCTATTCAGGAGGTCTACGAGTCCATCGAGCCCGCGGTGAAACGTCGTCCCCAGTACATTCAGCACAACATTTTGGAACGCATGGTGGAGCCGGAGCGTATGATAATTTTTCGGGTGCCATGGGTGGACGATCAGGGTAGAATCCGTGTCCATCGCGGCTATCGGATCGAGTTGAACAGCGCCATTGGACCCTATAAAGGCGGCCTGCGTTTTCATCCGAGCGTGAACTCGGGGATTCTCAAGTTCCTGGCGTTCGAGCAAACCTTTAAAAACGCGCTTACGACTCTGCCTATGGGCGGCGGAAAGGGCGGCTCGGATTTCGATCCCAAGGGCAAGAGCGACCTTGAAGTGATGAAATTTTGTCAGTCGTTCATGACCGAGCTTTTCCGCCACATCGGCCCGGATACGGACGTGCCTGCGGGCGATATCGGCGTGGGCGCCCGCGAGATCGGGTTTCTCTTCGGCCAGTACAAACGCATTAAGAACGAATTTTCCGGCGCCCTCACGGGCAAGGGGCCCAAGTGGGGAGGTTCTTTGATCCGGCCGGAAGCCACCGGATACGGCGCCACTTATTTCGCTCAGGAGATGTTGAACGGTCGGGGCGATGGCCTGAAGGGAAAGATCTGCACAGTCTCCGGGTCCGGCAACGTAGCCCAGTATACGGTTGAGAAGCTCAACCAGTTGGGCGCGAAACCGGTCACCCTCTCCGACTCCGATGGTTTCATCTATGACCCTAACGGAATCGATGAAGAGAAGCTTGCGTGGGTCATGGATCTTAAGGAGGTGCGCCGCGGCCGTATCAGCGAATATGCCAAAAAATTCAATGTGGGATTTTTCCCCGGCAAGCGCCCCTGGGGCGTCCAGTCTGATTGCGCCTTCCCCAGTGCCACCCAAAATGAGATCAGCGGCGAGGACGCCAGGATTTTGCTGGAAAATGGATGCATCCTGGTTTCAGAAGGCGCCAATATGCCCTCGGAGCCGGATGCGGTGCGCCAGTTTATCGACAAAAAGATCTGTTACGGCCCCGGCAAGGCAGCCAATGCGGGCGGCGTCGCTATCTCCGGCCTGGAAATGAGCCAAAACTCCCTACACTATAGCTGGCCGCGGGAGGAAGTAGACCGGCGGTTGCAGGAGATCATGCATAGCATCTACACGGCTGCCTCTGAAACCGCGGCGGAGTATGGCCAGCCCACCAATCTGGTCATGGGCGCCAACATCGCCGGTTTCGTAAAGGTAGCCGACGCTATGATCGACCAGGGCGTGGTCTGATCGTCACCTGGAAAGGCTTCCAAAAACAATCAACAAAGCGGCGGCCGGAGTGATCCGGCCGCCCGCGCTCTCCCTATTATATACGTTTGAGATTTTCTCGAAAAATTTAGCGGCCGTTGTCCCCGTCAAGGTTTGCTGTTCGTTGCGGGACCGAAAATGAAATCCTTTCTTGAAGCCCCTACCACCGGTTTGCCGGAGTTGGACCGGATCCTGAACGGTCTGCGCCCGGGCGATAACGTGGTATGGAGCGTGGACCGCCTGGAGGATTACCGGTATTTTGTCCGTCCGTTCATCGAGACGGCGCTGCGCCAAAGTCGAAAAGTGGTGATGATCGGCTTTGGCGATCACCCTCCGCTTTACGAAAGCCATCCCTCAATAGCGGTTTACCATCTCGAGGCTGCGCATGGTTTTGAGTCCTTCGCGGTCGGGGTGCACGAGATTATCTCGGCGCAGGGACGCGAGACTTATTACGTCTTTGATTGTTTATCCGACCTGCTGACCGCCTGGGCCACCGACGTCATGATCGGACACTTTTTCCAGGTCACCTGTCCGTATCTCTTTGAGCTCGAAACGGTGGCCTATTTCTGTCTCCTGCGCGACAGCCACAGTTACCAAACGATCGAGAAAATCCGCTCCACCACGCAGCTTCTGCTGGAGGTCTACTACCACGAAGAGCGAATCTATCTCCATCCCCTGAAAGTCTGGCAACGCTACTCCCCAACGATGTTTCTACCTCATGAACATTCAGGAGAGGGCTGGGAGCCGATCGCCGATTCCTTCCGGGCTACACGATTACTGCATCAGGTTTCCCCTCTGGGCGCCGGCGGCCCCGAGCGCCGCCTCGATTACTGGGACCGGCTTTTTTTGCAGGCCAGGCAAATCGTCGAAGAGCCCGTAGCGGCAAAAACACGAACGGCAATGGTGGAGCAGCTCAATCGCGTTATGATCGGCCGCGATGAGCGCATCCTGGATATGGCCGGCCTCTACTTTACTCTGCGTGATTTGCTGGAAATACAACGCCGCATGATCGGTACCGGTTTCGTAGGCGGTAAGGCGGTCGGTATGCTGCTCGCGCGGGCCATCCTGCGCCGTGAAGCGCCGGATATATGGGAGAAGTCCCTGGAAGAACCTGATTCTTATTACGTCGGCTCCGACGTCTACTATGCGTATATCGTGCATAACGGGTGCTGGCGCCTGCTTATGCGTCAGAAAACGCCGGACGGTTATTTGGAGGCCGCCGCCGAGCTCGAGCAACGGCTGCGAAACGGGACTTTTCCGGAAGAGCTGGCGCGCGAATTTCAGATGCTGCTGGAATACTACGGCCAATACCCGATTATCGTGCGTTCCAGTAGCCTATTGGAGGACAGTTTCGGCAATGCTTTCGCCGGCAAGTATGAAACCTATTTTCTGGTTAATCAGGGCCCGCTCGAGCAGCGTTGGGAGGCATTGGCAGAGGCCATTCGAAAAATATACGCGAGCACGATGAGCCGCGACGCGCTCATATACCGTCGCCAACGTGGCCTCGATCGACGCGAAGAACAGATGGCTTTGCTGATCCAGCGGGTCTCCGGCGCTTATCGCAACGGCCTTTATTTTCCGGAGGTGGCCGGCGTTGCGGTCTCCTATAATACCTTCGTCTGGGACAAAGAACTGGATCCCAAGGCGGGCATGCTGCGTATCGTTTTAGGCCTGGGAACACGCGCCGTAGATCGGGTTGCCGGCGATTATCCGCGCTTGGTGGCGCTCGACAATCCCGCAAGGCTCCCTCACAAAAGCATTCAAGACACCCGCCGCTATTCACAACGTGAAGTCGACCTCCTGGATCTGCGGGAAAACTGCTTCCGGACCGTTTCTCTTCCGGACCTGTTGCTAGAACACCTCCCGATCGTGTGGGAACGATACATGGTGACGGACTGGGAAACTACACGAATTCGAAAGTCGCGCTCCGGCAGGCCCGAGGAAGTACGACTGTTAACTTTCGAGAAACTTTTGACCGAAACTCCTTTTTCCCAACTCATGCGGCGGATACTGAAAACACTCGAGGCAGCGTATCAATACCCGGTCGACGTGGAATTTACTATGAACCACGCCCCGGATGGCTCGATGCGCCTTAATCTCGTGCAATGCCGGCCGCTTCAGACCAAAGGGAGCGATCCTCGCATCAGGATCCCGGAAGATATTGACGAGCGCACTATCTTCATAGCTCAGGAGAGCCGGTTTTCCGGCGGCAGCGTGTCTTTTATCCTGCGCCGCGTCGTTTATGTGGACCCCCAGGCCTATCTGGCGCTGGACCCCGCTCGGCGCCGCAACGTGACGCGCCTGATCGGCGCGCTCAATCGCCGCCTGGAGGAAAACAAAGAGCCGCGGACGTTGCTGCTGGGGCCGGGCCGTTGGGGCACCAGCACGCCGGGTTTGGGAATCCCCATAACTTTTGCCGATATCAGTCGCATTACTGCGCTGGGCGAGGTGGCCTTTGTCACGGGCGGGCTCATCCCGGAGCTTTCCTATGGATCACATTTTTTCCAGGATCTGGTGGAAAATGATATATTTTACCTCGCAATTTTTCCCCATTCGCCCGGGCAGCGTTTCGATCTCAACTGGCTGGGCTCGCAGCCCAACCAGTTGCCGCAACTCGAACCTGAGTTCGCATCCCTGGCCCAAGCCGTTCGGGTGGTGGATGTGCCGGAAGGGCTGCACCTGCTGGCCGATGTAGTGACTCAGCAACTGGTGGTCTACCGTCTGGCGTGACGCGCGCTCTGAGAGACGCCCGTGCCACTTGAATGATTTTTCTGTGGCGCTCGGTCGCTCGGCAGGATTAACGCTGGATGTGATCCAGCTGCTGTTGAAGCCGGTTCAACTCTTGATGGTATTTTAGCCGGTCCAGGTCCCGATCGCGCTCGAGCTGGTCCAGTTGCTGCCGCTGGCTCTGATCCAAGGATTGCGCCTGGGTCGCCCTTAACCGCTGTTCTGCCTGGAGTTGCTTCAGCTCCTGCTGCTGTTGGAAATGGTTTATCTGCTGCTGGATTTGGTTTAACTGCTGCTCCCGCTGAAGCTGGTCTATCTGCTGCGTCTGGATCTGCTGAATCTGCTGCCGGATTTGATTGGACTGCTGGTCCCGCCGCAACTGATCCAGCTGCTGCTCACGCTGGACCTCATTCAACTGTTGCTGTTGTCGGAACCGGTCCACGTCCTGCTGTAATTGACTAACCGGGTCAGCCGCTGGCCAAACAAAATCAATAGCCAGGACCGACCGAGCCAAGATTACCAAAACGAGGAGCTGTAGATGAACTTTTTTCAAAACTGTTCCTTTTACCACCTTTTTACAGTTTGCCCCCCGGTGGAAGTATAATCAAGCATAGAAGCTCCGACCCGAGAAGCGCTAACTCTGCCGGTGCTTTGCAACTTCTACTGGCTGTAGTTTCTCCCCTTGAGTTTGGGGGGAGGGGCGCCTACACTGCGCTATTGATCGCTCAAGGAAAGGTTAGGTGAGGGCTTATGAACCGTATGGACGAAGGATCCCGCGTACGGGCGGAAGTTGTGAAGGTTCGCCGCCACTGCCCCCTGGGTCACAAAGTAGGTGACGTCTGGGAATTCGGAGAGAAAACGCCTGACGGCCTGTGCATCTACGCGTTTTTATCCTTCTCGCCCGCCTGGAGCGCGCTACGGGCTGGCGGGCGATTTTCGTGGGCGGAAGATCCAGACGCAGTGCACTTCGCCTGCCCTGACGACGGGGAGGTCGTCTTTGAGCTTCGCCGGATCGCCGATACAAAAAAGTAGTCTCCTCGCACCAATCTTGGCTAGCCGCACTATTTCATGCACGAACGGAACGTTACCCTGGTAGCTAAAGCCAATAGAGCATCAGATAGACGATCACACCCGTAATCGAGACATAAATCCAGAGAGGCAGCGTCACGCGAGCGATGCGCCTGTGGCGGTCAAAATTTGCCCTCACGGCTCGCATAAGCGTAATCAGGACCAGAGGAACTATCGCCGTGGCCAAAACAGTATGAGAAATGAGAACTGTAAAGTAGACCGGACGAATCCAGCCCTGCCCTTTGAAAGCCACAGAACCAACCTGATAGTGATAGACGAGATAAGAGACCAGAAAAAGCGCCGAAGTCCCGAGGGCCGACAGCATACAAGCCTTGTGAGCGGCTACCTTCTTTCGTCTGATCAGAAAATATCCAGCCGCAAGCAAAGCAGCGCTAATCGAGTTCAGCGCCGCGTTAATTCCGGGTAAAAAAGAGGTGGGTAGCAATGACGCAGGTCAGGAAATATCACCTGAAATCATCAGGATCAGAAACACACAGAGCACAAACGGCGTTAGGGCGATCATACCGAGCGTTAGCCGCTCGAACTTGAGGTGCATAAAATACAGCGCCACCAATGCGGCCTTCGACATAGCCAGGCCGATCAGGAGGATCGCTATAAAAAGCTTTGTTATCGGAAGATAGATCACCGCGATCTCAAGGATGGTCAGCGCAAGAAGCCACCAAAAGACGCCTATGTAATTCGGTTCCGCGTGTGCCGTAGCCATGCTTTCTCTCCTTTTTCGGTCTTACAGCAAATAAACGAAGGTAAAAATTAGAATCCAGACGAGATCCACGAAATGCCAATAAAGTCCCGCGATCTCCACATGTTTTGCCTGGTAGCGGCCTCTTAGGCAAGCGATAAGAACGCATGCGTTATAGATCACCCCTCCGGTGACATGCAACCCATGAAATCCGGTAAGCACAAAAAAAGTGCTGCCAAAGAGATGATTCGTGAAAGAGATTCCCACTTCCGGCAATCTCTCGGTAATCAAATGAGTCCATTCGTAAGCCTGGCAGCCTAGAAACACAATTCCGCCCAAGATGGTCAGCAAGAGAAACTTCTTAAAGCCCCGCATGTCATCTTTCTGAATCGCGGAAAGCGAGAGAACCATCGTCACGCTGCTGCAAATAAGAAGAAAAGTCATAAACGCCGTCAGATTAATTCCAAGAACCTGCGACGGCACCGGCCAGTTGGAACTGGCGTAGCGGAGAAGCCCATAAACCACGATCAAACCACCGAAGGACATCGCGTCCCCAGCGAGAAAAATCCACATGCCGAGCTTGCCCCAGTTTTCCGGGGTCAGTGGTGATTCCTCGGAGCTCACAGCAGAATGCATCGCAGCAGCTTCACTCATCTTCTACTCTCCTTATTCGTCCAGGCCAGGCGTAGAAACGAGCCCGGCTTGTGTTTTTCGGTTGGTGTTTACTTGCGGCGCGACGGTATCTGAAGAAGATCCAGCCGGCAATGGAACCGACAGTTGTGTAGGGCGTCGCCATAAGAAATAGCACGCTCCAGTTAAAAGCATCGGCGACCGGATCGTTGCCCGACCCGCTTACGCAAACGGAGCAAGCCCTTGCAACCAATGGATGCGCGAGGGTGGCAAACGCGCCGGCGACGCCGGATAGGATAAATGGATCGCGCATAAAAAATTGTTCCGCCTAAAAGGGTTTTGACCTTTCGAAATGCCTTCTGGACAAAATCAACGAGCTCAACAGAACGGAAGATGATTAGGTCACCCCGCCCGTTCGCCCGTCCGGCTGAGCTCATGAAAGCCTGGGCGGGTGGAGGGCCACGGGTTTGGTTTCAGCGGAACCGGATTAAACTGCAAAAAAAGTTATCTTATCGTTTGCTGCCTGTCAACCGATTTACGGGCCTCCCCGTAGTCGGGAAGCTCCCCTGAGAACTCCACTTCGAAAGCCGTCGTTCCGGCCAATAACTGCTCTAATGTCTCAATCACGTCACCCGGACGAAGGCTGGTTAAGCATTTGCGGTGGGAGCAGCTCTTCATAATCTCACTTGAGCAAGGGGAGCATTCCACGTTCAGCGTCATCACGGTAACGCTTCTCCCCCGCGGCCTCCACCGCGCCGGATCAGTCGGACCAAAGAGCGCGACAGTCTCGGCCCCAAGAGCAGCCGCAAGATGGCTCACGCCCCCATCGTTCCCGAGGTAGAGATCACACCGGGACAACAATGCCGCTAACTGGGCCAATTTAAGATTCCGCATCGGAATTCCCGACGCCGAAAAATCGTTGATCTGTCCTCTTGCTTCTTCCACCGGCCCCAAAACAACGATACACTTTCCTCCAACAGCCTTCTCCCACCACTCAATGACCGCCTTATAGCCGTCGGCCGGCCAGTTTTTTTCTCTTGCTCCACTGCCGGGAGCGAGGGCCAGGATTTTTCTCCGTTCCAATCCAAGTTGTTTCCAGAGCTCCCCGCACCAATCAAGAGCTTCGGATTTCAGTGAAATAGCCGCCAGCGGCTTTTGGACGGAATCACAATCTTTATCTAAACAAGAGAGATAGTAATCCGCTATGTGGCGGCCGGGCTCAGGAGGATAAAATGGAAAAACTCGGCTTTTTCCCTGACAAAGAGCGCTGAGGCGCGTCACGAAATCAGGCTGACCGGATCCCATCCAGGAAAACACGGCTTGGTAAGAGGCAAAAAATTTCTTTAGCCTCTTCTCTCCTTCCCCTCCGGACACAAACAGCCGACTTATTTCATAGCATTCCAGCGACCGGGTAACGACATTGGACGGAAGCAGATCACCATATTCGGCCCTAGCCAGCAGCTCTGCCTGTGCCTCTCCTGCAAGCCGTTGCAAAGCGGGTAAAAAACAGACGAAATCCCCCAGGGCACCGGGAAAGATTATCAGAGTTTTTCCCGAATCGCGCATACAACCGACCACAATCCACGTTCAAGCTCGCGCCCCAAAATCTTTGCCTTCATATCCCCCGAAAGCACCTCGTAAGATTAGTCGACGGGCGACTCATGATGATCCATAAATTGACTTTATTCGTCTAAAAATATAGCATGTCCGTAGTTTTGGTTCGATCTTTCCCAAGAGAGCTCAATCTGTGGCAACTCTGAACGGCGCCCGATCAATTCTGGATCTCATTGGCTCCACTCCGGTCGTAAAACTGAGAAATCTCCCAGGAGAAAACGACGCGGAGGTATGGGCCAAGCTTGAATCGTTTAATCCCGGCGGTTCCGTCAAGGACCGCATCTGCCTCAGCATGATTGAGGCCGCGGAGCGCGACAACAAGCTCAAACCCGGAGCCACTATCGTGGAGCCGACCAGTGGCAACACGGGGATCGGCCTGGCTCTCGTCGCAGCGGTCAAGGGGTATCGTCTGATCCTGACCATGCCTGATACCATGAGTGAGGAGCGGCGTAGCCTCCTGGCGGCGTATGGCGCAAAGCTCATTCTCACCCCGGACACGAAAGGAATGGGCGGAGCCATTCGGAAAGCAGAAGAGCTTCTTCTCGAGCACCCGGATTATTTTATGCCGCAGCAATTCAACAATCCGGCAAATCCTGAAGCGCATCGCCGCACTACCGCTTTGGAGCTGCTGAAGCAGTTCAAGCGCATCGACGCTTTCGTAGCGGGTGTGGGAACGGGCGGAACCATCACAGGCGTCGGAGAGGTCCTGAAAAGCAAAATGAAGGGCGTCCGGATCTACGCTGTTGAGCCCGCAGCCTCCCCGGTCATCTCAGGAGGAGAGCCCGGCTATCACAAAATCCAGGGAATAGGCGCCGGCTTCATTCCGGCGGTGCTCAATACACAGATATACGACGAAGTCACTGCCGTCAGTGATGAAGATGCGGCTCTATACACGCGCCGCTTGTCTTTGGAAGAGGGAATCCTGGTCGGCATTTCTTCCGGCGCAGCATGCTGCGCCGCGCTAAAGGTAGCAAAGGAATTGGGAAAGGATCACGTGGTCGTGACCATCTTCGCCGATAAGGGCGAGCACTACCTCAGTACGGATATTTTCGCCGAACGCACATGGAGCAAAAGTTAGAGCAGCTCAGATCCCTGTTGAGTCAGACGGGCACTGCCGTGGTCGCGTTTTCTGGAGGCGTCGACTCGACGTTTCTTCTCAAGGTGGCCCACATGGCCTTAGGCGAGAGTGTCATTGCCATGACGGCCTCGTCACCGACAGCGCCCCCCGGAGAATTGGACGCAGCCAGAAACCTCGCCCGTCAAATAGGATGCAGGCACCTGGTCGTCGCTTCTCACGAATTGGATAATCCATTGTTTACCCAGAATCCCGCTAACCGTTGTTACTTTTGTAAAGATGAACTTTATCGCATCTGCCGCCGGGAGGCCGACCGTTTAGGAGTCAAAACGATCTTTGACGGAACCAATCTCGACGATCTGAAGGACCATCGTCCCGGACTTAAAGCCGCAAAGGAATGGGGAGTGCGCCATCCTCTCGTGGAGACAAAGCTGACGAAAGATGAAATTCGCGGCTACAGCCGCAAGTTGAACCTCCCCACCTGGGACAAACCGGCGATTGCGTGTCTGTCGTCTCGTTTTCCGTATGGCACTGAAATCAACGTCGAAAGATTAGAAAAGATCGCGTCGTGCGAGCGCTTTCTCCAGCAGCTTGGCTTCAGGGAATTCCGCGTCAGGTATCATGGAGATCTGGTCCGGATTGAGGTGGCACCCCACGAAATCAATCGGTTCCTGGAGACGGACACGAGGGAAGCCATCGTGCACCGGTTTAAGGAGATCGGGTTTAGCTTCGTAAGCCTCGACCTGCAAGGCTACAGAACTGGCAGCATGAACGAGGTTCTGGCCAGGCAACCCATCAGGAACACGGGAACGTAAACCACCGGCCGTAACCGGCCTACCCGACAACCCGCCCTTCTCGAAGTAATGCCTCGGCAAACAGGATATCCTCAGGTACCGTGATCTTGATATTTGTGGGATGGCCTTCTAGAACCCTGACGCTTTTACCCAGGCGCTCAACCAGCATGGCGTCGTCGGTTGCTTCGATATTTTCCTGCTCCGCCGCTTTATAAGCCTCACGGATAAGATTGATCTGAAATACCTGGGGGGTCTGTATCTCCCACAAAGAGGCCCGCGGTAGTGTTGCAACAACGCGGTTATCTGGAGAAACGACTTTTATAGTGTTCCGTGCCGGAACGCCCACAACGACCGCGCCTTCCACGAGCGCGATTTCAATGCATTGGTCGATAAGATAAGCCGGAACAAACGGGCGAGCCCCGTCGTGAATCACGATGATCTCACAATCCGGATCGACCCGCGCCAATCCCCGGCTGACGGAGTCCTGCCGCCGGGGGCCTCCCGCCTCGACAACGAATTCAAGACCTTGCAATCGCGAGTCGGACTCGATGAGTTCCTGGCAGGCGGAAAGCTCATCCCTGCCGGCAACAACGATCACTTTGCGCACCTGAGATACCGCAAACCGACTCAGTGTGTGGAGAATCATAGGGCGATTCCCTATGGGAAGATAAGCCTTGGGCACCGTTGCTCCCATCCGTTTCCCCTCACCGGCCGCGACCACCACGGCATTGACGCGCATAAAAAAGTCCCCAAAAAGACGAGAGCCGAGAGAATGCTCTCTCGGCTCTCAGACTCCCATGGCCCGCAAAGAATAGTTTAATGGGTAAAAATGTGGCGCAATTCTTCGAGAATTTTTTCCTCTGAATGCGATCTGGCGATTGAAAGCTCTTTCACCAACAGATTCCTGGCCGTGTCCAACATTTTTCGCTCGCCGAAAGAGAGCTCCTTGTCTCCTTTTAAAACAAATAAGTCGCGAAGCACTTTGGCGATCTCTAAGATTGACCCGGTCTTGATTTTTTCCGTATACTCCCGATACCGCCGATTCCACGTTTGCTGATCACTCTCAACCTTCTTCTGCCGCAAAACTTTGTACACCTCGGACACCATTTGCCTGTCAATGACCTTTCTCAACCCCACAGATTGCACGTTGTCGATTGGAATCATGATCTTCATATCCGTATCCAGGATACGAAGCATATAAAACCGCCTTTCCGACCCCGAGATCACCTGGGTTCGGATCGCCTCAATTTCCCCGACCCCATGAGCAGGATAGACAACCTTCTCACCGACCTTGAACATAGACCCTCCTAATTAAAATGGCCATTTTCATCTCTAACTGTCCGAGATTGCGGCCTTTGCGGCTGGGGAATGGGTTGGTGCTCATAGATAAAAGCAGGAACGAGGGGCTTGGACTGGGCGGGCATACGTAACGGGAAAATACCACGATTACATCCAAATCCTGCCGGGGCAGGAAATCAGGAAAAAAGAGCGGCTGAATACCTAAAAGCAGCCACCGATGCCAAATCAAAACAACACTATATCATACGCGTCTGTTGCGTCAAGAGGGTGACGGACCCGGCCAAACCTGTCCAGATAAGCAGGGATCTGTCAATGAGCCTTGACAAAAAACGCTAGACATTAGCCGCCAGCCGCCGGTGGGTCCGTTGGTAAGCCACAAGTAGGGGCGACCGGCCGGTCGCCCCTACTTCGGTATGAGGGCATACTCAAACGTCTCTCGACGGCGGCTGCGATAAACGTCTCTAAACTCCTCCTGGCCGTTGTAAGACCTGCGAGGAATCACGCGACCGCGGACGCTCACTTTAAGGGGGGCCTCATCAAATGGATAGGGGTCGATCAGCAGTTTGTTCTTTTCCACCACGCGAAGCCGCAATTCTCCGTCGTCAACGCCGAATTGGACAGGTGTCGGTTTAATGACGGAGCCGTAGAACGCCCGGCCCGACTCTCTGTCATCGAGACGTCCGGACTCAGGCGCCGCCAGATTCCCCAGATCGTAGTTACAACAGAAAAAGAGCGACATCCGATCAAAAACCTGCATCATGCGATAATTGAACCAGATGTAATCTCGACTGTTGGCTCCGGCGTACTGTTCCATTCTGCCGACCCGTTCCACAAGCTCCTGATTGAAAGGCTCGCGCTCAGCCAAAAATTTGCGCGTGTGCTCATCATGCCTTTGAGGCACAGCCTCCATCGTGCCGTAACGTTGCTGCGGGAGTCCCGCATGATGCATACTTGCGATCAATCCGGCATAGAGGTCCAGCTCCAGCAAACTCTCAATCCCCTTAGTGACGAAACTTGCCAAATCATTGCGTGGTGTCTTTCTAAACGTAATGGGAATGCCTTGGTCGTCGACCGCAGGATTTACATCCCAATACCACCAGCCGTTGTCATGGGCCTCCGCCACTAAAACCATTGAACCGCGCGGTCTGAGAGGGGAAAAGGTTTCATTTCCCCAGTGGGCGGCAAATTGGCCGGCCAGATCGCCATGATCATTCTGAGTATACAAAATGTATTCTGTGGGTCCTTCCGCTACAACCATTTTCTCCTCCTGTGCCGTTATAACATCGCCTTAGAGGTCCTTTTTTTGATAAGCGATTTTTCTATTGTTCCCTTGTGTATGTCAAGGACTCCTACAATTGGGCTACAGTTTTCATTTTCCGTTCCGCAGAGTGTGTCGCCTGGCCGATGCCTTCGATAAGTCTCAGGACGAACGGCTAAGTACTTGAATTTGCGCCTATCCACGTGGTGAGTTGTCGAAGATGAGCGGCTTTGAGACACGTCGCCCATGGGAAGGATTCAAAGAGAGGTTAGCTCTAAGTCCATTCTGTATTTCGGACGGTGGCCCGCTTACAGATCCGGATCAGGTCTATGGCTAGAACAAATAGCGCGACGACTATCGTGGCGATACCGAGGAAAAAAGCCAGTTGGCCAAGAAATTCACTCTGGTTGAGGAGATTAAGCTTCCCTAAAATGTAGTTCCAATCGTGAATATCTCCGGTTAAGGCTAGCTCCATTCGTTGTGCGTCGGCGACATAGACGGCGACGTGAGTAATACTTTCTCCGGTCCAGAATAATGTGACCGAAGAGGCGGCAGGTTCATGCCGCTTCCAAAAATGAACGGTGCAGATCACCGGGATCAGAAGTTGCATCAATGACCCGCCTAGAGCTTGCATGAACTCGCCGAAGACAGGAAAGATGAAATGGCCGGCCTCGTGAAAGACCAGGTTTGCCCAATCCAGCGTGTCCAAAACGGGGCCGGGATACGAGTCGCCTAGGCCGCACGCGAGAATTCTCCAGGAAAGTGCGACTAGTATAATGATCCCAACGCCACGCGCCAGGACAGCTTTGGTTATCATCACGAGTTGAGAAAATCAGGCTACCTCTGGTTGGCTTTCCACTCGTCGGCTGCGGTCGGCCCGTTTCAAGTACATGCGGACAAAAATAAGATACAAATCGGAGATCTCCATTCTTTCGGTACGGGCTTCGCCGCTCTCTTCCTTGCATCGGATCTCCAGGCAATGATCGTCTCTCTTCGTCATTTCGATCAAACAGGAGTTGTCATCAAGGATGTAACTGCCAGCGGCGCGCAAAAGATTGGCCAGACTGTCGGGTTGCGGTAAACCTTCCGGCTGTCGACGTCTTGCCCGGCCCTCGTTTTCCAGCCGCGCGATATCGGCAGGGGTGAAAAGGAGGTCTGGGAACCGAGCACTGCTCGATGCATGCGTATCGCTCGCGTGCGGCGCTATTTCCCTTTCGGCTCCTTGAGACAGTTCTTGGACGAGATAGTTGTTGCCCTCACAGATGAGCCGGAATGTATCGACCTCAAGATATTCCAGAGCTTGTCCGATAGCACGAAGAATCTGGGGGTAATTTATTGCCTGGTGCATCAAAAAGGTCAGAGGAAGCACATAACGTGCCAGCGACTGTGAGCGATGTTCGCCCACGAAAGGCGTGATAACTCAAGCAGATCTCCGTCCTAAGGCAAAAAGAGACAGAGACGCTGGCCCATCTTTGGCACTCTTTTGGACAAGCAGCGGCGATCCCGCCGTGAGATTGGCCGGTTGAATGCCGAACACCCCTGACTAGCGGCGCGGACTCCGGCCGAGCACCCGTGCGGCGCAGGCGTAGATATACTGGGTACCCATATTGACCATCACTACCCGGAACAAGTGGAAGGCAACCACCAACGGCACGCTGATTTGCAGGGCCTGCGCGGTGATGGTCATCTCCGCCAGCCCGCCCGGCGAGGTGGCGATGATCATGGTCGCGATGGGTAAACCAAAGGCCCAGGCAAGGGCCCCGGCGACCACTACCGAGGCGATCAAAATAAATAACGAGTTCAGCAGAGCGAAGGGGATGAACAGCTTATAGCGGGCGAAGAAGGCGCGCTCGTACCGTGCTCCCAGCACGAGTCCGAACATAAGTTGGGCGAAGTCCATCATCCAGTGCGGCACGGCGGATAGCTGGATGCCGCTCACCGTGAGCGCCGCGCCGAAGAAAATCGGCATCAACAGATAACCATTGTGAAACCGCAGCCGCTCCGACACCTCACCCAACACACAGCCGAAGGCGAGCCACGGCGCCAGTATCCAAAGATTGAGCGGCACATCCGGCCGGTATGCGGCTGCCTCGAGCGGGATGCCGCCATAGGTCAGCGCGAATGGAATCAGGATAACGACGATAGAGACGCGCAAGCTGTGAGCGACCGCCACCGGCGCTATCTGGGCGCCGTAGCGCTCAGCCAGCACGGCCATCGCCATGGCGCCCCCGGGGATCGAGGCGAAAAAGGTAGACTTCCCTTCCACGCCGGAGGCCCGGCTTAAGGTCAGCGCACCAAGACCACCCACCAAGAAGACCGAAACGGTAGCCGCCACGATGGCGGGTAAATTGGCGGCCAATGCGGCAACTACCGTCGGCGTGAAATAGAGCGACACGGCCGAACCGAGAATCACTTGTCCGATTTGGCGGGCATACGGGGGCGAGTGCATCCTCACGCCCATCAGGTTGAGCGTTGCGACGGCGATCATCGGTCCGATCATCCACGGAATCGGCGTGTGGAGGCGGTGAAACAAATAGCCTGCCGGAACGCCAACTGCGAGCGCCTTGAGAATGGCAGGCAGCCGTTCGCGAAGATCGGTGAACTCGTTCATTACGCCAGCACTTTAGTACCGTTGTACCCGATTCGCCACCCAATGGATGGAAATTCTTTTTTTCGGCTTCATGAGCTGACTCACTACCAGCCTGAAGCGGGAGAGGTTCGCACCAAGCCAGCTCGAAGCCACCCGCCATTACGGTGCCAGCAGCCGGACAATCGACCGTCGGTAGAGGTCGTTGGAACTTTGAAGCGTTCCGTAATTTACGGTACACGTGACGCGTGTCTCATCGCCTCGTTGACATAAGGATACGTTGTCGAATAGTCTCTGCTCAAAGAGAGTGCTCTGGCACCGCCATTGCTTTTGATGTCTTTTCCGGGGTCGCAAAACGGACTGGCCGTTGGGTTGCTAGAATTCTCAGGTCCTGCGTGATCGCAGCTTAAAAAGCGAATTCCTACTGCCGGTTATGCTAAAGCATCATGTGCTATTCGATGAGGCGACGATTGGCGCGCGCGTAGCCCGGCTCGCGGACGCGATTCGCCATGACTTGCCGAACTCGACTCCGGTGATCATCGGTCTGCTCACGGGCAGCTTCGTGTTTCTCGCCGACCTCGTTCGGTCTCTAGCGCGTCTGGGCGTTGAGCCTCAGATCGACTTTATAGCCGCCTCCCACTACCGGGATACGGTAGAGCCCAGCGGAGTGGTGCAGATTCGGAAGGACACCTCGATCGATCTCAGCGGGCGGCCAGTGATTCTGGTTGATGACATTCTGGACTCGGGACACACCCTATATCAGGTTCGAGAGCACTTAACGTCCAAAGGCTCAACGTGGCTGCGCACCTGTGTGTTCCTCGACAAGCCGTCGCGGCGCTCCGTCGACATCAAAGCCGATTATGTTGGCTTCGAGGTGCCCGACATATGGATCATCGGCTATGGCCTTGACGCGAAGGGTCAAGGCCGAGCGCTCCCATACATCGCGGTAGTTGAGAATGAGTGAGTTGATGTTGATCCGAAAAAAATCGAAACCAGCAACCAGAGAACCTTAGCCTCATGGAGCTCGAACGCACTATTGCTGTGGCCTGTGGCGAGGAGCCGGCGGACCTCATCATCCGAAACGGGCAGGTGGTCAACGTCTTCTCCGGTGACATTCACCGCGCCGATGTTGCCATCGCCGGCGGACGGGTGGTTGGCTTCGGCTCGTATGAGGGACGTGAGGAGTTTGACGCGACCGGCCTCTACATCGCGCCGGGTTTCATTGACGCTCACATTCACCTCGAATCGACGATGCTGACACCTCGGGAGTTTGCCCGCGCGGTTGTCCCGAACGGCACCACCACGGTCGTGGCCGATCCGCACGAGATCGCCAACGTCCTTGGCCTTGAGGGAATCAACTACATGCTGGCGTCATCACGCGATCTCCCGCTCACGATCTTCTTCATGCTTCCGTCGTGTGTGCCTACCACCGATTTGGAAACGGCCGGGGCGAGTCTCGGGGCATGCGAGCTGGCAATGTTACTGCCACATCCGCAAGTTCTCGGCCTGGCCGAGATGATGAATTTCCCCGGCGTTTTAGCGCGGGACCGGGAAGTGCTCGCGAAGCTGCAAGTCGGCCGTGCCAAACGCATCGATGGCCATGCACCCGGGCTGGCGGGCAAGCACCTGAACGCCTACGTCGGCGCCGGAATCAAATCGGATCACGAGTGCACCACCGCCGCAGAGGCCCTGGAAAAGCTGCGGGCCGGGATGCACGTGTTCATTCGTGAGGGCAGCATCGCGAAGAACATGGAGGCGCTGGTTCCGGTAGTGACGCCGTCCAACTACGTGCGCTGCGGCTTGGTCTCTGATGATCGGCACCCAACCGATCTGCTCGCCGAAGGTCATGTGAACTGGCTGTTGAAAAAAGCCGTCGCCCTGGGGCTACCGCCGGTAACCGCCATTCAGATGGTCACCATCAATCCGGCCAAGTACTTTTTCACTAGCGATTTTGGCGCGGTGGCGCCGAGTTATCGGGCGGATCTGGTTCTTTTGGAAACGTTGACCGATTTCCGGCCGCGCGCCGTCTTCAAAGATGGGCACGAAGTTGCGCGCGACGGCAGGCTCCTGGAAGCGCTGCCGCCACCGGTGCCGATTTCTCGCAGCACCATCAACATCGGATGGCCTCGGGTGGCCAGTCTGGAGATTCAGGTTCGCGGGCAGATTGTCAAAGTAATCGAGGTAGTGCCGGATCAACTCATCACGAATACGGCGCTGCTATCGCCGACTGTCCGCGACGGCCTCGCGATCGCCGATCCCGCGCAGGATATAAGCAAGTTGGCCGTTGTGGAGCGCCATCGAGCCACAGGCAATGTCGGTGTCGGGTTCGTTCGCGGCCTCGGGTTGCGGTCGGGAGCAATCGCGTCGTCCGTCGCGCACGACTCGCACAACATTGTCGTGGCCGGCACGAGCGATCTCGACATGCTGGCCGCAGTCAAAGCCGTCGAGCACATGCAGGGGGGCTTGGTAGCGGTAAGAGACGCGAGCGTGCTCGCCGCGGTCAGGCTCCCGATCGCCGGGTTGATGTCGGATCAGGCGCTCGAAACCGTCGCTGCAGAGATGCATGAGCTTCTCGAGGCCGCCCGCGCCATTGGCAGCCCTCTCCGGAATCCTTTCATGGTTCTGTCGTTTCTGGCACTGCCGGTGATCCCTTCCCTCCGGCTCACCGACCACGGTCTCGTGGATGTCGCCCGATTTCGTCTCGTGCCCCTGTTTGGCGACAGCTAGAATCTGGCCAATGTGGGGCTGGGATAGATTTTTCTCCGGAAACGAGACGAAGCACGTTCAAGTCTGTTTTGGTGACCCGATTTCCCGGCTAACGGCTTCGTAGCGAACGGAGCGTTGCAGCGGCGGCTTTCTTTTGATACTGGGTCAGCTTACTTTTGCGGTTTTTAACAACTTTACCGGGGAGCCACACGATGAAAAAAAGATGGCAGTCGATTATTCTTTTGGGGCTTGTTTTGGCTGTTGCCCACAGTCTGGCGGCTGCGCCGGCTCAGGCGGCCTCAGCGGCAAGCGCCAAGGCTTTTTATGAAGGCAAGACACTACGTCTGGTGATCGGATACCCGCCGGGCGGAGGTTTTGACGTCTGGTCGCGCCTCATTGCAAAGCATCTGTCACGGCACATACCGGGTGAGCCTGCGATCATCGTACAAAACATGCCGGGAGGAGCATCGCTCGTTGCGGCCAACTGGGCGTATGCCACGCAGCGAGGGGATGGTCTCACGATCGTGAACTTTAGCGGCGCTCACGTGATCAATGCCGTGCTGGGACTGCCCGAGGTCAAGTTCGATCCGGAGAAATTTGTCTGGGTCGGATCACCGACTCCGGGCTTCCGGCCTCAGGTGCTCTATGTCCGACCGGATGTTGCCAAGACACTGGAGCAGTTCCTCAAGGCTCCCAAGCCGGTGAAGCTCGGGGCAACGGGACGGGGAACCGGTCCGTTTCAGCTGGCGACTTTCCTCGAAGTAACTGGAGCGAACGTGCGGGTGGTGGGCGGATATCCCGGCACCAGCGACGTGTACGTGGCCATAGAGCGAAAGGAAGTGGACGGGATTTTTTCATCCCAGGAGAGCGCCGACACGACGTTCAAGCGTTATTCGGAAGAGGCCATTGTGGTGCCGCTGGTAAAAT
>JACQUW010000053.1 GCA_016210115.1 Deltaproteobacteria bacterium | reverse complement strand
CTCCAAAATAAGCCGGGCGAATTTTTGCGGGATCTGCTCGCTGGTGAGATACCAGCCAAGAACCGCCGAGGAAGCGACGATGAGCATGACCACGGCCGTCTGCCCGGCTGAGTCTTTCAATACACGGATGAGCTGCGCCGTGGGAAGTTCCCGGTAAATGAACACCCCGATAACAAATGCGGCCAGAACCGCGAGCGCGGCGACCTCGGTGGCTGTGGCGATGCCGAGAAAGATCCCGCCCCAAATCACAATCGGAATCGATAGCGCCCAGAAAGCTTCAGCCGTCGTTTTCCCCACCTGACGGAGCGAGAATCTGTGCTCCACGGGCAGGTTGTATTTCCGGGCGTAGTAGTAGCTCAGAGCCATCATGGCTCCCCCTGCAAGAAAGCCCGGTAAGAATCCCGCGAAGAAGAGCTTGGCCACGGACGTCTCCGCCATCCAGGCATAAATGATCATTGGGATGGAAGGCGGAATTAGAATCGCCGCCGAAGCCGCGTTAGAAACAATGGCCGCGCTCAAAGATCTGGGATATCCCCGTTTTTCCATCGCCGGGATGACGACGTTTCCGATGGCCGCGGCATCGGCGACAGAAGAACCGGAGATCTCACTCTGGATCATGGTGGCGACGACGGTGACCATGGCCAGACCTCCGCGGATAAATCCAACCAGGCTGTTAGCCATATTAACGAGCCGAAGAGAGATGCCGGAGGTCTCCATCAGTCCCCCGGCAAGGATGAACAGCGGGATCGCGAGAAGGGGAAAACTCGAGGCGCCGGAAAAAAGATTGAGAGGAACGATGCTGAGGGGCGCTGTCGCTTTCCAGAGCAAAAGCGCGATCGCGGCGATCGAGAGCCCGAAACCGATAGGAACGTTAATAGCCGTGAGGAGGATGATTATTCCGAGGATGAGCCACTCCACGCGACTTCATCTCCTGTTCGGATCTTTTTTGCCGACACAATTTTGGCGAGTCGTCTCAGACTGATGACCAGCATAAGCCCGCCAGTGATCGGGAGAACGCTGTAGATCCAGCTCGCCTTGACCCAAACCAAAGAGACCGCAGTCTCATCTCCCATCTTTTGGGTAAGAAGCCAGCCGTAATAGAAGAGCACGATCTGAAAGCCCAGGACCAGGAACTCGGCCATGAATTCGGTGAATCTCCTGGTCTCCGGCAGAAGCCGGTTGATCAACAGGTCGAAGCCGATGTGGCGCCTTCTGTAGGATGCCACGACCGCGCCGTAGAAGGTCAGCCATACGAGTAGGTAGGAGGCGAACTCATCGTACCAGACAAGAGCCGCGTTGAGAACGTAGCGGAAAAACACCCCTAAAATGACTACGAGCACCATCAGCACGAGAAGGAGGACCGACCACCACTCGATGAGATTAATCAAACGGTCGAAAAAAGTTACCGGAGCCCGCGTTCCCCTTACCTCAGTCCTCTCCATCAGAGACTGTGTCAAAATGTGATTGTGAGCTTTAGCCGAAGAATCTGTGGTTTCTAACGGCATGGCTTCTCAGTTCTTCGCAGAGTTTATCATGAGCCAAATCGAGATCCTTCGCTGTCGCTCAGGATCGCGAATGGCGAAAGGCTCAGAGTCTTTCCGCATTGTGACACGAGTTCCGAGAGGCGAGGGATTCTCGCTGTGTGCACCGTCCAAAAAAACATATTTCAGAATTGAGAGCTCAGTTTTATCTCAGGGACTGAATCAGCTTGACAAGCTCCGCCGCTCCCGAAACCTCTTTTCCGAAGTCGTCGTAGATGCTCGCCGAAGCCTTGATGAAAGCATCCTTATCGACCTCATTGGCCTTCATCGGCGGCGCGACCTTGCCCATCAAGTCTTTATCCAACCGCTCGCCCTCTGAGCGGGCGACGTCGCCCATCTCCCATGCAATCCTGGAAAGCGTCGTCTGTGTGTTCTTAGGGAGCTTTTTCCAAAAGTCTTCGCTCACGACCAGATAAGCGGGGGTGTAAACGTGGCCGCTTAGCGAGAGGAATTTTTGCACCTCGTGGAATTTGGCCGAGGCGATCTGCGGAAACGGATTTTCCTGGCCATCCATCACACCCGACTGAAGAGCCGAATAAACTTCGGCAAGAGGCATGGGTGAAGGGTTGGCGCCGTAGGCCCTGAACATTTTTACCCGCCACACTCCGCCCGGAACGCGCAGCTTGATCCCCTTCAGGTCGTCGGGCCGGGCGATCGGACGGACGTTATTCGTGATATGGCGGAACCCGTTCTCCCAAACACCGAGGACTCTCATTCCTTTGGCCGGGAGCCCTTCGAACAGGTTTTTCTGAATTTGTTTATTTTCAGCTACCTTTTTGATGTGGGCGCGATTCACAATGATGTAAGGCATTTCAAAGACACCGAACTTTTGCTCCACGGTGCTCATAATCGTGGACGGCAAAAACATCTCCGGCGCCCCAACCTTTATCCCTTTGCTCATCTGCTCGTCGCTTCCGAGCTGGCTTGAATGAAACACCTTGACTTCCACCTTGCCCTTAAGGGCGGCGTTTACCCTCCTGGCATATTCATCTGCGTTCAGAGCAAACAGAGAACCCGGAAAACCAACGTGGCCGAGACGGATGGTGACCGGTTGGGCCTGCGCAGAAGGTGTCCCCAGGATAAGGCCGAATAGGCCGATCACCAGCAACAATCGAATTGCTCGCTTCATAGTTTTTCTCCTTTTCCGCCGCTTATTCACTTTATGATTCCCTCGAAAGCAGTCCGCACGCAGACAGGTGGGCAGGACCCATGAGTCGAACCGGGCTCATCGGACGACCGCGGCCCTCCGCCCTACACCCCTCGGATAAGATGAAAGCTGCTGCCCGTTCGGAGAGCCCGCGCATCCGACCTGCCTGCCGGCAGGCAGGTAACCAGCAGTGGGAATAACCACTGGCCCATTGCGCGGGCTCGGAGAGAGGGTGGCGGCTTTCATCGTTCAGTGTGAAGCGGGTCATGGCTTATCATTTCCGACGGCAAACCTCTTTGATGATGCGCTCTGCTCTTGAGATATTGAAGACGCCGCAGTGGCAGAAACGAGCCATGTACCGGGCCGCCTGTTCAGGCGTTCTGCGATTCTCTTTGGCCCATTCCACCATCTTTCGGGCAAAATTGGCCGAGACCATTCCGTGGCCGCACATCGTCGAGAGTTTCAGCGTGGTCACATCCGGCAGTTTCTCCACCCGGCCGCAGAAGCCAACGGAGTATTCCACACTGTGGCGGGTGATTCCAAGCTCGCCGCAGCAGCGCCAGGCTTCGTCCATAGGAGCGCTGACATTGACCGAGATCCCAAGGTCGGCGGCTGCGACGTCTTCGAGAAAATTTTTCATCGCTTCGTAGTTGTTGAATACAGCCGCTACGGTCGTATGGCCTTGGATTCCGGCGATCACCTGTTCGGGGGCCGGAGAGTCATCGCGTCTCCAGTGCGCGGTAGGATTCATGTCTTGTCTGGGCCGGATGACGCCTCCCTTGGTGGCGTCACCGATATTGATAGGATTATGCTTGAGCGCCAGACGAAGGAAAGTCCGGTAATTCTCCACCAGATTCGCGTCGTTTAGCCCTCGGGTGGCCATCGCAAACACGATGTAATCATCCGCCACCGATTGGGGGCTCGCCGGCGGTTCGGGAGCGTAGTGCTGGCTGTAGCGGTGCAGGGTGTTGGTCATTTAGCTATTGTTTGCGGATGGCGGGCTGTCACGCGCCCGAAACCCAGATTCGTTTTGCCTCGATACGTCGGATATCCTTCCCTTTGAAGGATTTCCCGCAGTACTTCGTTGCCGCGCTCGTCGCAGCGAGTTGAGACTCCGACGCTTATGACTGTGTCCACCTCCCTGGCAATTGTTCTGATCTCACGCAGGACGGCCGGCACTTGCTGCAGAGAAGTCTTGATCTCTACGATGGCCGAAAGGATCTTCTCATCGAGGATCTCTTCTCGGAGCGACCCCCTGGAGACATCGGTCATCAGAGAAGTGACCGGGTTCTGTTCTTCAAACTCTACGCCGAGATCGGCCAGAGCATGAGTCACGCGCTGAATGTCTCGAAAGCGCGCGCCTACGCCGGGGCGGCCGAACTCGATCACAAAACCCGCATCGCCTTTTTTTATCCGTTCTGTAACGTCGTTGGTCTTGACTTCGGCGGTGCCCCGGCCGTGAATTCCCGTGGACTCATGGGGAACCTGGGGATCAGAGAAGGCGCGGCGAACGACTCTAGGCCAGGTTAGATCTTCCGGGACGATAGCGTCGGTGGGGCAAATATCCGGCTCCGGATCGAAGCGGAAGCGAAAGAGCCTGGCCACCGTCCGGATGGTCCGGACCATTGCCGAGCTCAAATGTTCCTTGGACATGCCTCGAAAGCAGGCGAAACATTCCACGCACTCATCCGGATCGATCGATGCCCGGCCGATCGCCGGGTCGATGGCAATGGCTCCCATCGGGCATACGGGAATGCAATTCCCGCAGGCAACGCATTTGTTCGGGTCAATCTTCATGTGGACGGTAGATTCGGCGCGCTTTCGAGGAGGTAAGCTTCTGCCGCGCTGAGACCGGCCCCGAGCGGCAGTTTCACGCCGAAGCTGAATAGCGCCATTTCGACCGCGGCCAGTGCGCCCAGGAGCTCAAGCTCATTCAGGCTGCCGAGATGTCCGATCCGGAAGAGCTTTCCTCTGGCTTTGCCAAGCCCTTTGCCCAGCGAGAGATCGAATCGCCGGAGCATGTGATTGATGAAGCCATCGGCGTCATACTCGTCCGGCATCGAGACAGCCGTCAGAGTATTCGAGTACTCCGCAGGATTGCGCGGGAACAGCTTGAGATTCATTGCCTGGGTCGCTCTCCGGCAGGCTTCCGCCAGCCTGGCATGGCGGTTAAATACGTTCTCCAGACCCTCTTCAAAAATCATTTTCAGGCTTTCACTCATGCCGAACAGCAACGCGGTCGCGGGCGTATACGGAAATTGTCCGGCCGCGTTATTTTCCAGGACCGGCCGCCAATCCCAGAATGCGCGCCCGCATTTCGCTGACTCATTTGCCTGGAGCGCTCTCTCGCTCACAGCCAAGATGGCCATCCCGGGCGGCATCATGAGTCCCTTCTGCGGCGCGGCCAGGGCCACATCCAATTTCCAATCATCAAAGCGCAAGTCGATGCAGCCAAGCGAGCTTACAACATCCACAAGGAGAAGCGCCGGGTGAGACGCGCGCTCCATCGCCTGGCGAATAGCGGCGACATCGGTCGTAACTCCTGTGGACGTCTCGTTATGAACGACCAGCACTGCCTTGATTCTCCGGCCGCTATCGGCGCGCAGCCGTTGCTCGATTTGATCCGCCGGGATTCCCAACCCGTAGGGAAGCTCTAGAGTCTCGACCTCGATGCCGTGCAGTTTTGCCGTTCGACAGAATAAGTCGCTAAAGTAGCCATTCACGCAGCCCAGGACGAGATCACCGGGCGAGAGCGTGTTGACGACGCATGATTCCCATCCTCCGGTGCCCGATCCGGGGAAAAGAACAATTTGACCTGAAGCGCTTTTAAAAAGTTTCTTGAGGCCGTTTAAGATTTCCCGCAGGAGAGCGGCAAATTTCGGTCCACGATGGTCGATCATCGGCTGAGACATGGCCCGCGTGACCCTATCGGGAACAAGCGTTGGTCCGGGAATTTGGAGAAAGGGACGGCCGGGAGTCATGTTACGCTCAGTCTTTTCTGAAGTGTGTCGCTCATTCTAGATGGACGGTCCAAAAAAAGAAAGCCCCCTATGAAGGGGGCTTTGCGGTGTCGACGACATGAAGTCTGATAAACTAATGGTAGTTAGAGACTGTCCGCTTATGGCGTCCGCACGATCGCGGCAGCAAACCAGCTGCCACTGGTGCTCCGGACGAGAAACGCGATGTCAGGCTCGTTTATGCAGGCAGCGGGAAGCGGTCCTACGTTGCCTTTGAACTCGGCGTCCCCCTGAGGACTAAGGGGAACAAGCGGCGTGGGCACAAGAGTGGAATTGCCGGCGCCCGCGCTGCCGTTAGTGTCGCAGACCAGGGTTCCTCGAACTTGCGTGTTGCTTCCCGGTGTCCCTACGTCATTGCCATCGGCGCGCACTAATCCCTCTATGTTAAAACGTATCTCTCCAGACGCCAGCTTCACACGAGCCTCCCCGCCGGTCGTTACCCAAGTGCCGCCCGCGGCATTGACTGCTCCCGTACCGGAACCCACTGCGCCTGCGGCTCCAGTTCGGATGTTCCCAACGAACCCCTCCCATCTCACCTCCTGGTCCGGAATTGCGATGGCGCTTGAACGAAGGAGCAATACCATGCCGGCAACCGTGAAAACGATCTGCGTTTTTGAAATTTTCATGGACCTCTCCTTTCTGCGTTTGAACTAACTACAGTCACTGCCCTGCTCCGTGATCTTTCATGGCGTTTCATGTTTCTTCCAACCCTTAGTGGACAGGAAGAGGCAGCCCCGGAATATTCAGCTCGAGAATATTTCCGCCCTCGTCTGTCATACAGGAAATTTTGCCACGAAAAGTATCGGAACCGATTGTGACAGGGATTTCACCGGCGGAACGAGGGGAGTTGTCACGCCTATCACCGTCAGAGTTCGAGGTGCAGAAGGCTTTTCCGACCAAAAAAGGGCTGGCAGGGAATTCCAGGATATGGTTGTTTCCCAGCGCTGGATCCGCCGAATTTCTCAACCCGGCAGCATTCGCCGGATTCCGGAAAACTTCTGCCACCCTGCCGTCTTTAGTAACAACCGCCACTGCGTTGCGTTCATTCGCGTCTACCCAGATGTTCCCCGCGACATCCAGAGCAATGCCGTCTGCGCCTTCCAGGATGGGATGGGCAACGAATATGTTGTCAAGGCAGAGCGTATTTGCAGTGAACGTCGTATCGCAGTTCGTTTTGGTTTTGAGCGTTCCATCGGGGTTGAACTCGGCCTTCCGAACGTCGACTTTCCAGATTGCCCCGCGGGCTGTATCGGCAACGAGCAGTTCTCCTTTGTGATTGAAAGCCAATCCATTGGCGGCCAGGTCCTGGCCGCCAGCCGTGTTTACCAGCGTCCCCGGAGGAAAAGTCCTGGCCTGTCGTCCGACCCCATCACCCGCCAGGTCCCCACCCAAGGCGTTGCTGTTACGCATTGGCTGGACACGGAACACCTCGACGGCCCCACAAGGAGGCACCCCACAAGAGGCTATCTTCCAGACTCTCCCTTGCGCTGTCGTTCCATCGGAAGCCCAGAGATTATCGTCTCTGTCAAAGGCAATACCGTTAACTCCTGGAACTCCTGTAGCGAAAATATTCGCCATGGGTGGGGCCGTATCGCTAAGAGTACCGGCGGGGAAAAAATAGACCGTAGCTGCCGCTCCACTATCAGCGACAAAAAGATCTCCCGCGTTATTAAAAGCTATCCCAGCGGGGTTACAGCGATTAGCGCCGGCACCATCCGGGTCAGGAATGAGCCCCACTGTGGGCGGGGGCTCGACTGGGTTGCCTGGATCGATTTGATAAACCGGGCAGGCTTGAGTATTGGTTACCTGACGGCCGGCCGTATACAAATTCCCCGAAGTACCAGCAGTTAACCCCTCGACTTCGAACTCGGTTTTTACCAACGTTGTAAATCTTGCGCCTTGCGGAAACTGCGGCGGATCATCCGCAGAGGCCAAGGACCATCCCAAAGCGAGAACAAAAACAAAAAGCAGAGCAGGCGCTGATAACCATTTTGCGTTTGTCATTGAATCCCCTTTGTTCGAGCCGCGAGCCTCAATTCGGAGCAGTCCGCCGCGTTAACGTCGAATTCTCCGCGCGGAGAGCCTTGTATCACACACCAATCCCGCAACAAGACTGCCGGAATAAAAGCGCTGCAATTCTCGCGGACTAAGACTATTCGATTTGCCCGCGGACCTCGCCGCCGGGAAAATCACCCGGACCTGTATTGGTAGGCGGCACACCATCGTTGGTATGCACGTTCACATAGGTTTCCCCGTTACGCATCAGCGTAACGAGATCTGACAAGGGATGCCCCGCCAGCGGGCCGACCAGGTTGGCTGCCGTAATCGCACCCTGAGCAAGAATACCGTCGCTGCGCCCACCACCCGCTGGGAACGGACCGGCAAGGAAAGCCACGATTGGACCGTTCACGCCTTCGTCCCCGTGGTGAATGTGCGCGGCAACGACGTTACTGATGTTGGCGACAATTAGTTTGTATTTGAGCGCAGTATCTCCGTTTACTGTCAAGTTAAGCGCAGTATCGTCCTTGCCAAGGTGAAAGATCGCTTGACCCTGCGCTCGGGTCTCGTTCGGCGGCACTTCCTCATCGCCCGAGAGGTGCGCGTGGAAGTTGCGATTATCTCCGGAGAGGGCGGCACCTCCCAGCAACACTGTAAAGCCGATAGCCGCTAGCCCAGTGAAAAGCCAAGAAGTCTTCATACGAATTTCCTCCTTTCGCGTCGCGCCGGTTTTCTTTCACACTTCCTATGGAACTCAATGCTGCTTTTCGCCTTGTTTGGTGAATGTCATTAACGTTTCCGTCGATCCTTGGCTTAAATCTTTTTACTCCGAATATTTCTCCGCCCGGAAAGCTTTGTGGCAGCCGGAGCAGGACTCGCTGACAGCCTTGACTTTCACCTTAACTGCCCCCTCATCACCGCTTTTGGCTGCATCCGCCAGCTCGCTCGCCGCCTTTCGCAGATTCTTCGCCTTTTTGCCAAAATCATCCCATTGATCCCAGATCTCGGCTTTGGCCTTGGTCTTTCCCGCGGTGCTACCTTTGGGAAAATGATCAGTGATCTTTTCTGAGCTGCCCATAAGGTCTTTGGCCTTCATCTCTATTGTCGTGTAATCCTTTGCCTCTCCGGCCTTCTTGATCGCCTTGGCCGCGGCGCTCTGCCCTTTCATGAGCTTCTGCCTCTTTTCGATCACGTCCGCCTGGGCAAAAACTTGAGTGGACACGAAAATCGAAACGGCAGCTATCAAGCCTCCCGATAAAATTTTACCTCGATGCATCGCTTTCTCCTTTCCCTTTCGTTGGAATTTTCCTTAGTTGCTTCGATTGATCTTTTTGATCTCTTCGATCAGGGTTTCGTTAGGGACAAGCGGCTCGCCCCTTCCGAGCACCTTCTTGTAACGAACAACCCCGTTCTTATCGACAATAAACCAGGAGCGCTGCGCCAGACGCCGTTCCTTATTGAAGACGCCATAGGCCTGAATCGCTTTCAGATCCGGATAGTCAGTGAGCAGGGGATAGTTGAGCTTAAGGAAATCGGCGAAGGCTTTTTGAGAAAACCCGACGTTGGCGCTTATACCAAGAACCTCCGCGTCCACCTCCTGGAATTTGGCATAGTCGTCCCGACTGGACGACAGCTCTTTGATTCAGGTGGGTGTGAAGTCAAGAACATAAAACTGTATGACAACGTTCTTTTTCCCTTGAAAGCCGCTGAGCTTGATTTTGCCGTTCTTCGTGCTGGTAAGCTCGAAGTCCGGCGCCTTCTCTCCGACTTCGACCGCCGAAGCTACTGAAATCATCCCCAGAAACAAGCAGGAGAAGAAAATGGACGACATGCGCCACTGATTTGCCTTCTTCACAAAATACCTCCTAAAAAATTCCTCTGCTGATTTCATCAGCGACCGGAAATATCTTAAGTAGCTGGTCTTGAATGTCAATATCCCCAAAAGGGTGTGTCCTTGCTCTCCCATTTTGGGAAGCCATCCCGAACGCGGGAATATTCATTTCATTAAGGATCACCCTTGACGATGAAAGCTGTGACCGAAGGGGCAGGCCTGGAGGTCGCAGACGTAAGACCGTGCAGGTTCTGGCGGGCATAGACCGGAACGAACCACCTTGGCGCCTGGAGGCACTGGCCCATCGCGCAATGGGTTAGTGGTTACTCCCCCGCCGGTTACCTGCCTGCCGGCAGGCAGGTCGGATGCGCGGGCTCTCCGAACGGGCAACGGATTTCATCTCGGCTGAGGGGCGCGGACGTCCGATGAGCGCCGTTCGAATGGGAGTTGACCAGGCGCTTGATAGCAGATAATTTGTGCGGGTCAAGATGCGCTAAGCTAAGATGGTTCAGCGGAAATGTTTAAGCCTTATCTGATTCGCATCACCCTCTTTAGTTGGATCGTATTCCTGCTGCTTTCGACGAGCCTCTCGTTTGCCCAGGAAGCAAAGAAGGTTTTTCCCGTGATGCAGGCCATCTCTACGCCTGATTTTGGTTACCTGCCGACCTTTGTGGCGCGCGCCAAAGGATTTTTTATTCAGGAAGGGTTGGATTTAAAGATTCTCATCGTCAGCGTGAGAGTATCGGTCCCCGCGCTTTTGTCCCGGGAAGTCCACTTCGCCGTGGCCGGCTCCTCGATGCCTGCGGCGTTGCGAGGCGCTCCGCTGAAGGCGATTTTTTTCACGTACAAAACCTCCACGTTCCAGCTTGTGGCGCGCCCGGAGATCACCGGACCTCAGAGCCTGAAAGGGAAAGCCGTTGCGCTCTCTACGCCTGGCTCCAGCAACGATCAGGCGACGCGGCTGATACTTAAAAAAATGGGCCTGGAGCCCGGTCGCGACGTTTCTCTGATCGCCAGCGGCGACTCAAAGGCGCGCGTGCTGGCAATGGAAACGGGTAAAGCCGGCGCCTCAGCGGTGAACCCCGATGTGGCAGCATACCTCGCGCTCAAGGGCTACAACCTCTTGATGAACTCGGCGGACGTCTATCCCGTTCCCTTCTCCGGTATGGCGGCCCATGACGATCTGATCCGCGAAAATCCAGAGCTGATCAAGAAATGGCTCCGCGCTCAGGTGAGGGCCATGCTTTACATTCGAAAAAATCCTGAAGACGCGGCCCAGGTGGCCGCTAAGGAACTCAAATTAGCCCCGGAAATCGCGCTGGGCGCAACAAAGCTTCTCGTCCCTGTCATCAGCTCCGATGATCCGGGGGGATTCACGGAAAAGGGCATGCGCCTGAGCCTGGAGTACAGTGCAAGCCGGCTGGGGGTCGATGCCAACCAATTTGCGATCTCCCAGGTCGCCGATCTAGCGCTTCTCCGCGAAGTCCAGAGGGAGATGGGAGTCCACTGTCGCGAAGGTTATCAATGCAAATGAACCCGGGAGGGCACCCCGATGACGCAGAATGAAGTAGATCTCCAACGTACGGGCATTCTTTTCTTCGACCTCCTCAACGCTTACTACCACGGAGCGGATGAGGCCACGCGGGCACGCAAGAGACCGATGGTGGAGAACGCAGCGCGTCTCATGCGGGCTGCGCGCGAGGCGGGGATACCGATCTTTTTTGCAAAGGGGAACCACCGGGGCGACGGCGCCACTTCCGCCTCTCTTCTAACGGACACCGATACGAACCTCAAACCCTGGCCGCAAGAACCAATCGCCCGGAGAAAGCCCAAATCAGTGGAAGGAGAGTGGGGGTCGGAGGTGATCCCGGAACTGGATCCCGGGCCGGACGACTACTACATTCCGAAATATCGTTGGAGCGCCTTTTACCAGACCTATCTGGACCTCGCCCTGCGCGCTCGCGGCGTGGACACGTTAATTGTTTCCGGCGGGTCTACCGACGTGGGAGTGGCGGCTACGGTATTTGCGGGCAGAGATATGGACTACAATCTCATCGTGGCGCGCGACGCCTGCGCGACGGGTCACGACCAGCGCGCCCACGATGTCCTCATGGATCTCATGTTTCCACGCATGTGCAGAGTGAGGACGACCGATCAGGTCCTCGATATGATAAGGCAGGCAGGCCGGACGCGGCGATGAACGCAGGAGGCGTTCAGTATATCGTCGGGGTCGATATCGGCGGCACCTTTACAGATTGCGTGGTCGTAAGCGACAGCGGAAGAATAACCGTCGGAAAGGCGCTCTCAACTCCGGACGATTTTGCTCGCGGGGCGCTGGATGCCGTACGGGATGCCGCCCAAAACCTCGGCCTTGCCGGCGAGCAAGACCTGCTTCCCTCCACCAGGCTTTTCTTTCACGCCTGCACGATCGGCGAGAACACCCTCATTACGCGCGCCGGCGCGAAGACCGCGTTGCTCACTACAAAAGGATTCGCAGACACTCTCCTGATGATGCGGGGTCGAATCACCGATGGCCTGACAGAAACGGAGACCACTCACCTTACGGCTCTCAGCAAACCGCCGCCTCTCGTGCCGCGGCGGCTGATCGAAGAAGTCTGCGAGCGGATCGACTACAAGGGAGCGGTTCTCGTGCCGTTGGATCGAGCCCAGGCTGGGCAGGCTATCGAAAATCTCGTGGCTAAAGGGGTGGACTCCATAGCCGTGTGTCTCCTCTGGTCCGTAGCAAACGAATGCCATGAGAGAATGATCGCCGACATCCTGAGAAAGAATCATCCATCTATTTTCGTAACGCTTTCCAGTGAAGTTGCCCCTTTTGCGGGCGAATACGAGCGCACCGCGACCACGGTTTTTAATGCCTACATCGGCCCAAAGATCTCCGCATACCTCAAGAATCTCAGCCGTGTTCTCAAGGACAAAGGGCTTCCACGGGAGCCGCTGATCATGCAAGCCTACGGCGGCGTTCTGGACATGGAGGCCACGTCAAAAAGCGCGGTGGGGACAATCGAATCGGGGCCGACTTCGGGAGTCGTGGGCACCCAATTTGTCGGCCGTATGATCGGAGAACCGAATGTCCTGGCCACCGACATGGGCGGAACAACTTTCAAAGTCAGCGTCATCCGCGACGGCCTGATCGAGAGGGACTATAAGCCGGTCATTTTGCGCCACCGCATTCTCTCGACCAAGATCTGGGTCGAGTCTATTGGCGCCGGCGGAGGAAGCATCGCCTGGATAGACGAGGAAACCGGTCTTCTCAAAGTGGGGCCGCAAGGAGCCGGCGCAAAGCCGGGCCCCGTCTGTTATGGCCTGGGTGGGACCGAGCCGACGGTCTCAGATGCAGATCTCGTCCTGGGTTATCTGAATGCTGAATATTTTCTCGGCGGAAAGATGCGACTGGATAGAGCGCGCGCGTTGGAAGTCATCAGGAAAGCCATCGCCGAGCCGCTCGGGATTTCGGAAATATCGGCCGCCAGCGGCATCTATCGCATTGCCACTTCCCATATGAGCGATCTCATTCGAAGGGCGACGGTGGAAAGAGGCCACGACCCACGCCACTTCATTCTCTTTGCCTACGGCGGCGCGGCTCCGGTTCACGCCGGGAGGTATGCAGCAGAGCTCGGAATCAAAAAAATAGTAATCCCGCTCACCGCTTCCGTCCATGGAGCCACCGGTCTCATAAGTTCCGATGTCGTCTATGAGTACGGGAAGTCCGATCACCTGATCATTCCGGCGGATGCCGCGGCCGTAAATAAGAATTTTGCCATCTTGACCGAGCAGGCGTTATCCGATCTCCAGCGAGCCGGCTTTAAGAAGGAAGAAATCACGATCAGGAGAAGCCTGGATATGCGCTACCGTTACCAGGTCCATGAGCTCAATGTGCCGCTTCCTTCCGGCGCGGACGCGATAACGCTCCAAGAGATGGAAGAGCTATACGAAAGGTTCGACCAGCTTTATGAGAAAGCCTACGGCGCCGGCTCAGCTTATCGCGAAGCGGGAAAGGAGATCATCACGTTTCGCGTAACCGGAATCGGTGAATTACGAAAGCCGGACCTCGAGAGAACGCCCATGGAAAAGATCGATCCCGAGACGGCTATCAAAGGCAGACGGGAGGTCTACTTTGAGGAATACCCGGATTTCATCCCCACGCCCGTCTTCGATTTCGACCGCCTGCGGCCGGGGATGGAGATCACCGGGCCGGCGGTCATCGAAACGCCGATTACGACGGTGGTCGTAAATCCTCGGGACCGGGCGCTGCTGGACGAATTGCGCAATACGATTATCTTCGTAGGAACTTGAGGAGCCCATGGACGTTTTAACGAAGAGCGTCGATGCCATAACCTTTGAGATTCTCTCCCATCGGCTCCATCAAATTGCGAAAGAGACCGGAATCACCCTGGAGCGGGTGGGCGGCACAGTCAACACG
>JACQUW010000400.1 GCA_016210115.1 Deltaproteobacteria bacterium | reverse complement strand
GTTTTTTCACCTCTCCATGGGACCAGGTTCGGATTTTTTCCGGAGAGGCCAGAGAAACTCTAATCGCGTTAAAGCTTAAGGGATTTTTTGGCTTTTCAAAAAGATTGAATAAATCTTCCATTCGCTTTCCTCCCGGCACGACCGGACGCCATGCTATTTTTCTTCCACCAGATTCACGTCTAGAGCCAAACTCTGCAGCTCTTTAACCATGACATTAAAGGATTCGGGCAGACCCGGCTCAAGAAGGTTTTCCCCTTTGACAATCGCCTCGTACATACGCGTTCTACCCACCACGTCGTCCGACTTTACCGTAAGCATCTCCTGAAGAGTGTATGCCGCGCCGTAAGCTTCTAAAGCCCAGACCTCCATTTCCCCAAGCCGTTGCCCTCCAAACTGCGCCTTGCCCCCAAGCGGCTGCTGCGTCACCAGCGAATAAGGACCTGTCGACCTAGCATGAATTTTATCATCCACGAGATGGTGCAGCTTCATAACGTACATGACCCCGACGGTAACTTTTCCATTGAAAGCTTCACCAGTGCGTCCATCATAAAGGGTCACTTGGCCGGTCGCCGGAAGCCCCGCCTTTCTGAGAAGATTGAAAATCTCTTCCTCCGTGGCTCCGTCGAAAACCGGAGAGGCCAGATGGATACCGTTGCCGTATTTTTCAGCGACTCGCAGGATGTCATCGTCTCCAACTTCATCAATTAACTCCGCGACTTCCTTCGATGCCAAAACTTCCTTCAGCCGCTTGCGGAGATTATCCACATCCGGTCTACTCTGGCGCAGGAAGTCTTCGATCTGCTCTCCCAGGCTACGAGACGCCCAACCGAGATGGGCCTCCAAAATTTGGCCGACGTTCATTCTGGAAGGAACTCCCAAGGGATTCAGGACAATATCGACCGGCGTTCCGTCTTCCAAATAGGGCATGTCTTCCTCCGGCAGAATTCGAGAGATGACCCCTTTGTTGCCGTGACGGCCGGCCATCTTATCTCCGACCTGAAGTTTTCTCTTGATCGCCACGAAGACCTTGACCATCTTGATCACACCAGGAGGAAGCTCGTCACCACCCCTGAGTTTGTTGATCTTGTCCTGAAAGAGCATCTTCAGCAGATCAATCTGCTCGGATGTACTCTCCGCAATGCGCTTAACTTCAGCCTCGACTGACTCATTATCAACTCGAAAATCACCCCAGTATGCGACCGGGATCTGTTCCAAATCGTCCTCAGAAATTTCCTTGCCTTTGTTCAGAAGCACCTTACGATTCTCGTCGCTTACTCGTGCGGCCAGACGGCGACCAACCAGAAGCTTCTTCAACCGCTTGAGCGCACCATCATGAATAATCCGTATCTCGTCTTGCTGATCTTTCTTGAGCCGGTTGATCTCTTCATCCTCGATGATTTTGCTCCGTTCGTCCTTGCCCAATCCCTTACGAGAAAAGATGCGGACATTGATTACCGTCCCTTCGACGCCAGGAGGGACTCTGAGTGAGGTGTCTCGCACTTCGCCCGCCTTCTCCCCGAAAATGGCCCGCAGCAGTTTTTCCTCGGGAGAAAGCTGCGTTTCGCCTTTGGGCGTAATCTTCCCCACAAGGATATCCCCAGGTTTGACCTCTGCGCCAATCCGAATAATGCCGCTCTCGTCGAGATCGGTTAGGGCCTCGTCACCGACATTTGGAATATCTCGAGTGATCTCCTCGGGCCCAAGTTTGGTATCCCGCGACACGCACTCGAACTCTTCTATATGAATCGAGGTGTAAATGTCCTCTTTAACCACACGCTCACTGATCAGGATCGAGTCCTCAAAGTTATAGCCACCCCAGGGCATCAGGGCCACCAAGATATTTCGCCCCAATGCCAGTTCTCCCATTTCAGTTGACGGACCGTCGGCGATGACTTCTCCGGCCCTCACGTGATCCCCTACGACCACAATCGGCTTCTGATTGATGCAGGTATTCTGATTGGAGCGCTGGTATTTAATGAGATTGTAGATATCGACACCCGTGTCCCGGTGTGAGCCAGAAGGACGATCCGCTTTGACGACAATGCGCGTTGAATCCACACTCTCAACCACCCCGTCTCGTTTCGCCACCACGGTGACGCCGGAATCACGCGCCACTGTTTTTTCCATCCCCGTTCCGACGAGAGGAGCCTCGGTTCGCAGCAACGGCACCGCCTGCCGCTGCATATTCGAACCCATCAAAGCCCGGTTCGCGTCATCGTTCTCCAGAAAAGGGATAAGAGAAGCCGCCACGCTTACTAGCTGATTCGGCGATACGTCCATATAATCGACCTCTTCCGGCCGCGCCATGACAAATTCACCGCCTTTGCGCGCAGAAACGAGATCCGCAGTGAAAGCCCCCCGGCTATCGATCGGCGCGTTGGCCTGAGCGATCACGTGATCTTCCTCGTCGAGCGCCGAGAGATAACTGACCCGTTCGGTCACACGGCCATTTTCGACCTCGCGGTAGGGAGTCTCGATAAAGCCGAATTCATTAACTCGCGCGTAAGTCGTCAAAGAAGCAATGAGCCCAATGTTCGGACCCTCAGGAGTCTCAATAGGGCATACGCGGCCGTAATGGGTCGGATGAACGTCCCGCACCTCGAATCCTGCCCTTTCGCGAGTGAGACCTCCAGGTCCTAAAGCCGAAAGCCGGCGCTTATGGGTAATCTCCGAAAGCGGGTTGGTCTGGTCCATGAACTGGGATAGCTGGCTGGAACCGAAAAACTCCTTAAGGGCAGCTGAAACGGGTTTATAGTTGATTAACTCTTGCGGCATTAGCGTTTCAATATCCTGAAGGCTCATCTTCTCCTTGATGGCTCTTTCCATTCGCACCAAACCCACCCGGAAGTGGTTTTCAACCAATTCCCCAACGGCCCTGACTCGACGATTGCCGAGGTGGTCGATATCATCGACCGTGCCGTTGCCACTTCTCAACTCCAACAAATAACGAACAACTTCCAATATATCTTCCTTCCGCAACGTGCCGTGTTCCAAAGGCACGTTGCGCTTGAGCCGGTGGTTCAACTTGAGCCTTCCGACTTTGGAGAGGTCATATCGATCTGGGTTGAAGAAGAGATTGTTAAAAAATGTGCTAGCGGACTCCAGCGTCGGCGGATCTCCAGGACGGAGCCGGCGATAAATCTCCAGAACAGCTTCCTGGGGAGAATGAATTCGGTCTTGAAGCAGAGTATTCCGCAGGTACGGCCCAACATGGGAATCATCGATAAAGAGCACCTCAATATCGGTAATTCCTCTCTCTCTGATGAGATCGAGCCTCTCGTGACTGAGCTCCTGATTGCACTCCACCAGGACCTTTCGACTTTCCGGGTCGACGATGTCATGGGCAGCAATCCGTCCGATGACGTCATCCCACGAAATGGGGACATGCTTGATCCGCGCAATCTCCATTTGGCGGATTAGAGACCGGGTGATTTTCTTTCCCTCTTTTACTATCAGCTCATTGTTTTTAGGATCACGTACGTCGGATGCAGCTTTTAGACCCGAAATCTGATCGGGCTTAAAAACCAGCATGGGTTTGCGACCATCAAACACAATGGTATCGCTTTTATAAAAGTAATTGAGCAAATCCTCCGTGGTCATTCCCAACGCCCTCAGCAAAACCGTCGCGTGGAATTTGCGACGACGGTCGATTCGAACGTAGAGAATATCCCTTGGGTCGAATTCAAAATCCAGCCATGAACCGCGGTACGGTATGACTCGGGCCGAGTAAAGCAGCTTTCCGCTGGCGTGGGTTTTTCCTTTGTCATGCTCGAAAAAAACGCCGGGAGACCGATGGAGCTGGCTGACGATTACCCGCTCTGTACCATTGATCATAAAAGTGCCATTCTTCGTCATCAACGGGATTTCGCCAAAATAAACCTCCTGTTCCTTCACATTTCTGATGCTTCGGCCCCCGGTTTGCGAGTCCACATCCCAGAGCACCAGCTGCACGGTCACCTTGAGCGGGGCCGCATAGGTCATCCCACGCTGGTGACACTCCTCAACGTCGTATTTCGGATCGCCGAGAGAATAGCTCACGAACTCCAAAGAGGCTGTTTCGTTAAAGTCTTTAATGGGAAAAACGGACTTAAAGACCTCCTGAAGCCCCACATTCTGCCGCTGAGCCGGCTGAACTTCTCTCTGGAGAAAAAGATCGTAAGAGTTCTTCTGGATTTCAATCAGGTAAGGTAGATCGATGATCCTCTTTGTTCTGCCAAAACTACGCCGAAATCTCACATTGTGGGCCACTGAAGACGCCATGATTTCTCCTACTTCAAAAAATCTGTCAATGCGAAAGATATCCTTTGATGGCCGAACCTATTTAACTTCAACTTTACCCCCCACTTCCTCGATCTTCTTTTTGACGCTCTCCGCTTCAGCTTTCGAAATACCTTCTTTAATCGGCTTAGGAGCACCGTCCACCAGATCCTTTGCCTCCTTTAAGCCCAGCCCGGTAAGTTCCCGTACAACTTTGATGACCTGGATTTTCTTTTCTCCCGCGTCAGCCAGAACGACGTTGAACTCAGTCTTCTCCTCTGCAGCAGAGGTTGGACCCGCTGGTGCGGCTGCGACTGCCACGGGTGCGGCGGCGCTTACCCCCAACTCCTCTTCCAACTCCTTAACGAGCGTTGCCGCGTCCATCAAGGTCATGTTCTTTATGTAGTCCTTTACCTGTTCCCGTGTCACTTCTGCCATGGATCCTTCCCCCTTATTGTGAATTTCAGAATTGAATTCGATTCCAGACTCTACAGCTCAGGATTCAGACTTTCCCGCTTTCAATCTTTCAATGAGCCGGGCAACCCTGGCTCCCGGTTCCTGGACCAATCTGAGGAGTTGGACAGATGGAGCCTGGATCACGCGCAGAAGCTTCGCCTGAAGCTCAGGCCGACTGGGCATCCTCGCCAAGACCTTCACTTTGGATTGATCCAAAAATTCTCCCTCAAACCAACCGCCTTTGATCTTGAGCTTGTCGTTCTCGTCGCTGAATTTTACCACCGCTTTAGAGAGCGCGACCGGATCCTCGTACGCAAAGACCCATCCGGTAGGACCCTCCAAAAGATGATCTAGAGAGGCATAAGAGGTTTCCCGCAGCGCCCGCCGAACCAGCGTGTTCTTAATGACCTGGTATTCCCCTGCCACCTCGCGAATGTCACGGCGCAGGCGCGTCAACTGAGCGACGGTAAGACCCCGATAATCCGTAACAATTGCCATTTTGGCCGCTTTAAACTTCTCCTGCACCAAGGCAACCTTCTGGGCCTTCTCCCTTTGACTCGCTCGAATCGTTGCTAATTCAGACATTGCCTTCCTCTTTGTCACGTTCGTCACGCTGCCAAGACTCGCGCCTGACCAGGATCGATTTTGATGCCCGGCCCCATCGTCGTGGAAACAGTCACGCCCAAGATATAATTTCCTTTAGCGGAGGCGGGCTTGGCGCGAACGATCGCCGCCAAAACGGCCGTGGCGTTTTCCAGAAGCTTATCCAACCCGAACGAAACCTTGCCAATCGGCACATGCACGATACCGGCTTTGTCAACTCTAAACTCCAGCTTGCCCGCCTTGATTTCCTTAATGGCCTTGGCAATATCGACACTGACCGTTCCGGTCTTCGGATTCGGCATCATTCCCCTCGGACCCAGGATCTTACCGATCCGCCCGACCGCCGCCATCATGTCCGGCGTAGCTACAACCTTGTCAAAATCCAGCCAACCTTCGCTGATCTTTTTGATGGCTTCCTCGGATCCGACATAATCAGCCCCAGCTTCCTGAGCTTCTCTTTCCTTCTCTCCCTTGGCTAACGCTAAGACACGCACAGTCTTTCCTGTTCCCTGAGGAAGTACCACCGTACCGCGAACGTTCTGATCTGCCTGGCGAGGATCAACTCCGAGCCGGATCGCCAGCTCTACAGTTTCATCGAATTTGGCGGGGCCGGTTTCGCGCACCAAACGAAGCCCATCTTCCAACGCGTACCTCCGCGTTCGGTCAACGCGAGCCAACGCGGATCGATAGTTCTTTCCTTTAATCTTCATTTCTCCCTCGATGCTCAGCGCAGTCTGAACCGGGTGTCAGCCTTCGATCTCCAGTCCAAGGCTCCTGGCGGTTCCTTCTACGGTCTTCTCCGCGGCCTGCAGATCCTTCGCGGTAAGATCGCGCAACTTAAGCTCGGCAATCTCACGAACCTGAGCCCGCGAAACCTTTCCCACTTTTACTTTTCCAGGTTCCACTGAACCTTTGTCTATACCGGCCGCCTTCTTAAGCAAAACAGAGGCAGGCGGGGTCTTGGTCACAAACGTGAAGGAACGATCCGCATAGACGGTCACAATAACGGGAATGATCATGCCCTGCTGTGACTGCGTTGCAGCGTTAAAGGCCTTGCAAAACTCCATGATATTGACTCCGCGTTGACCCAAAGCCGGACCGACGGGAGGAGTTGGATTTGCCTGCCCTGCAGGTATCTGTAGCTTTATTTGCCCGATAATTTTTTTAGCCATAAATAAATGCGAATCTGTTTAGGTCCTTCAATATTCCAAACCGACAGGATTGAAGGCTTTAGACTCTGTTCTTGTTGTCAATTTCGTTCCACCTGAACAAACTCTAACTCTACCGGAGTCGCGCGGCCGAAAATGCTGATCAGCACCCTGAGCTTTCCCTTATCCGGCCGTACCTCTTCCACAACACCATTAAAATCTGCAAAGGGGCCATCGATGACCTTTACGCTTTCCCCGACGGAGAAAAGGACCCGCGGCTTAGGCTTGATGGCGCCTTCCTCCATCTGCTGAGTAATGGCCTTAACCTCCTCGTCGCTAACAGGAGGCGGATTGGTCGAACCCCCCACAAACCCGGTAACCTTCGGAGTCTCCTTCACCACATGCCAGGTCTCGTCGTTCAGTTCCATCCGTACGAGGATGTAACCCGGAAAAAATTTTCTCGAAGACGTTTTTTTCTTTCCCTTAACTAACTCGACGACCTTCTCCATCGGAACCAAAATTTCACCAAAAAATTCGTGCTTTCCGAGCAGCTTAATCCTCTCCTCTAACGCGGCCTTGGCCTTGTTTTCGTAGCCTGATAACGTATGTACGACGTACCATTTCTTCGCCATACAGGGGAAACCTAAGGGTAAGTTAACTGACAATAGCCTGAATCGCTCGGGTCAGACCAAAATCGACCAATGCGAGAAAAACGGCAATGATCAATACGACAATAATAACGACGGTGGTCGCGGCATAAGTCTCCTTCCGAGAGGGCCAGTGAACCTTTTTGAGTTCTTGCCACGCATCCCTGAAAAAGTCACCTGACCGCCGGATGGCATCCCGAATCTCCTGAATCCATTCTTCCATAAAGGCCGCACAATTCATTGGCGGGCCAGGCAGGACTCGAACCTGCAACAACCGGATTTGGAGTCCGGCGCTCTAGCCAATTGGAGCTACTGACCCTATTTCTCTCCTTTACACTTTGACCTCTCGATGCTGGGTATGGGTCCGACAGAAAGGACAGAATTTTTTGAAGGTTAACTTTTCCGTGGTCGTCTTCCTGTTTTTGCTCGTTGTATAGTTCTTCCTTTTGCACTGATCACAGGCAAACCCAATTAAATCCCGCATGGCCTTTCCCCTTTTCCCGAGCTACTGAATAATCTTAGTGACCACCCCTGCTCCGACGGTCCTTCCGCCCTCGCGGATCGCGAATCTCAGACCTTCCTCCATGGCGACCGGCGTGATCAGACTAATTTCCACATTGATGTTATCCCCCGGCATGACCATCTCAGTCCCTTCCGGCAGCTTCACTACCCCAGTGACATCCGTCGTGCGAAAATAAAACTGCGGACGATAACCATTGAAGAAAGGGGTATGTCTCCCTCCCTCCTCTTTCGTAAGGACGTAGGCCTCAGCATTGAAGAGTGTATGCGGCGTTATACTCCCGGGTTTGGCCAGGACTTGGCCTCTTTCGACATCTTCTCGTTTGGTTCCCCTAAGTAGCACGCCAATATTGTCCCCAGCCCGTCCTTCATCCAGAAGCTTTCGAAACATCTCAACTCCAGTTGCAACGGTTTTCTGGGTTTCTCTAAAGCCGACGATCTCCACTTCGTCGCTCACGTGGACAATTCCTCTTTCCACGCGACCGGTGACTACGGTACCACGCCCGCTGATTGTAAAGACATCTTCCACAGGCATCAGAAAGGGCTTATCCACATCCCGCACAGGTTCCTTAATATAGCTATCCACAGCCTCCATCAGCTTCAAAATACCGCTGCAGCTGGGACAATCGTCTTTGCCACAACCGCATTCCAGGGCCTTCAAAGCGCTACCAATGACAACGGGAGTGTCGTCTCCGGGGAACTTGTACTTGGAAAGCAACTCCCTGACCTCTAGCTCTACTAAATCGAGAAGTTCCTTGTCATCAACCATATCGGCCTTATTGAGAAAGACCACGATCGCGGGAACCCCTACTTGACGCGCGAGCAAAATGTGCTCTCGAGTTTGAGGCATCGGTCCGTCCGCCGCGGATACAACCAGAATTGCGCCATCCATCTGCGCCGCACCCGTAATCATGTTCTTGACGTAGTCCGCATGGCCGGGGCAATCCACGTGAGCGTAATGGCGCTTCGGCGTTTCATATTCCACGTGGGCGATATTAATGGTCAGCCCCCTCTCTTTTTCCTCAGGTGCCTTATCGATCTGATCATAGGCCAAAAATTTGGCCATGCCCTTTCTTTCCAAGACTTTGGTGATCGAGGCGGTCAAAGTGGTTTTGCCATGGTCTACGTGGCCGATAGTCCCGATGTTCAGATGCGGTTTCTTCCGCTCAAATTTCTGTTTGCTCATGTACTCCTCCTAATTGGTTTGCCGTTCACTCATTCCCCTAGACCCGTCTGGGCTCTTTAAACGATGTGTTTCTCCGCCAAGGTTCCGGGCAAAAGCCCAGGAG
>JACQUW010000399.1 GCA_016210115.1 Deltaproteobacteria bacterium | reverse complement strand
TTGTGAAACACCCAGGCCATAGGACAGCCGCGAAGCTGAAGCCGGTTCTTGATCAGATCGGTGTCGGTAACCACGTTATCTTCGCGGCCGACCCCGCGGTTGTAGTGGTCATCGGGCTCGATCGCGGTAATCTTCCCGTTTTTGCGTCTTACTTTAAGAAGGCAGTGTCCCGCGCCGCAGTTGATCACGCATCCCGAATAGATGGTCTCTTCTCCCGCGTGCCGAGCCTTAAGCTTCTCCACGATGGCCTCTCGTGTCTGAGTTCCACTGCCGTCCATTTGTTCTCCTTTTAGCCTATCGCTCTCCAACGCGTCCTTTCAGGACCCGCAAGCCCCATCGTTTTTCGGCTATTCGTCGTCACGCGTGGCGGTCATCAATTCCTCTACGCTCCCGGCTTTCAGCACGAGCCGATCTCTACCGACGCTCCCCGCAGCCGGCTCGAGGACCGGTTCTCTAGAAGTAAATGTGGGCGGAAGATCCGCTGGAGCGAAAGGTCCGCGCTGCTGCCAGAGTTCCAGGGCCTTATCGCCATCCCAAGGAATGAGCTGCTTCTTGCCGTCTCGAGGCTTAAAGACAACCGAGGGCCGTGTGATGCTTCCGTCCGGCAGCTCTTCTAAAGAATCCAGGTCGCCGTATTTTTTTCTCAGCTCATCGAGCGGGCCGAAATCCAGAGCGCGCAGCGAGCAAGATTGGACACAAATGGGTAGTTCACCGGTTTCAAGCCGGTCGATGCACATCGTGCACTTTTGCGCCTTCTCTCCTCGTTGATCACTGGCATAAACAATCGATCCGTACGGACAGGCCTCCCAGCAGTCGCGCTCGCCCTGGCATCGGTCCTGATCCACAAGAACTGCGCCGTATTTTTCTTCCTTGAAAATGGCCTGGTGGGGACAAGCATCCACGCAGGCCGGGTTCTCGCAGTGGTAACAGTTAATAGCCAACAGCCCAAGCCGCACATTTGGAAAAGCGCCTTGCTCCCACTGATAGACGCGCATGTATTTCAAGGGTCCGGCAGGAATGTCATACCACCCTTTGCACGCGATGCTGCAGCCCCGGCAACCGGTACAACGGCTTTGATCAAAGAAAAATCCGTATTGGGCCATGTTCCTTCTCCTTTCGCTACTTCGGCGGGTATTGGACCAATGGAACTGAGGCGTGAAAGCCAGCAGTTCCTGGCGGCACAAGGTTCAGTGCTAAGTGCTACATGTCCCCGAGAAACATCCGAGGATCGTAGCCCGGTTCTGTCTCTCCTGATTCGGGCACGTATTTCTGTGGATCACGCTGAAATGAGGCGCGACATTTCGGCGTACAAAAAAAGAATACCTGGCCCCAAAATCGGGCTTTGCCTCCGGAAGCAGCTTTCTCGTCGACTTCTTTCTTACAGACGGGGTCAACAACCATAGTCGCTCCTTCGCTCACTCAAAATAGAATTTGCCCGGTGGGAATCTGTCTCTAGTCAAAAAAACAGGGCTAGTTACCGGAGGCTGCAAGGGACGTGCCACCAGCAGATAATGTATGAATGACAAAGGAAAAGTGGGAAGGGTTTCTCAAAATCTGGAAAGGCGGAACGCCATTTCCCAAAATGCAAGAAACCTCGGGAGCCGTTAGATTTTCTAATTACCGTCGAAAAGGCGGCTCCACTTGGAAGACACTATGCGCATGTGTTCCGGCGTAGCTCCAGTGGCTCTCGGGAAGGTATCTTTCTCCTCAAAAGGAATGCAGGCGTCCACCAAGGCCAGCGAAGTGTAGTAGTTCTTATTCTTATGAGTGCTGCGAGAGCGGTTTATGAATTCTAGATCGGTTGCCGGCTGGCAACGTGTGCTCATGGCCCACAAAACTTCATCCATATTTGCAGGGTCAATGTCTTCGTCGACGACTACCACCCACCTCCCGGCATACGCGCCGGCTGAAGTTTGGGCCGCAACATGGAGGACCTGCCGGGCATGTCCGTAGTATCGCTGCTTGATGGAAATGACATTGAAGTATCGGGACCCCGCCTGTTCAAGACCTTCTATTTTCTTATGGACAGCCCTGACCAAATCGACTAGCGAATCATACTTAACGTCGAGTTCCAGCGTTAGCCCCACGGCCCAGGGAGAATCAGTTCATGGAACAAAACCCCTGTGGCTTTTCTTGTGATCCGGGATCTCATCGAATAATAGGACGGGAGTCTCGAGCTTTTTCTTGCGGCAGAATAATTCAGCAAGCGCGGCCATTTCCCTTTCCCAGTGGACTCCGGAAACCCGCGCCAGTTTGCCGATCCTCTCAGCCTCTTCAATCCATTCTCTGAGATCATTGTGCATGCGGTCCCTGCCTTTCTCGTGTTCGAATGGTCTCTTTGTTTCCGCGAGGGAAGAAATTACCGGGACAACTGAAACGCATGAACGCGCGAAGCGGTTGGTGAGGGAGGGAGCTTCCGGACGACCGTGAAAGGCGCCTGGAGCAAAGCCGCCCGGCAGGCGCTTACTGAGACCTCAGGCAGTGCGCGCCAGGATCACATGTCTCCGAGGAACATGCGCGGATCGTAACCCGGTTCCTTCTCACCCTCGTCTTCGGGCACATATTTCTGCGGATCGCGCTGGAAAGAGGCGCGGCATTTCGGAGCGCAAAAGAAAAACACTTTGCCCCAGAAGCGCGCCTTGCCACCCGGAGCAGCCTTCTCGTCTACTTCCTTCTTGCACACGGGATCGATAACCATCGGTCACCTCTTATGAGAATAGGATTTTATGATTCGAATTTGGCCATATATCGGACGCTTTTGCAACCTCGCATAGATTTGTATCCTATTTCAAAATCTCCTTGAGTCTTGCTACCAGAGGAGCCTCAAGAGCGAAGATCTCCCGTATATTCTGCTCCAGCTCTTCGCCCGTTAAAGGCTCCACGTTCAGATTGGACTTTTTGGCGTCCGCTATCAATTCGGAATCTTTCACGGTTTGTTGGAGGGCCCGGCTGAGCACAGAAACGCGGTCTTTGGGTGTTCCCGGAGGGAGAACATAGGGGCGCGCGATACTACCGTAGCTGTGTACGCCCACTCGAATCAGCTTTTTTGCCTCTTCTGTCCTGGCAAAGTTGATCGCAAGGGGCACGTTCGGAAGGTCCGGATGAGGTCTTGGGATCGCCTGCAATACAATCATCAGCTCTCCGGATTCGACTTCTTTTCGCCACGTCGATCGAAGCGACTCCCCGCTATTGCTGATGCCGGCAACCTCGCCGCTTTTTACCGCCAGCCGGATTTCGGCGGTCCCCTTGTAGCCTGAAACGAGCTGCATAGGGATGCCTATAGTCGCCCCGAGCACCCTGGGTATGTCGTCTGTGGCAGAGCCGGGACCCACTCCCCCCAGCTTAATGGGACCCTTCGAGGCGAGCCACTGCTCGATGGTCGTGACGTTACTTGCGCGGGAGAGCCCAATGACCGTGTTGTCTTGGGCCGGAACACCGATGAATTCGAATCTGCGGGCGTCAAACTCAATACCTGGCTTTCCCAAAAGCTGCTGGAGAAAAAGTCCTCCAAGGAAATGGCCGATGGTCAGGCCGTCCGCTTTCGCTGCCTTGTACATGTAATTGGCCGAAATAAGACTTCCAGCCCCAGGCATGTTTTCGACGATGACGGTGGGATTTCCCGGGATGTATTTCCCCAGATGTCTGGCGATAAGCCGGGAGTAGACATCGTAGCCTCCGCCAGCCGAAAGACCCACGAGGATGCGGACCGTTTTGCCCTTGTAAAATGGCTCCTGAGCCCCTAGCTGGCTGATACCGGCGCTCAGGGCAAGTCCAACAAGCACTGAAACGTAACAGAGCTTCTTGATCATAGTCTCCTCCCAAGGCAGGATCTGACCGGCATTGTTCACCGCACGGCCGCTCGGCACAAGCCTTCTGGTGTTTCTATGCGCCCATGAGCAATCGCGGCTCGTTGGCTTTTCTGATTTCTACGCGCGTGTCCCGGTCGCTCATGCCGGGTGAACAGATCACCGGGTCGGGCCGGATATGACCGTATCCGCCCACCAGCTCTATAGGATTCATGGGCGAAGCCATCACGCTCTTAAAGTGATGCCATTGGTCGAATTGGTAATTCTCCCAACCATGGTAAATGATTACCTGCCCATCTCTCACCCCCGGCGACACAACCGCCCGCGCGGCAAAATCTCCGACATCGTTGTGCACTTCCACAAAATCGCCATCTCGGACTTCTCGCGCTCTCGCATCGTTCGCGCTCAGATAGATCAGAGGTTCGCCCCGCTGGAGCGCCAGGATGATCGAGTCGTCAATCCAATCACTGTGGATGCTCCAACGGGCGTGACCTCCGGTCACCTGCAGCGGATAATCTCCACCCGCTTTGGGACAGTCTTTATGCGTGGGCAGATGCTCGCCCAGCTCGAGGTACCAGTCATGGTCGATGTAGAACTGGATGCGCCGGGTGAGCGTGGGATAGGGCTGCTTTTTCTCCGTATGCCAGGTAAGGGGAACCAGAGGATCCCCGGGATTAATATCGCAGGCATTTCCGATCGAACGCATAGCGGACCCAAGGCCCGTGTAGGCGGCGAAGCCTCTCTCCCTGACCTCCTCCCACCCGATCTGCTCTACGTTTCCGGTATTGAGATAGGCGTCTCGGGCCAGACCCTCTTCATCATCCTCATCATAAAGGCTGCCGCAGGTAACGCTGGTTTCAAGCTTCTCCAGCGTTCTCTCCTTACCGTCTTTGCCCCTATAAAAAAGAACCCCTCGCTGCTGCGCCCGCTCGGTCATTTTGCGTGCCAGGCGCACAAAAATTCCCCACTCGCTGAGAGAGTCATACAGCGGCTCCGTGGCCTTGTTGCTGATCTGCATATACGGGAATTGAGTGCAGCTCCAAAGGTTGGTCGAAGTTCGCTCATACCACCCGCAGGCCGGCAGGATATAATCCGAATGCAAGCCGGTCGTGCTCATGCGCCAATCGACGGTAACCAGAAGTTTCAGTTTGGGCAGGAGTGTTTTTTGAAGCTGTTTCGTGGCGCGTCCGCGGCGGAGAAAATTCCCTCCAACCTGGAACAGCACCTTAGGATCTTTGTCGGGGGCCGGCACAGCCACCTGCCAGCCCTTTTCCAGAGCTTCATTCAGATATTCGCCGACCGGACGCTTGAGGTGAGGATCCCAACTATTATGCGGCTTGCTCAACTCCAAAACACCGCCATGTATGAACTGGACCATAGAAGTGGCCGCAATCGCCCCGGAGGCAACGCTTTCTTTTCCGTACTCGTACAGAATCATCTCGGTGGTATAGCCGTCTTCCCTCCAGGTCGCGTACCGGGGATCATTGGCCGCCGCCGAAAGCAAAAGCTGATGGCCCCGGCGTTCGAGAGCTCCGAGAGCGGTATCAGGGTGCAGCGCAGGAAACGCGCTAAAGCTCGCTCCCTTGCGACCCAGGTGACCGCAAAGAGCAAAAACAAGGAGAATAGCCCGCTCTATGAGGTCGCCGTGATAAAACTTCCCCCAGTTACCTGACGAGATGTTCACGACCCCGCCGGCAGAGGCGACCTTCCGCGCCAGCCGTTCGATCATGGGGGCCGAGACCCCCGTGATTTGTTCTGCCTTCTGGGGGTCGAAACTCTCGTCGAGGTGCCGGCGCAGGAGCTCGAAAACAGGGGCCACCTTAGCTATCCCCGAAAGAGTCCGGATCTCGAATTCTCCCTCCAAAGCCGGCGCCAGGCGATCTAAAGCCAGGCTTTTTCTCGGGGCTTGCAACACCTTTCGCGAAACTTCGTCATAGAAGTAAAAAATATCGTCCCGCCCGCCCGGTTTGAGGTCCTTTTCGCGCACGAGCCTGCCGTTGTCCAGTCGCACCAAAAGCGGCAGATCCGTCTGCTCCCGCACGAAATCCGCACGGTAAAGCCGCTCGCGGATAATGACTTGAGCCATAGACAAGGCCAGAGCGCCGTCTGAACCAACATTAACCGGAACCCACAAGTCCGCGTGGATCGCGGAGGCGTTATAATCCGGCGAGATCGCGATGACGCGCGTGCCCTTGTAACGCGCCTCTGCAATATAATGAAAGTTGGGAATATTGGTGTAGGCGGGATTGCCGCCCCACACGAGAATCACGTCAGCATGAAACCAGTTGTCGGCTGAGTCAGCCAGTATGGTTTTGCCCAGGGTTATCGCCACTCCTTCGTGGTCATCGCCGATTTCGCCGTTGACCGTGGTTAAAGAGCAGCCAAGCGCCTCAAAAAATGCGTTGTAGGCCATGCCCTCAGTGCCCTGGCTGTGGACACGGGTCCCGCCGCCTTGAATGATCACTTCCGGACCGTCGGTGGTTAGAACGTCGATAAGAATATCGGAGATTTCAGAGAGAGCCTGGTCCCAACTTATTTTCTGCCACCGTTGACTTCCTCGGGGACCGACCCGTTTTAGCGGGTACTTGACGCGAGTGGGATCGTACATCCGTTGAGCATAGCAGACGCCTTTCTGGCAGCCGCGCGGGTTGGCGTCTGGAACTGCAGGGTCGTTTGGCCTGGGATAATTACCCGCCTGCTCTTCCCTGAGCACGATGCCATCCTTCACGTACAGGTTGAAATTACAGGCGCGCTGGTACCAGCAGTTGGTGGGGTGGGAACTCTTTACGACCAGGTCCCAATCCCAGGGTTGCCGTAGAACGTCTCGGGAAGAGAATTCAGAGGCTTCCGTCTGGCCTGAATGTTTGAGCTCTAAGCCGTTCAAATCGAGCCTGAGATCAACCATGTCTTGCCTCCAGAATCAGTGAGGTGGCTCAGAAATTCATTTCAGATTTGGGGGCGGCGGCTTTCATAGGTTAGCGAAAACCGTTCCCTCAGGGGCACGCCTTCCGGGCGCAGCCGATGGGCCAGTGCCTCGAGGCTCCAGGGGTGATAATTCCCGGTCTATGCCTCCAGAACATGCACGATCCTACGTCTGCGACCTGCAGGCTGCCCCTTCGGTCACTGCTTGCATTGTTCAAAGTCGAAGTGGCTTATCGGGCGCCCGCCCTTACGCCCCTCGGCCAAGATGAAAGCCGGTGCCCGTTCGGAGAGCCCGCGCATCCGACCTGCCTGCCGGCAGGCAGGTAACCCGCGGTGGGAATAACCACTGACCCATTGCGCGGGCTCGTAGAGCGGGCGGCGCTTTCATCTTCAACCGCTTATCGTACGCCGAAGAGAATATTTCGGCGAAATCACGCTTGCTTGAGAGACGCTTCAGAGTCGTTCCACCTCCACCAGGTTGGTGACCGGAGGCGCTGTCACAGGGCTCTCCAGGTCGGTGAGAAAAACATTTGGCGTACAACCCCGGTCAACGCCGTTCTCATCAGGCTCATACCAGCCGCCATGGTGAATTACGGCGAGCCCCGGAAGGATCCGCGAGGTGACGTAAGCCGGAATAGCCGCGACTCCTTTGTCGTTATGAATGCGGACCAAGTCTCCGTCTTTGATCCCCCTCGCTTGCGCGTCAGCCACATTCATCCAGATGGCATGGCGATAACAGTCGCCCTTTAGCCAGGGGACATTCCAGAAGGTGCTGTGAATTCGGTACCTGGGATAAGAAGTCAAAAGCATGAGAGGAAAGCGCTTCACGTCTGCGTGATCCATGCCGCGATAGATCGGTTGGTGGGCAGCAAAAGGAGCAAGGTCGCGCCAGTCGTTGGGCAGGTTGTCTATGAGCTGGCCGTGGGCGTCGAAGTGGAGCTTTCCTTTTTGCGATTCGTCGGCGACGACGTAACTGTAGAGCTCGATTTTGCCGCTTTGCGTGCGCAGCGGTTTCCCACCTTCAATAAAATCTTTGTAACCGTGCCACGGCTCATCATAGTTCTCATCCACGTTGATGAGACAGCTCTTGGTGAACTTTTTCCAGCCGGGCGTCTTAACGCCCAGTTTTTTCAGTTTTATGGAAAGGTCACGGTACTCGTCTTCAAGATATTCCTCCCAGGCTTGGTCCCAATTCTCACCATCATAGTACTGATTGTATTGCTCCCCGATCCCAAGTCGTCGAGCCAATTCGGAGTAAACCCATTCATCGTTTTTGGCCTCTCCCGGAGACGGAACAACTCCGGGAAGAAAGGTATAATTTGCAAACCCGCCGTAGCCGCCGGTGTTTATGTAACGGGTTTCCAGCGTCGTATCCGAGAGCGGAAGAACCACGTCGGCACAGCGCGCCATTGGGCCCATCTGAGTGCCGGCCCAAACGACAAACTCCATCTTCTCAAGCGCCTTGAGCTGATCGTTGGTAGAGTCTGCATTGTTGTTGAGTGTGTTCGTCCCCGCGCCATAGTAGGTCCCCCACATGAGCATCTTGGGATTCGGCAATGCCTCTTCGTAGCTCGTGGTTCCATTCTCCTCAACGGAGCTCGCTACGCCACCACCCCCTCCGGTTCCTCCTGCCCAAAACCTCGAGACCGGCCCTTTGGGAAGCGCGCCCGCGCGCCAGCCTATGACCCGCTTATATTCGTCAAGGCTTATCTCGCCGGCGTTGACTCGATCCAGCAAAAGAACCATCTGCGCCCACTTGTGACTGCGGTACATCTTCGGGACCAGCCGTTTGGGGATTTCGCCGTAGGGAAGCATGACAGAAGGTTTGTGCCGGAAACGAAGGTGAAGCGGCACCGAGCCGCCGGCCATGCCCCAGTAGCCCATGATCGCCTGGAGACTGGCGGCCCCGCGGGCCGTGTTTTCCCCCCGGCTTTTCCTGTCGATCCCGTAGCCCTTCCACAGCCAGGTAGGCTTCATCCGCGCATATAGACGGGCAAATTCTCGAATCGTCTCTGCCGGCACAGCGCAAATTTTTTCCGCCCATTCAGGAGTCTTTTCGGTTCCGTCCTTTGTACCCAAAATATAACTCCGCCATTCTTCAAAGCCGCGCGTATCGACGTACTTCTCCACAAATTCTTTATTATAGAGATCCTCCTTGATAAGGACGTTGGCGACGGCCAGCATCATGGCGATGTCCGTGCCTGGCTTTATGGGAATCCATTGATCAGCCAAAACTTCGGCGGCTACCGTGTAGCGCGGGTCAATGCATATAACGGGCGCGCCTCTCTCTCGCGCCATTCGTATGTAATAAGCAAGCTGATGACCGGGGCCGAAATGAGTGATCGTAGGCTCGAACCCCCAAAGGACGATCATTTTGGTGTTCATCAAGAAATCTGCCATGTCATTGGAGCCTTCGCCGTATGACCACCCTGGATTCCCGGTCATGAGGTGCATGGCGAGCCGCCCGGGGTCCATGGAGCACCAGCCCCAGCCTTCCATTCCCGCGCCCCACAGGCCGAACAGCCGCTCCAGGCGGGCGTTCGGAGCATAGGGGGTCACAATGGAATAGGGCCCGTAACGCTCGACGATCTCCTTCATTTTACCCGCGACGAGATCCAATGCTTCGTCCCACGAGATGCGTTCAAATTTTCCCTCTCCCCTTTTTGCCCCTTCGACGCGTTTGAGGGGATATAAAATGCGATCGGGCGACGAGGCGAGCTTATGAAACATCCAGCCCATAGGGCAGCCCCGGAGCTGAAGCCGGTTTTTGACCAGGTCGAGATCGGAAACAACCGCATCCTCGCGCCCGACGCCGCGATTGTAATGATCATCGGGCTCAATGGCGGTAACCCGGCCGTCGCGCCGGCGAACTTTGAGCACGCACTGGCTCCCGCCGCAGTTGATGCGACAGCCGGTATAGAGAGTCTCTTCCTTCGCGTGAAGCGCCTTTAGCCCTTTGACAACCCTTCCGCGACGTACCTTTAAGCTTGAGGCTGAACTCGAAGCCATAATCACAACCTTTCCTTGTTTGAGGTTTTCATCAACTCGTTCACCGATTTCGAACCCTATCCCCTTCGTTATCCGTAAACTGCGCCTTGGCCCGGCAAGGGCTAAGAGCACAAGAGCGTGATCACCGCCATACTCTTTGCGCTAAGCGCTTAGCTCCGACTTTCTTATGTACGCCACGTTTCAGAGGTCCTCGCTTTGTCGTAACCTGGCCCCCTTCCTTCGGCTATCTCAGGGGCGTACTCGTGGGGTTGGCGCCTAAAGGCCTTGCGACATTCTTCTGAGCAAAAATGGAAGACTTCGCCCCAGTAGCGGACTTTTCCGCCCGGAGCATTCTTTTCGTCCACTTCTTTTTTGCACACAGGATCAATGGACATGATTCACCTCCGCGTTGCGCACAATGCAATCCAAGCTGAAATCCTAAAATTCTGCCCTTTGCATTTTCCATTTCCCGAAATCGGATCAATGAGCGCTTCTCATTTCTACACGGCTTCCCCGATCACTCGGTCCGGGTGAACAGGTCACAGGATCGGGACGTATATGTCCGTACCCCCCAACCAACCCGATAGGATTCAACGGCGAGGGCATGACGCTCTTAAAGTGACGCCAGCCATCGAACTGGTGATTTTCCCAGGCGTGATAGATGATCACCTGACCAGGTCTAACCGCAGGGGACACAGCCGCCTGAATGCGGAAATCCCCCACATCGTTATAGAGCTCAACGAATTCGCCATCACGCACCCCCCGACTTTGAGCATCTTTCATGCTGACAAATGCCACCGGCTCACCCCGCTGGAGCGCTAAAATGATCGAGCTGTCAATCCAATCACTGTGGATGCTCCATCGCGCATGGCCGCCGGTCACTTGAAGGGGATAGTCTCCCCCTGCCGCCGGGCAATCCTTATGGGTGGGCAAGTGCTCGTCCAACTCCAGATACCAGTCGTGGTCAATATAAAATTGAAGCCGGCGGGTGAGCGTTGGGTAAGGCTCTTTTTTTTGTGTATGCCACGTGAGAGGCACAAGAGGCTCTCCTACCTCCAGCTCGCAAGCGTTGCCGATGGATCGTATCGCCGTCCCAAGGCTCGTGTACGCCGCAATCCCTTTCTCTTTGAACTCTTCCCATCCGATTGGCTCGACATTTCCCGTGTTGAGAAAGGCGTCACGGGCCACACCCTCTTCATCGTCTTCCGCATATAACCCGCCGCAGGTCACGGTCTCTTCCAAACGATCGAGTTTTCGTTCCTTGCCGTTGCCGTCTAAGTACGTCAGAACGCCACGCTCACGGGCTCGCTCAGTGAGTTTTCGAGCCAAGCGCACAAATATCGCCCAATCGCTCACCGACTCATAGAGGGGCTCTGCGGCCTTATTGTTGACCTGAAGAAAAGGAGACTGGCTTGAGCCCAGCATGCTGGTGGATGTTCGCTCATACCAGCCACAGGCCGGCAAGACATAATCGGAATAAAGTCCGGTTGCGCCCATCCGCCAGTCCACGGTCACAATCAGTTTCAATTTTTTCTGCAAGGTTTCCAGGAATTGATTGGTGGCCCGGCCCCGATGGAAAACGCTTCCCCCCGCCTGAAAAAGTATTCGGGGCTCCTTGTGACGAGGCGGAACCACCACCTGCCAGTTCTTATCCAGCGCCTGGTCGACATACTCCCGCAAGGGACGCTTCAGGTGCGGGTCCCATCCTCTGTGACGTTCCGCCAGTTCCAAAAGGCCACCGTGGACATGGTGCACCAGGCCCGTCACGCCGACAGATCCGGCGGCCACTGCCTGTTTCGTGTACTCGTAAAGAATCATCTCCGTGGTGTAGCCGTCCTCTTTCCATGCCGCATAACGGGGGTCATTCGATGAGGCGGAAAGAAGCATCTGGTGACCGTGACGTTCGAGAGCGCCCAGAGCCGTGTCCGGAGTAAGCGCCGGAAACGCGTTGAAGCTCGCGCCTTTTCTTCCCATGTGCCCGCACAGCGCAAAGACCAGAAAAATAGCCCTTTCGATGAGGTCGCCGTGATAAAATTTTCCCCAATTCGACGTGGAGATGTTAACGACGCCACCCGCCTCTGCCACTTCTCGCGCCAAGTCTTCGATTAACGAAGCCGGCACGGCCGTGACCTGCGCGATCTTCTCCGGAGTAAATTTCTCCTCGAGCCGTTTACGGAGGAGCTCAAATACCGGCCGCACCTGCACCCTTCCCGAGAGAAGCTGGGCCTCATACTCGCCTTCCAACGCCGGCATCAAGTTCCCCAGACTGAGACTCTTGCGCTGAGCCTCCACGATCTGCCCGGACGTTTCATCGTACAGGTAAAAGACGTCCTCCCGCCCGTCCTTTTTGAAATCTCTTTCGCGTAGAAGTTTGCCGTTATCCATCCTCACCAGCAGCGGAAAATCCGTCTGCTCGCGCGCGAAGTCCTTCCGATAAAGGCCATCGCGAATGATCACATGAGCCATCCCCAACGCCAGAGCGGCGTCGGTGCCGATATTCACTGGCACCCAGAGGTCTGCGTGAATAGCCGATGCGTTGTAGTCCGGGGAGATCGCTATGACACGCGCGCCGTTGTACCGCGCCTCGGCAATGTAATGGTAATTTGGGATATTGGTATACGCGGGGTTCCCGCCCCAGACCAGGATCACGTCAGCGTGAAACCAGTTGTCCGCCGAATCGGCAAAGATAATCTTGCCTGCAGTCGCGGCAGCGCCCAGATGTCCATCCCCGATCTCCACGTTCTGGCTGGGGAGAGGCGACCCAAGCGCCTCGAAGAATGCATTGGACGCGGTGCCTTCGCTGCCCAGACTGTGAACGCGCGTGCCGCCGCCCTGGATGATTGTCTCAGGACCGTCGGTGACAAGAACGTCAATGAGAATATCGGAAATCTCCGCCAGAGCTTGATCCCAACTTATTTTCTGCCAGCGTTGAGATCCCCGGGGGCCCACCCGCTTTAGCGGGTATTTGATCCGAGTAGGATCGTACATCCGATGGGCGTAACACACGCCCTTTTGACAGCCTCGGGGATTGGGGTCGGGCACTTCCGGATCGTTCGGCGTGGGGTAGTTTGCGACCTGTTCCTCCCTGAGAACCACACCGTCTTTGACATAGAGATTGAAGTTGCAAGAGCGCTGATACCAGCAGTTTGTGACGTGAGAGGACTTGAGGACACGATCCCACTTTACTTCCATCCGCCTCAATGCGCGCAGATCGTAGTCTTCCACCTCTGTCAGGGCAGCGTCAGCCCAAATCAGACCTTCCAGATGGAGCGACAGTGAGATCATAAACTACCTCTACATACGCTTGACGAGTGCCTCTAAAAGTCATTCAAAGGCAGCGACCTGAAACGGATACCTGAAGATCGTCAGAAAGCAGCCCGCGCCAGGGGCGCCTTAAAACTACCGGAGGTGAATCGCCGGATGAGGCGGTCTATGCGGTCGCTGTAATGCTGAGTGTTGCCGTCGACCGTGATCGCTCGCTGCAACCACTCTTCGCAGTGGCTGCAACCGTTGCATCCGAGCCGGCAATCCTTCTTCGCAAAAAAGTCAATAAAGCCGTCCAGCCGGCTGTTATCCAGGTAAACCGGAAATTCTCCAAACGGATCGACGCCCTCAAAACCGATCATGAGATCGTTCAGATTCCCGGCGTATTTGCATGCGGCATACGCAGCCACAGCTCTCAGAACCCATTCTCCCCCCATTTCCCGGCCGGCAATCTTAAAAGCGGTAAATCCCATTTTTTCGTATTTGACCACATCCTCGGGTCGGATCCAGGGAGCCTTCATAAGTTCCACGGGAGTGGTTGATTTGATCTGGGTGCATCGGGCGAGAGAGTAATCCAGATAGCATCCGTGGTCGAGGGTTTCAGAGGCATGACTGACAAAATTCGCGTGGTACTCCCTGAAAGGGCATTGCATTAGACAGCCCAGGTTGAGGGCTATCACCAACTCGCAACTTACCCGTTTTTTTATCGCTTTCAGGAGCTTGAAATCGCGATTGATATAGTCTGCGACGTAGATGGTGTCGGCTCCCATACGCTCATAAAACAGCGCCTTCTCGACCGTATCGACATTGGCAAGCGTAGAGACGCAGACCCGGAGCTCCGGGTAGCGCTGTTTCACCATATCCATGAGGTAAGGATTGGCGGTCACGATCCCTTCTGCTCCCGCTTCCACAAGCCAGCCCAATCTTTCCGCCAGCCACTTTTGGCCCTGACCACTGAATTCCCGATTTCCGCCGCATGAGGCGTTCAGCGTGTAATAAAAACCAATGCCGCGGCTACGCGCGTCGGCGATATGAGGTTTGAGATCGTCTTCGCCGGCTTGAGGGAGCCACGCTTTAGCGCGGGCTCCGGCCTCGGTCGGCAAAGAGCCGTAGATCCGATTTACAGGATAATCCGCCAGGGATTCGAGAAAAGAGCGCTCGAAGGTGGTGGGAACGATAAGCCTCACGCTTCCGCTCTCCGCACCTCGACGCGCGTTCCACGGTCACTGAAGCCCGGGTAATTGCTCATGGTCACAGGCCTGATCTGAAAATAGTCCCCGGCCAACTCGATCGGATTCATGGGAGACGCCATGACGCTCTTGAAATGGCGCCAGCCGTCGAATTGGTAGTTCTCCCAGGCATGGTAAATGATCACCTGCCCCGGCCGAAGTCCTTGTGAGACGGCGGCCTGAATCCGGAATGAGGCGACGTCATTGGAGACCTCGACCGTATCCCCGTCACTGATTCCTCGCGGTGCGGCGTCCTTGGAGCTCATGAACATAATCGGGCCGCCGCGCTGGAGCTGGAGGAGCAGCGATTCATCAATCTGATCACTGTGAATACTCCAGCGCGCGTGCCCGCCGGTAATCTTGAGAGGGTAGTTCCCTCCTGCGGGGGGGTGATCTTTATGCACCGGCAGATCTTCGCCGAGTTCCCGGAACAGTTCATGATCGATGAGGAACTGAATGCGGCGGGTGAGCGTCGGATAGGGATCTTTCCTCTCCGTATGCCAGGTGAGGGGAATGACCGGCTCACCGGGAGTGATATCGCAGGTGTTGCCGATAGAGCGCATGCCGGTTCCGACGCCCGTGTAGCTCGCAATCCCGCGCTCTTTAAATTCCTCCCAGTCGATCTGCTCGACATTGGAAGCGTTGAGGAAAGCGTCTCTGGCTATTCCTTCTTCATCGTCCTCACTGTAGAGCCCGCCGAAGGTAACTTTATCCTCAAGGCCGGCGAATTGCCGCTCCGCCCCGGACGCGTCCTTGTAGCCGGCGATGCCGCGCTCCCTGGCCCGCTCCTCGACCTTTCGCGCCAGGAGGCAAAACATCTTCCATTCGCCCAGGGAATCGTAGAGCGGCTCTGTCGCCTGGTTCACGACATGAACAAAAGGCTGAACGGGCATTCCCATAAGAAAGGTCGAGGTCTTCTCGTACCAGCTGCACGCGGGAAGAACCAGGTCGGCATAGAGCGCCGTGGAATTCCATCGCCAGTCGATGGAAACCAAAAGCCTGAGTTTTGGCAGGAATTTCTCGATCAGAGTATTCGTGCCCCTCGAACGGCGGAGAAAATTACCCCCGAGAGCGAACAACACCTTGGGCGGTTTGTCCGGAGCCGGGGCGAGAAACTGCCATTTCTTCTCGCAGGCTTCGCGGACGTACGCGCGAATGGGACGCTTTATAAGAGGATCCCATTCGGGATGTTTCTCGCAAAGATCGAGGAGACCGCCGTGCAGATAGTACATGAGCGAGGTCGGCGTGATCCCTCCGGAGGCAAAGGCTTGATGCACATATTCGTAAAGGATCATCTCATCGGTGTATCCCTCTTCGCGCCATTGGGCGAAACGAGGATCTCCGCCCGCAGCCGAAAGGATGATTTGATCGCCGCGCTTCTCCAGGCCTCCAAGGGAGGTGTCCAGACCCATCATGGGAAAGGCGCTGAATGTGGCGCCTTTGCGGCCCATATGCCCACACAGGGCAAAGATCAGGAGAATAGCGCGCTCGATAAGGTCGCCATGATAGCACTTGCCCCAATTGGCCGTGCTGATATTGACGACCCCTCCGGCCGTGGCGATTTCCCGGGCCAACTCTTCGATCATCCGCACCGACACGCCGGTGATCTCACTGGCCTGCTCCGGTGTGTAGTTCTTGCCGAGATGGCCTCGTAGCACCTCCAGGAGCGGCTTGACGGTCGCCTGGCCTTGGAGCGTTCCAACTTGGTAACTACCCTCCAACGCGGGAGCCGCGCCGTTGAGAGCCAGGCTTTTGCGCGGCGCCTCGGTCAGCTTACCCGAAGTGCGGTCCCAAAAATAGAAAATATCCTCCCGTCCTCCCGACTTCAGATCCTTTTCCCTGAGATACTTTCCAGTCGATTCGACCACTAAAAGCGGGAGATCCGTCTGCTCGCGAACAAAATTTTCTTTGTAGAGTTTCTCTCGAATGATGACCTGAGACATGGCAAGGGCGAGAGCGGCATCGCTTCCCACATTCACCGGAACCCATAAGTCAGCGTGCATCGCCGATGGACTGTAGTCGGGGGAGATCGTGACGACTTTCGTGCCGTTGTAGCGAGCCTCGGCGATAAAATGGTAGTTGGGAATGTTCGTATAGGCAGGATTCCCGCCCCAGATCAAGATCATGTCAGAATGAAACCAATTATCCGCCGAATCGCCGACGATCACTTTTCCGAGCGTAATCGCAACGCCCTGGTGGTCGTCCCCGTTGTCCGCGGTAACGTTGGAAAGGGGTGAGCCGAGACCGATGAAAAAGGCGGTTGGTCCGGTTCCCTCGCTCCCGACATTCATCACCCGGGTTCCGCCGCCCTGAACGACAACGTCCGGTCCTTCCTTGGTAACGGTATCGATAAGAACGTCTGCGACTTCTGTGAGCGCCTCGTCCCAGCTTATCCGTTTCCATTTTCCGTCGCCGCGCTCTCCCACCCGTTTCATCGGATATTTGATCCGTGTGGGGTCGTACATGCGGTGAACATAACAAGCGCCTTTCTGGCAACCTCTCGGGTTGAAGTCCGGCACCAGCGGATCGTTCTGCGGCGGGTAATTGGCGGCTTGTTCCTCCCTCAGGACTACGCCATCCTTCACGTAAAGGTTAAAATTGCAGGCCTGTTGATACCAACAGTTGGTCAGGTGCGAGCCCTTGACGACCCGGTCCCAATCCATCGAATTGCGCTGAACATCAGCCGGTGAAAAATCGGTGACGTCATTCAGCTGCCCGTCTTTGAGCCCGAGATTTTCCAACTTCAGTCTAAGATCCACCGGATTCATCCTCCCTGATCTACGTTGAGCAAAAACGCCAGCTCATTCTGGCAAAAAGTATTGGCGAGAGCGACGAGATCCTGATAGAAGGGCACCGCTCGATTGCCCAACCTGCGTGAGACGGATGAGACAAGATCTCCCACGTGGTAGCGTAAAAAGTCTCGCTGCGCGTTAACATAGGCGGCTTTCGTTTTTCCCTGAAGCAGGGCCTCTGCTTCTTTAAAAGTCAGCAGATGCATGAATTCCATCTCCGTCGCGAGATGGTCGGGCCGGTCGCGCTTCTCAGTCGAGAGGCGAAGTCCGAAATGATGGTAGAAGCGCAAAACCTCTTCCATGACTTTTAAGCGTCCGCCGCCATATTCCCCTTCATAAAGGGGAGCGGGAGGTCCACTCTCTCCACCGACCTCGAAAAGACCGATGTAGTTACTTTGAAACTTGTCGTAGTCGACTCCCATTCCGCGACCCAGTTCACCCGCCTTAAGGCCGTTGTGCGGGAGATTCGCGATCGACGCCTGGATCTGCTCCGAGAATTGGCCGGCTTTAACGCTTTCGTAAAGCTCCGGTTGGGGAAAGCGAAAGCTTCGAGAAAAAAGGGAATAGAGGAGACTGCGGGATCCGGTTTGCGTCTCCTGCGGACTTTTGAGTTCCAACGGTTTTGTCTCCATCTTTACTGCACCTCGCTAGGATCTTTTTCGAACGGTCCCAAAAGCTCCTGCCATTTTCTGACAATGAGGACATCCATGATCGGAGAGTCCTGTTTATTTCTCTTCTTCTCAATTTCCTCCTGGAGGCGACCGACGGCTCCGTCCACCTCAGGACCGAAGAGACCTCTCAGATAATCCATCGGTATACGCGGCTGAGACGAGTCAACATTTCCCTCGGCGTCAAGCCGAGGGGAAGCGAGTGGCGGGACATAATAGACGTGCGGCCTCGTACCGAATTCGGGGTGCAGCGGCAGGGCGACCTTCCATTCTTTAACCAGTTTATAGACAGGGCTCTCCGCATCGTTCAGGAAACCGACCCAGATGCAGCGTCCGGGGCATTGTCTGACACAGGCAGGCGCGACTTCTCGCTCCATACGAGGCAAACAACCGTTGCATTTCTGCGCCGCGCTTCGCACAGGATTCCTGTATACTTCCTTGTAAGGGCAGCCCTTCATGCAGAGGGGATCGGAGCAGGTTGCGCACGCGCTCTCATCGACGACCAGCACGACTCCATCTTCTTCTCTCTTGGCGATCGCCTTTTGCGGACATGCTTCGGCGCAAGCGGGGTGACCACAGTGATTGCAGAGCCGGGGCATGTAGAAGAAATAGGAGTTCGGATACTCTCCGGTTGCTATGTCTTCATCCCAGTTGGGCCCCCATCCAGGGCTTTCTTGCGGCGCCAGGTGAGCCTTGTGGCCGTTCCCGCCGAAGAAAACTTCTTCGTAATTGAACTCCATGGGCCTGCCGTACTCTTCGGTTCCAGGCTCTTTGCCGAGGGCGAGGTTTCCTTCTCCATCGTAGCCTCCGCCCATGGTTTCCCAATCCTTTGGATAGCCGCGCCCGGGCATGGTGTTGACCTTCATCCACCACATGTGGTCCATCCCCTTGTCATTGGTCCAGAGAGTCTTGCAGGCGATCGTGCAGGTGTGGCATCCCATGCACTTGTTTAAATCAACGACGAAGGCAATTTGTCTCTTGGCTTCGGTGACCATATTCCTTCCTTCTGTACTTTGAGTCTGTTTGTTTCCTTTTAAGCGGGGACGATGAGGTAACACACGTTACAGCAGGTTTTATGCCAAAAAATGATTCACCTGATCTCAAAGACAAAAAACGACGTGTGTTTCTCAAAATTTCGAAAATGGCCCAGGGAATTCCCGAAAATCGGAGGAGCGATTAGGTAGAGCATTCTGACAATGCAAAAATTTGATGGCATAGGATTTGCCCGTTGAGTCAACGGGGGGACTGACTTGTGCAGGTAAACGTCCGTTTTTACGGCTTTGTTCGCGACGTCATCGGCGCCTCAGGCTTCTTCCTGGAGATGCCCCCTTCCAGCACGATACGGGATCTCTTAGGACAACTGGTGAAAGCGTTCGGCGAAAGATTGCGCGAGAGACTTCTCACCGCGGGCGGGGATCTCGAAACCAATGTGCGAATCTTTATTGGTGACGATCAGGCGGTAAATCTCGAAGAGCAACTCGGCGAGCCGATAGGCGCCGCCGAGGTGAAGATCTTTGTTCTTTCCGCTACGGCTGGAGGCTGAAATGACGAAGTCACAGAGGACCGTGGAAGACCGCTGGATTCCAACCACGTGCGGCGTGTGTTACAGCGTCTGCGCGCTCAAGGTTCATCGCGTCAATGGGACTGTAATTAAGATCGAAGGGAATCCTGATTCTGCGACCAACCGCGGCAGACTCTGTCCTCGCGGTGTGAGCGGTATTATGGCTCTCTACGATCCGAACCGGGTCGATGTGCCGCTTAAACGAACGAACCCTGAGAAAGGCTTGAATGTCGACCCTGGTTGGGTAGAGATCACATGGGAAGAGGCGCTCGATGCCGTGGCAACGCGACTGGCGAAGATCAGGCGCGACGATCCGCGCAAGCTTCTCCTGACCGGCACCGTCACAACTCAGGATGAAGTCCCCTTTGCAAAACTATTCGCGATGACTTTCGGCACTCCCAACGGCTGGAACTCCGGCGCTGGCAATCACTGCGGCACGGCTGAGCATCTTTTCGGCGCGCTGCTCCATGCCTCCTGGTCCAAGCTGCCTGACCCAGATCACTGCCGTTATTTTTTAAACTTCGGGACAGGCGCGGGCTTTGGCACCTATTATTGCGTCAGCGGGATGGCGCAGCGGGTTGCGGAGGCGCGGGTACGGGGGATGAGACATGTTTCTATCGACCCATTTCTCAGTCCGAGCGCGGAAAAGGCCGACGAGTGGATTCCGCTCCGCCCCGGGACCGACGGCGCTTTTGCGCTCGCGATGCTCCAGGTGCTTCTGAACGAGCTGGGAGTCTATGATGCGGACTATCTGAAGCATCACACAAACGCTCCTTACCTGATCGGCGACAACGGTTTGTATATCCGCGATCCCGAACAGCAGATCCCCCTCATCTGGGATCCCGTCGACGGCGGGGAAAAACCGTTTGACGACCCTGCGGTCAAAGAGTTCGCTCTCGAAGGTGAATTTAAAGTGAACGGGTCAACCGCCCGTCCTGCGTTTGCGATTCTTCGAGAACATTTGAAGTCCTTCACTCCCGAGTGGGCCGAGTCGGTCACGACGGTTTCCGCTGCTACGATCCGCCGCATTGCGCGGGAGTTCGGAGAGGAGGCGCGGATCGGCAGCACCATCATGCTCGATGGCCATGTCCTGCCGTACCGCCCCGTCGCTGTGATGTATTTTAAAGGCGCCCAGGGTCACAAAAACGCGCTTCTTACCTGCATGGCCCTGGAGCTTCTAACCGAGGTCGTGGGCGCATCCAACGTGCCCGGGGGTCTTCTGGGAATGAATTCTTGTTCCCTCGGCTATCCGGAAACAGGCCAGCTCAAATGGAGTCCCAAGGCTGATCGCGATGGCTTGATGATCACCGGCCGCTGGCCTAATCCACCGCCTCCTTATCCGCCGCGGGAGGTCAAGGGCCCGGAGACGATTGATCTTCGAGCCATGATTCCTACATGCCCCGGAAGCTCCGGGGCTTTGCCCGTGGTGATGGCCGATCCCGAGCGGTTCAAAGTGCCCTACAAGATCGAGATGAATCTCCACGTAGGATCGAATTATGTAATGACCTTTGCCGATCCCAAAGCGGTGGAAGAGGCCTTTCGGGATGTTTTCCAGGTTTCATTCGCCCTCTTTCTGGATGAATCCACCTACCTTTCCGATATCGTGCTTCCCGCTGCCAGCTATCTCGAGCGCTTGAGCCACACCGCCGATTGGATCAGCTCCAATATCCCCGTTGGCGAGTGGTGCTACCATCTGCGGCAGCCCGTGGTTGAAACGATCGGTCAACGACGCAACGTCTGTGAGGTTCTGTTGGAATTGGCCGAGCGACTCGAGATGCGGGATGAGTTCTACAACATCGTCAACCTGATGCTGGGCCTCAAGCCGCCTTATGCCCTGGATGCCAGCCGCCGGCATTCGTGGGAAGAAATAGTGGATCGCCGCTACAAATCCCTTTTTGGAGAGGAGCGCGGGCTGGAATGGTTCAAAGAGCACGGTCTGATTAAGTGGCCCAAGAAGGTCGAGGAGGTCTACTGGAAACCGTTTTCAAAGACCCGGGTGCCGGTTTATTTCGAATGGTTTAAAACTGTTGGCGAAAAAGTGGAAGGAATGAGGCAGAAGCTGGGGATTGAACTGGATACCAGCGCTTTTCAGCCGCTTCCTGAGTGGCGACCATGCCGCAGCCACGATAAAACCGGCTCGGATCATAGCTTCTACGCGATCTACTATAAATTCCCGATGCAGACCTTCTCTGGGACCTATGACAATCCGTGGCTCGATGAGGTCTGCAGCATCGATCGGTTCGCGTACGGAGTCGCCATCAATGCCGAAGCGGCCCGTGAAAAAGGCATCCAAGAAGGGGACTGGATTGAGATCACATCCATGACGACAGGACACACGGTCCGCGGCCGTGCCGCGCTGACCGAGGGTATTCATCCCGAGGTCATCGCGATTGGCGGTTGCGGCGGCCATTGGTCCAAGTATCTTCCGATTGCGAGCAAGGAAGGCAAAGGCCTTTGCTTTGAATGGTTGATGCCGGTCGGGCTGGATAACGTCGATATTCCCTCCCTGACCCAAGACCAGTGTGTGCGTGTGAAAGTTGCCAAAGCGGGAGAGCAGCCATGAGATACGGGATGGTCATCGATCTCAAGAAGTGCATCGGATGCACAGGCTGCGCTCTGGTCTGCAAGGCGGAGAATGCTACGCCTCCAGGGGTGCTCTGGCTGAGGGTTGTCAAACATGAATCCGGCAAGTATCCGCAGGTGCGACGCGTATCCATTCCGCTTCAGTGCATGCACTGCGCCGAGCCGCCATGCCTCGAAGTCTGCCCGACGGGCGCGACCTTTAAACGTCCCAACGGAATCGTCGATATCAACACTGATCAGTGTGTAGGTTGCCGCTACTGCATGATGGCGTGTCCCTACGACCAGCGATTTTTCAACGCGGAGGAGCGGTACTATTTCGGAGATTCTCCGACGGCTTTCGAAAGGATAGGATACCCGCGCCATCAGTTAGGCGTCGTCTCCAAATGCAACTTCTGCACGCCCCGTCTTGAACACGGGCTCGAACCCGCTTGCGTGGCCAATTGCATGGTCAAGGCGCGCACCTTTGGAGACCTGGATAATCCCAACAGTGATGTATCCAAGCTCATTCGCGATCGCGCGGGTTACCAGTTATATCCGGAACTTGGGACCAACCCGTCCGTTTATTATCTGGCGCCGTAAAAAGAAAAAAGTTCGTTCAAAAAGTTCAAAACGTGTTGAACGATTTGAACGATTTAAACGACTTGAACCATTGAAGTTCTTGGAGGAATCATGGCACTGATGGAAGAAGCTTCGCATTCTAGAGTCACCGACTTTCGCGAACGCTTTCGGCCTCAGAGAGAATGGGCTGAAGGCCGTGGCTTGCTGCTAATTCTGGCCCATTTTCTTACCGGTACCGGAGCAGCGGGATGGCTTTTCTCGGCTTTTCTCGACCTCGAACTGGGGTTGATTGTCGGGTTTCTTCTGGTCGCTTTGGGAGCCATGGCTCACCTTTTTTTTCTGGGCCGTCCCGAACGGTTCTGGCGCATGATCACTCGTTTCAATAGCTCATGGATCAGCCGCGGCTTTGCCGGAATGACGCTGTTCATGATTGTGGCCGTTGCGTATCTTCTGCTTCTGTTTCTCGGACAGCACGATGGCGGTCCGGGCAAAGTTGTTCTGGCCATTTCGCTTTTAGCGGCAATTTGGATCGTGCTTTACAAGGGTTTTGTCTGGGCCTCGAGCAAGGGGATCCCCTTATGGAATACCCCTCTGGTTCCGGCGCTCTACATTGCCTATGCCCTACGCGCTGGGGCCGCGGTTCTGATGATGCTGTCCGCTCTTGGAACCGGCGATGCTGCCCTTGGATTTCTCGAACCGATTAAGCTTTGGCTCGCGATCTCTACCGCAGTGCTCGTGTTCGTTTATCTCGAGGTGATGCGCGGCAGCGGCATGACGGCTCTGCGATCGGTCAATGTGATGCTCCTGGGTCGAGTGGCTTTGCCTTTTTATCTCGGCGCGGCGCTGCTGGGCCTCGTAATTCCAATCGTTATCGGAGGGTTTGCCTTGACCAAAGCCATTCCTGTCGAGCTGCTTGGACTCGCCGCTCTTTTTTCCTTGCTGGGCGATCTTTCAATCATCTATTGCATCGCCAAAGCCGGCCTCTACCGGCCCCTGCCGGCGTAATTTGGATTCCATTCGGCCGGTGAATTTCAACCCAGGCTGAGTGCTTCGGTGAAAATCCCGGTTATCCCACGCGCTCACGCCGGAAGCAGGATCCTCGTCGAGCGTCAGCCTGCCCTAACCGGTCTCGGAAGTTTCAAAAACACGCGCGGCAATTTGGAGCCCCTCCCAGGCGGCGGGAAAGCCGGCATACGGCGCGATGTGAAGCAGGGCCTCCATGATCTCGTCGCGCGTGGCTCCGTTATTTAGAGCCATCCTGATGTTAAGCTCAAGCCCCTGTGCGCGGCCAAGCGCTGCAAGTGCCGTGATCGTGCAGAGGCTTTTGACCTTCAGCGGAAGCCCGGTTCTGGACCAGATCTCGCCCGCGAGAAATTCAAGTACGTAACGCTCGAAATCCGGGGACAGTTTGCGCCATCTCTTTCGCGTCTCCTCTGCCGCTACTTCCCCCAACATCTGTTTCAGAAGCTCAACCCCGCGCTGATAACGCTCTTCGATCAGCATGGATCATCTCCTTTGATCATAATTTGTAGCCGGAACAAATGTTGAATACCTGCCCTGTTATATTGTCCCCTTCCTTGGATACGAGCAACAACGCCATCCGCGCGACATCCTCCTCTTCGACCATACGTCCGAGCGCGAGAGCATTGAGATACGTTTTCTCGACTTCGGCAATCGATTGGCCGCTGCTCCTGGCTCGCTGCTCAATGACCCGCTTCATTCGATCTCCGGAAACCGGCCCGGGCGCGATGGCGTTTACCTGAATATTGTACGGACCCACCTCGGCGGCGAGAGTCTGCGTAAGGGAAATCAAACCGGCTTTGGAGACTCCATAGGGAGCGCGCAGGGGATAAGCGCGCTGGCCCCCCACCGAACTCATATTGACGATTTTTCCGCTCCTCCGTTTCAACATCCCCGGCAAAACAGCCCTGCAACAGAGAAACGCCCCGGTCAAATTCACGGCGATCTCTTGTCTCCACACCCGCGCGCTCAGTCGCGCCACCGGTGCGGTAGAACCCAAGATAGCGGCGTTGTTGATTAAAATATCAATTGGCCCCAAGTCCCTGGCGGAGGCTCTAATCGCGGCATTGACCTGGCGCTCGTTGGCAACGTCAGCTTTATATACCAAGCAACGTCTAGAGAGGCCTTCAACTTCTTTCCGGACAAGCTCCAGTTCACGTTTCTGAAGCCCTAAAAGGACGAGATCGGCTCCTTCCCGGGCGGACAGGAGAGCCATTTTCTTACCGATGCCGCGTCCTCCCCCGGTAATGACTGCTATCTTACCTTCCAGTCTCATTGAGGTTGGCTGTTGCACGCGAAAAGATCCGGTACCGTGTCTGATGCTAATTCTGGTAAAGATTTTTGATGAAGCCGCTTTTGTCCAGCTCGTCGACAAAGCTGGCATCGATGAATTCTTCGGGCCTGTGCTTGTGAACATCAGGCCGCGTCAAACCCACGTATTCGTAGCTCGTCTTCATGCCTTTGATGTTCGGATAAGGAGAGGCCAAACGATGCTTGGCGAACAACTCCCAGGATCGTTGCGCCAGGTCATCGTCGTCCAGGTTCAGCCGGAGCGTCTTCTTGATGACCTTTTTTGCAAACTCCGGCTCTTGCTTAAAACGGGCAATGCCTTCGATGTGGGCTTTCATATATCGCATGATGACATCGCGGTCCTGCCGGATAATCGAGCGGCGCGAGGCGATCTCACTCCAGGGATAAACGACCTCTTTGAAGTAATCCCACAGCACCGAAAAACCCGCTCGCTGGGCCAGGATATAGGCCGGGTGGGAAAGATTCGCTGCCTGAATTCTGCCCTGCTTCAGAGCGAGTAACCGCTCAACATCGCCGCCGGTTTGGAGGAGCGCAAAATCTTTGTCCGGATTGAGCCCCTTTATTTTAGCCAGATGGCGAATCAGAAAATCCCCAAGGGACCCGAATCGTGTTACCCCAATAGTTTTGCCCTTGAGATCTTCTGTCTTTTTGATATCGGCCCTCACCATCAGGAATTGCATCACGCCGGGCATTGTATGGCCCAAGATTACCATGTCCGAACCGGCGAGAACGGCACTCATGACCGTGGGAGTGGCAACCGGAGAGATCTGGACACTGCCCGCGATAAGAGCTTTGGAGGCAATGCCCGACCCTTGCATGAGCACGACTTCCGCGTCCAGGCCCTGCTTTTCGAAGAGCTTTGCCTCTTTCGCGAAAAAGATGACGATATTGCCCATGCTGACGGCGGGAACGCCTACATAAATCTTTTTGAGGCCGCCTCCCTGGGCAGAGACAGGAGAGGAAGAAAACAGCATGCCTGCTAAAACCGCTACAGGAATAAACACGCGACGGCTAACCATCTTCAAGCCCTCCCCATGGACATCTTTTTTGGCATATAGTCCCTCCCCTGGAGGAATGTCAATCCATTGCGGGATTGACAAAATCTTTCGTCTAAGAGAAGGTCAATGCGATTACTTCGGTCAATTGCCAAAATCAGACACTGCAAGCGTTTTTCATTGCACGGCGGCGCGCAAACTTAGCTAACGCAAGGAGGAAATCTAATGAGTGTCACATCTATCAAAAAATCCGATCGGCGGTGGCAATCGGACATCATCGTCGACATGATCAAACGCTACGGGTTCGAGTATATCTCGCTTAACCCGGGGGCGAGCTATCGCGGACTGCACGACTCGCTTGTCAATTACGGCGAGAACAGTCCCCCGATGCTCCTCTGCCAGCACGAAAAGATCGCCGTACAGATCGCCCATGGGTATGCGCGCGCAAGTGGTAAGCCGATGATCGCGATCGTGCATGACCTTGTCGGACTTTTGCACGCGCCGATGGGCATCTACTATGCCTATCTTGATCGCGCGCCGGTGTTCATTATCGGCGCGACCGGCCCCATGGCAGAGCCCAAGCGCCGCCCCTTCATCGATTGGATCCATACCGCAAACGTTCAGGGCGAAGCCATTCGGAATTTTGTGAAGTGGGATTACCAGCCGACCACGGTCGACGGTGTGCCGGGGGCGTTTGCGCGCGCCTATTCGGTAATGATGAGCGCGCGACAGGGCCCGATATATATGTGCTACGACGCCGGCCTGCAGGAATCTGAGCTGGATCACGACGTCGAGTTGCCGCCTGTCGATGCCGTTCACGCTCCGGCACCGATAATGGCGGACCCCACGGCGCTGGAGAAAGCCGCCGACACCCTGGCCGCCGCCAGGCAACCGGCGATCATCGCCGACTTCGCCGCCCGCCCGCCGCACGGCTGGAATCACGTGATCGAGTTGGCGGAGACACTTGGCGCCTCGGTTTGGGATATCAATTCCCGGCTCAACTTCCCCAGCGACCATCCATTGAACCTCACCATGGATCCCGAAGGATGCTACAAGGATGCAGACGTCGTGCTGACGCTCGACATCGCCGATTTCGAAAAGCCGACCCACGTGCGCGACATCTCAACTCGCACCGTCGTCAGCATGGTGCCGAAGGATGCCACCTGGATCGACATCGGCTTTACCGACATAGAGATCAGCAAATGGTCAATGGATTATGCCCGACCCTATTACGCGCACCAGCGCATGACCGCGGATGTGGTCACTGCGGCGCCGCAACTGACAAAGCTTCTCAAGGCGCGGATTGCCAACACACCCGGACTTGCGGAGAAGATCGCCAGGCGCACAGAAGAGATCGGCAAGCGCCATGCAGAGAACCGTCTCAAATGGCGGAAGCAGGCCCAGGAGGACTGGGATGCAAAACCGATGACGATACCCCGTCTGGCGCTCGAGGTCGGGGAAGCGATCAAGGGCGAAGATTGGGTGCTCACAGCAGGCGCAGCGGCGGATTGGGGACGGAGGCTCTGGAACTTCGACCGGCCCTATTGCCATGGCGGCCGCGAGCTCGGCACCGGCACTCAGATCGGTATCGCGCTCGGCGTAGCCCTCGCCAACAAAGGAACGGACCGGCTGGTGGTGAATCTGCAGCCCGACGGGGATCTCATGTTCGATGCCGGATCGCTCTGGATCGCGGCGAAGTACAAGATCCCGATGCTCGTCGTGATGTTTAACAATCGCGCCTATTACAATGACTGGAACCACCAGATCGTCATGGCTAGAACCCGCGGCACCGATCCGGCGCGCGCGCACATCGGTATGGATCTTTATGATCCCGATCCGGACTTCGCCGGGCTTGCGCGCTCAATGGGCTGGTACGGCGAAGGACCGTTCGAAACCGGCGACGAACTCAAACCTGCGCTCAAACGCGCCATCGAGCAGGTGAAAAAAGGCAAACCCGCTCTCGTAGACGCCGTCTGCCAGCGCCGGGCGCACTGAACCAATTATAGTTTCGAGTCCTCCGCGGCGGCTCGCGCCGCGGGGGGATCGGCTCGCTCGAAAAATAAACGCTTTTCAGGTTTTCCGGGTGGAAAGCTGCTGCATGACTCGCACCATTGTAAGCAGGACGATTTGGATGTCGAAACGGATTTGGCCTTAACTGAGGTGTGCCGCGAGGATCTCTTCTCTGGATCGAGACAAATCGACGGCCTTGCTGATCGGTCCTTTGACGTCGAGGCCGGTAACCCAATAGATCTCGATCAGGTTTGCCTCGGGATCGTGGAGATAGATCGAAATGGAATGGCCATGGGTCCTTGTGCTCTGGATCGGAATCTTTTTGTCTTCAAAGAAGCGGGAGAACTCCTTGAGATCTTCCAGACTATTCACCCGAAAGGCGATCTGAGAAATCATTCTTTTCTCTTCCGGTCTCTCCGAGATCAGAAGCTCGTGGTGCTCCTCGTCCGGGCGGGAAGTCAAGAACAGGCACTTGTCTTCCCGCGATTCGGTGGTCATCTGAAGACCCAGGATGTCCCGATAGAAGGACAGGGCTCGCTGGAGATTCTTAACTCTAAGCCCGAAGTGACCAAGGCGGGAGACTCTAGGCATGGCCCATCATACGTTAAACTCTTCGCCAGTCCAACAGGCCCCCGGAGTCAAGACCAGAGTCAACAAGCAACCTATTTTCTCCTTCTCACGTCCTTTTAGATCGCCTGTGCTGTTGAAGCAGCTCCGGATCCATCTCAAGTACATCGGAGATGCAGCGGACTTCAGGATCAATTGGCACTTTCTTGGCTATCTTTACGTCGCGTGAGATTTCTTTTTTTGCTGCCCCAGCAAGGTCGCCGTCGCTCGCGAGGGCTTCTGCCCAGATAGGGAAGGCCCAATAATGCACCGGTTCGCCACGGGTATCCGAAGTCTATGTCCTCGAGGACAAGATCTCCGCTCTGTGTCGTCGAGGTGGATTCACGGCTTATGTGCTTATTCGTCGAGTGTGCGGCTGGCACCAACGGATTAAGTCTTAATCTTTACCGCCTGCCAAGAGCTTTACGGGTTTTCTCGCGCTTCCAGTTGGCCGACCGAACCCAGGAGTCGGCGGGCAGAAGCTCCAGCTCGGCAATACATCGGATTTCCGTCACATCCTCAACATCAAGGTCTAAGCGGTCGGCTATTTCCTGGTCGGTGAGACTGCTCGATTCGCGCCGCACCTTTGTTCCTTCGTAGTACTGGATGGCCGGGCTCATCTCCAGGATCTTATTTTTGTATTTGTTATACAGGTCGGGCGAAACGTATTTAGGCATCAAACCAACCCTCCTTGAGCATTTCCTTCAGTAGAGTTGTTCGGCAGTCGGTATCTTGGCCGTGAGTTTCTGGGCCTCTCTGTGAATGGGGCAAACCCTGACACACTCGCTGCACTGACCCGTGACGTTGCCCGAAGCAACCGCTTCAATCACGGCGCGGGAAAAGCTTCCAAGCAAGATAGTCTTCCTTCGTTCCGGGTCTGGTTCGTTAGCAACGTCCAAGATGATCTTTTGAAGAGCGCCCATGCCTTCATTCTGAGCGCGCGTCGAACAGATTCTCCGGTCATACCTCATCCACTTGATCCTCTCTCCCTCGAGTTCGCCCGACAGGCATTCAGGGCAAACATCAAGACAGGGAGTGGATTTGTGCTTTTGCCA
>JACQUW010000411.1 GCA_016210115.1 Deltaproteobacteria bacterium | reverse complement strand
CGTCCACTGTGGGCGCGATTTCCAGCGCCGTGAACGGGTACTTCTGGAGGTCGAAGAGGCGATCGAGGTTGTGCGCGACCCGTTCTTCGTTTTCTGGTGTCAGGGGCCCCTTAGCTTCGAGCTGTTTTAGGAAGCCTCTGACCATCTGGTAGCTGGGCTTCCCCGATGCCCAGATTTTAGAGACATTCGCAATCCACTCTGGGTCACGCCTGATGGCCGCGTCCGCCACCTCAAACGTGCCGTCTCGCGGCCGGAACGCCACTTCGATCTGCCGCTCCCGGTAGTCCTCGTCCAAAACTTTCTTCCCGCGGAAGATCGCGAAGAGCGAAGTCAGCCGTTGCTGACCGTCCACAATGAGTCGTGACGGCACCGCGTGCTGCTTTCCCTCTAAACCGATCTGTTTCACCCCATTCCCAGCGCCGTTCTCCCAGAAAAGCAGATACCCCACAGGGAAGCCGCGATACATCGAGTCGAAAAGATCGCGAACCTTCGCGTTCGACCAGACGAACGGCCGCTGGATGTCCGGTAAGCCGATGTCTCCGATGTCTATGTAGTGGAGTAACCCACTCAGGTCGTAGTCCACTTTCTTGAAGCAGGTCTTGAGTTCACTCATGCATTCCCCTCTATAAAATTTGCTCGACAGTAAGTTGTCCGGCCGCGATCTCCCGGCCCGTGCTTGCTCGCGTAGCCGAGGCTCTCCAGCCACGCGAGCGCGGCATCTTCGACGACAGATTCAGTGAATCGGCTATTGGTCATGTTGACCGAGAGATTGAACGACGCTGCTTGGCAAGAAATTCATTAACTGCCTCGGGGACTCCGTAGGCTGTTGCGACCTTTTGGTTTTCGGTAAGCGCCTTCTCAATTCGAGTGAGTTGCCCCCCGTCAAAGCGGGTGACTGTCAGAAGTTTTGGTCTTAGCAGCCGCGCCGTTTCCCATGTTTTCGCATGTTCAAATTCTAGGACAAGATGCTCTCTCATCATCGCGGACGTTTGATCGGCCTTCAGCAGCGTGTCGACCAGATTGCTCGCCAAACCCTGAATGTTGGAAAGATCACCATTCAAAGCCTGTATCCGGCCGATGAAACCGTGCGGGTCAGCGCCAAGGCGGAGTGGAATTACGGGGACTCCGCGCCCGAGAGCGAAGCCGATTTCTTGGTGACACCACACACTTGAATCAAAGCCTGGAATAATCATGGCAACGAGTGCATGCATCGAGACCAAAGCCCTTTCGATTTCACTCTGCCATACCTGGTTTGGCTCGATATCCTGATGCGCGACAAAACCTGAGACGCCATAGGGAGCAACCTTTGTTTTCAACTCCACGGCAGCGAGTTTGTCTTGGGCGCGATGGGTAATAAAAAGCCGTAGACCATCACCCTCCCAAATCCTACGAAGAATATCGGGCGAGAGCTGGCCAGCACCCGGTGCGCCTGTTACCCGCACGTCAGGAACTATTATCACTCTGCTAATTACGTCGCGGTCGAACTGGCGCGTCACTGCTCCCACTTTTTGTAACAGAGCGTTTTCTACTGCGGCTCTTTTAGAATCTATACTCGCAAAGGCAGGAACGGGAATCTTAAGATTCAGGCAATAAAAGTCCCTGCCGCCATCCCAGTTATCCTGTCCTTCCCAGTTAATACTTGCCTCGGCTTGTCGGAGCAGTCCTGCGATCTCCTCTTCTCCGAGATGAGAAAAGAGTTCGTCAAGAGTCTGTATTAGTGTCTGAGCCGGTATTGGGTAGTTTTCGTTCATGTTCGAAAACGATGAAAAACTTTGGCTTGGCAGTCCTCCATTATTGTAAACCGCCGAAGGATCTCTTTAATTCATTCAGAACTTTTTCCCTTTCGTTCGGACGTAGATTCTCAAGTTCAGAAAATAGTGTCGGCCTATGCGATATTAGATATTTCCAGACGAAAGATGGAATCGTATATGGCCACGCAAGTGCGCTTCCAGTCCCTCCCGCTTGTTCCAGTATGCCTTTTTGACGCAAAGATACCGCTGTAGAGTTCGTGATAGGCAATGGAATCGTTCTCTGTCCACGATAAACGCAATATGCTAAAAGGCGGCTCTCGTTTTGCGACAGCGAATTAACACAACTGAGGATCTCTCTCCGCAGCTTTCGACGCCGATACATAGTCTGAAATGACGGAATGAGCTGTACAACCCAGAACGAGAAGCCAGCAAGTGTCGCAATCCCGATCCAACCCCTGTAATCCTTGCGAATTTCGCTTATGCCAAAACTTTCAGCTAGGGTCGGCGGCAAGAATAGAATTAAGAGCCCGAGAAACCAAAGCCCGAAAAGAAACCGCGGGCTCAGTTGAATTACCTTCAACCAATCTGGCCACATTGCAATAATCCTGCCTATCTTCTCTACACGGTAACGAGAATGCCGGAAGGATTCTGGATCATGGTTTCCTCGTTAACGAGTCAAACGATTGTTCGCCGATAGTCCTCAATGCCGTTAGAAGTCTCCGAACTTCCGCGGGCTGAATCTGAATCTTTCTCCCGACGACTGCTGACGTGTCACGCGTTGCGTCAATGTAGTCTTGGTCAATAACGCCCATCTTGTGGGCCAGGAGGTGGCGCTTCTGGAAGCATCTGAGCACGAGCGCCCACTGGTCGGCGTCCAGCCCTTTCGTAAAGTCTACTCCGTAGAGGTCCTGCACCCGCTGATTCGCTCGGTCAATGTTCTGGAAGGAAATGTTTGTGGCTTTAGAAGCGTCGGCAGCTTTATCCGAAAATACTCGGCAAGTCTCTCTGCCAAATCCATCGAACGCCGCGACACAATCCTCCAAAGCGTTAGCTATCCACATCTGCGCCAGCGCTGGTTCCTGTGTTTCGGCGAATGTTAACATCTTCTCTATCAATTCCAGATTCTTTTTCAAAATTTGTAGCGAGTTGTGAACGCCACAGTCCGGGCAAAATCCAAAGACTCCGTAAATCATGTACCGCAGCGTGCACCTGTCGCAGGCCACCTCCGTTTCAAGCTGTTTCTCGCGATAGTAACGGATGGGGTGGGGGCGTCCTTTTACTTTCATGCTTATGCCGATCCCAAATGCGCCTTTGGGACGGGTCTGAAACTCAAGGCTCTTTAAGTCTTTGAGGAGAGCGTCGGTGACTTTATTAAGCGCGACCGATTCGACGTAATTCACCTGTTCCTTCGTGAAGAACTTGTCGTGACCGTCGCAATGGCCACAATAGGGGCAATGACAAGGGAGGTTTTCGCCTTTTAAACCGGTCCCAAATTGAATCTTGAAGTAACCTTCACATTCGTTGCTGGGACATTCCCGACCGGTCAGCCCATCCTCGTCACTCGGGAGAGTAAACCTAATTTCGTTTCCCAGTCTCTCAACATGCCTCATAGTGAGATCCCCTTCGACTCGCGGCCGAGGCTTTCGAAGTCCATGTCTTGCACGTGGATTCGCTGAATGCGCTCAATTGCGAGCTGCCTTATCGGACGGTTTATTCGCAAGCCATGACAAAATACCAGGCACCGGCTCGGGAATCGGTAATTCTGGCTCAGTGGCAATTAGCCGTGCCCGAGTAGGTTTACCAACATTTGAATATTTCTGACACAGTTCCTGATACTTCTTTTCGCCAACCGCTTTGCGCAGATGGTCTTCGTATTTCTTACTGAAACGCCAGACACAGACAGTACCATCTCTGCGAGCGAAACCATTTAATGCAGCGTTGAACTTGCCCTCTTCGCCCTCGTCGTTAAAGTCGGAGGAGTCCTCGTCGTACACGATGCCTGTCGGTATCTCAAACGACGCTGCAATCTGAGCGAACTCCGGAAGATTTCGTTTGCCTCCGACTTCAACAATCGTCGCTCCAGCGCGGTCGAGGTCGAGATTCAGCCTCTTGGCATACTCAGGTAGTGCAAGCTTCTCTGTATCCCCCTCAACCAACAATAGTCTGCTTGCAAAAAACAGCTCGTTTCGCTCGGGGTCCAGTTCCTTAATTAGCTTCTCCCTTCGCTTTGCGTCCGTGGGCAAATTCGAGCAACGCACTTGGGTGCCATCCATGCCCTTGCGAACAATTACGACCTCGTTGTATTCAGGGATCGAAATGAAGTGCGGAGAGTGTGTCGTATATATGATCTGGTTTGTCTTGGCTATCTCTCGCAGGGTCTTGTACAGAGAACGTTGCATTTGAGGGTGCAAGAACATCTCCGGTTCTTCGATTAAGAGAATTGCACCTTGCTTCCGTCTCTCTTCGAATGCTTTGAGAATCGCAAGTACCAAGGCATTCTGAACGCCTTCCCCAATCTCGGTAGCGCTGACGGAAAAAGCTCCCTCGCGAACCCGAAGGTCCAGCGCCTTATAGAAGTCCATGGTGTCGAACGGGGAGAAAAACAGGTCCAGCCTGTCACTTTCAGTAGCAGGGTCAAATCCTAGTTGTTGGAGGGCGTTCTTCTTGATTGAGTCCTCCAACGCCTTAAATGAGTCAGTCCGCAGTAGGTTCACCGCCGCTTCCATTAGGGCGTGAAACCGCTGTAATCGTCGAATCTCTACCTCTGAGCCGTCTTGTTGCTTGACCTTTATTGTTTGCTTTGGGTCTTGCAAGTCACGGTCAATGTCCTCGAACAGCTGCCTGAGCATCGAATAGCGCGCCCCCGGAAGTTGTTCCTTCAGCGCCCGATTCGTTCCGATGTAAATCAGTGGAACGGACTCTCTCACATCGGAGGGAATATTGACTAACGGCTGATACTCGTACTTTTCGCCCTTCTTTGGCACTTTCGCCAGAACCATTGGAGGCTTGCCATGCTCATCGAAACATTTCTGCTCCAACCGGCGCCTTCCTTTGTCGGGCCCAACCTTGTACCGCGTGTATTCAAAGGCCAGGGTGCGAATTGCAACAGGTTCAACGCCCCTAAATCTGGCAAATGGAATTCCAGGCTCAAAGAAGATCTGAATGGTCACGTCAGAATCATGCTCGTGCGCGTAAACATCTAGCTCGTCAAAAGAAGTTACGGAAACCCAATCGCGTGCGAGCACACGTTGGACTGCAAGGAGAATGTTGCTCTTCCCTGCGTTGTTCGGCCCAACTAAGCAACAGATTTCCGGAACATCGAGATTGAGGCTTTTGATGGACCGGAAGTTCTCAATGTGGATCTTGGAAATCTTCATGAGTGGGCTTGAACGATTTTCTCCCCTGTGCGAATGCGCAACTCGCCAGATATGAGCTTGGGCAGTAGTGTATCGCGCAAGGCGGTGAGGGTACGAGATTCCTCCGTGGCAGCATGAGCCCGAGTGAACAACGGCTTCACGAGCCGCCCAAACAGCTCCGCTACATCGTCGGGCGGAGAGATCGTCAGAAAATGCGAGAGGGCTTCCGCTGGAACCCGCTGCCGACCACTGGTCCCTGTCATGCTTTGGATAGCGAATTCCCGGAATTCACCACTCCGCGCCAAGCAGTATGCGTATACTGCTGGCAGTGGGGCCTTCGGTCGAAGCACCATGTATTCAGTCGAACCCCACCCGACTTGCCCGTCTTCCAGGAAATCGACGAACGCCGTCTTTCCGTTCTCAAGGCACGGTGTGATTCGGGCCACCAAAGTATCGCCGTTGATGAAGCGCATCCCAGACCCAAAGGGACGCTCAACCACCACGTCGGGGGAGTGACCTCGGCTTGGCATGTTCGCCATATCGAGGTAAGGCGCAACTTGGCCTTTCTTCAGCGAACGTGCAGGGTTGACCTCGATCACCTCTGGCAAAGTGACAACCTCCCACCCACCCGGAATCTCGCCCAGCTCGGAGGTGCCGAAGTGGTCGGGAAACAGCGCATCAAATTCCTTGATGCGCCCCTCACCCTGGCCCTCTCCCATGCCGGGCACCCTCACCCGTGCCTCTCCCAGGGGGAGAGGAGTTGGGAGAGGGTGCCGTGAAACGGCGGGTGAGGGTTGATTTCGAGTCCGAGCGGCATTGCGCCGCACCGGATCGAAATCAATAAACCACGACTTGAAGATCGCCCGCGCCATCGCTTCCAGAGTTTCGTTCATCCGCCGGTTCAGCTCTATCTTCTCGTCCAGAGTACCGAGGATGTGGGCGATGGCACATTGTTCCTCAACGGGCGGGATGTGCACCGGAAGATTTAGCAACGTGTCCGAATTGAGACGCCCCGTACCATGCCCGGCCGAATCGACAATCGAAAGAAGCTTCGTCTTGTAGCCGAGGAGCAGATAAGGAACGAATTCAGGATCAGTCCCAGGCCGAGCTAATGCAGCCTTTACGTCTTGGTTGAATGCCGCTGGGCGGCGAACGCGGCATATGGGAATGTCGTTATGAAGAGTCATTCCTCGCACAAGTAGGAGTGTCGTCCCTTGTGCGACGATGCGAGTTGCTTCTTTCGCACCGTTCTCTGACAAGTGGTCTTCCGTGTCTTTGATCCAATAAGATTTCATGTCCTTGGCGCTTACCCATGGGACATCGCCTAGCCAAAAGTCGAGCCGCGACTTTGAGGGTGTTCCGCCTGATTGGAGAAGAACACAATCGCCCAGGTGGCCGATACGCCACTCACCCGCCATAGCCCAACTCCTTCAGATTCCGGGCAATGGCCTCATCCAGCGTCCGCGCCTGCGTGGTCTGGTCGCGCAGCATCTCCGGCATCGGCGCGTTGATTGGCCTCATCGCTTCCTCTGCGGCGCTCGGGGCGCGCTTTGCGAATGCTCGGCAAGTTCGGCTTCGATTTCCTCCACCGTTGGCAAACTTCCTTTTAGTTCCTTTGGCAGTTTTTTGACGAGCTTCGTTTCCCACCCGGCGACACCGATCACCTCGTGGTGCTTCAACATTTCTAGCACAGACTGCGTCAGTTTTTGGCCGCTGAGCTGCTGCACCGAAGGTGAAACAGGTTGTTTCACTTTTGAGTTGCAACGCAAGCACGGGTGGTCATGCAATCGCGCCACAGCCCGTCGCAGAGTCGTTCCGACCGCCCTTCGTGCAAGTGGCGCTTGCACAATTCTCTCGATCCCAGCGTGCTGCTGCAACTCACGCATCACCCACCTCTTTGAGCTGTGCATCGAGGAACTGCTGGAGCTGCTCGCGGCTCGGCAGTTTGAGCTGGTACTTCGAGACGAAGAGTCGATTCGGCAGATCAGCGAGCGCGTATTCGACCAGCGAGTGATCCTTGCGTGTGCAAAGAAGGAGACCGACAGGCGGGTTGTCGCCATCGGTCATGACGTTGCGCTTGAACCAGCTCACGTAAGTGTTGAGCTGCCCGAGATGTTCGTGCTTGAACTCGTCCACCTTCAACTCGACAAGCACGTGGCACTTGAGAATGCGGTGATAGAAAACCAAATCTACGAAGCAATGGGTCCGGCCGATCAGGATGCGCTTTTGCCGTGCTTCAAAGCAGAAACCGTGGCCTAGCTCCAGCAGGAAGTCCTGCAGTTTGCTCAGCAGGCCGTCCTCCAGATCCGATTCGCTCATGACCTCCTTGGACTTGATGCCAAGGAACTCGAAGACGTAGGGGTCGCGGACGGCGAGCCGGACCGCGTCCTGCTCCGCGCCCGACCGAATCAGCGCCGCGAGCTTTTTCTTGTCTCGCGAAAGTCCGGAGCGCTCGAAGTACAGGGAAGAAATTTGCCTCTTGAGTTTGCGCACGGACCAGTGGCCCCGCACGCATTCGGTTTCATAGAAGGCCCTGGCAAGGGGATCATCGAGGCCGACCAGCAACTCGAAATGGCTGTACGAGAGACTGCCGAACAGCTTGTCGGGGGGTAGGGCGAATGGTGCGGACGCTGTGCGCACTTTCCTCGCTTGTGGAAGCGCCGGCAGCAGGCGGCGGAATTGTGCAGGCAGTGTCCGCACAATCTACGGGTAGGCGCGGTAAAACGACAGATACTGATAGAGCTGCCGCCGACCGGTGTTGCTGATTTGGCGCGCACCCAGCACTCTGGACAGCTCGGTCAGCAAGCGGTCGCCATAGGTCGAGCGGTCCGCGCCGCGCAGCTCGAACTCGGCGATATAGAAGCCGATTGCCCAGTTCCTGAGCGTCAGCCCGAGGTTCACGGCCCGGATGGCGTGGGCCGCAAGTCGGGCGTCCGCCTCTTGGATGAATGTTACCAAAGCGGCGAAATCGAACACCGGCCGCCTACCTGCCATACCCAAGTTCCTTCAGGTTGGCAGCAATAGCAACATCCAGCTTCGCCGCTTCGGCCTGCTGCTCGCGCAGCGTCGCGGTGAGCCGATTCATCGTTCATCCTCCTCGCCTGCCTGTTCGGTAGGCAGGTTGCTGAGCTCCGCCTCGATCTCTTCAATGCTGGGCAGATTGGTATCTAGCGGTTCGGGCAGTGCGCGCACGAGTTGGTATTCCGCCACGCCGATGGGCTTGCCGATCCCGGAGAGGGCATATTCGGCGACGAGGCGGTTCTTGGTTTTGCAGAGCAAAAGGCCGATGGTGGGCTTGTCGTCCGGGGCCTTGATTTGGGCATCCACTGCGGCGAGATAGAAGTTCAGTTGGCCGGCGTGTTCGGGCTTGAAGGCCACTCCCTTGAGTTCCACCACCACATAACATTTCAGGCGGGTGTGGTAGAAAAGCAGGTCGATGAAAAACTCGTCGCCACCCACTTCCAGCCGAAATTGCCGCCCGACAAAAGCGAAACCTGCCCCGAGTTCCAGGAGAAACCGGGTGATATGCCGAATGAGGGCGTTCTCGATGTCGCGCTCATGGGCTTCGTCGCCGAGGCCGAGAAAGTCGAAGAGGTAGGGATCCTTCAAGGCTTCGATGGCGAGCTGGGCGTGCGGCGTGGGAAGGTGGCGGTCGAAGTTGGTGATGGCGACGCCCTGGCGCAGGTGGAGCTGGTTCTTGATGTGAACATCCAGCGTGGGCCGCGACCAGCCATGCTGGACGACTTGGGCCGCATACCATTCGCGCTCGGCGTCTGCAGAAACCTTGGTGAGGAGGGTGACGAGGTGGAACCAGGGCAATTGGGCAGCAGGCTGCTGCCCAATTAGGCCAGCGGGACACATCTGGGCGAAGAATTTCATGTACTTGAGGTTGCGGCTGGAGAAGCCCTTCATCTCCGGGAAGGCTGCCCGGAGATCGGCGGCCACGCGGTCGATCACTTTGGCTCCCCAGCCCTGACGGGTCTGTCGCTCCAGAATTTCGGTGCCGATGTGGTGATAGAGCCGCACCAGCTCCTGATTGACGGCGAGGGTGGCCCGCTGCCGGGTACTGGAGATGTGGGACTTCAGGCTAGCCAGCCAGTCCGCGTAGTCCCGAGGGATAATGGATTCGCTATCGGACATGGCTGAGTCTTTTGTGGTCTTCTTCCTAGCCGCCATACCCAAGCTCCTTCAGGTTGGCGGCAATGGCGGCGTCCAGCTTCGTGGCTGCCGCCTGCTGCTCGCGCAGCGTCGCGGTGAGCCGCTGCATCTTCTCCTCGAACAGCTCGCCGTCGCCCTCCACCGCCTCGGCGCCGACGTAGCGGCCAGGCGTGAGGACGTAGCCGTGTTCCCGTATTTCCTCTAGTTTAACGGACTTGCAGAAACCAGGCACATCTGAGTATGAGGTGTCGCTATCCCCTCTCCAGGCGTGGTAGGTGCCCGCGATACGGGCGATCTCTTCG
>JACQUW010000410.1 GCA_016210115.1 Deltaproteobacteria bacterium | reverse complement strand
TCGACAGGCTCACCACAGGCCCGTGAGGAAAACGAACACGCCTGGAAGGTCCACGCCAAAGACGTGCTCAAGTACGATGAAACTGGCAACCTCGTCTCCGTCAACCTCGACATCAAGAACCCCAATTGCAAGCAGGACTTCGAACACCTCCCCCCCGAACAACTCGCCGACGATATCCTCAAAAAAGAGCAGCGCATAGCGGAGATCGTGATGGAAATTAAGCATGCTTTGGAGGGACGGTTGAGATGACTGCCTCTTGGCCGCTCGTGCCACTAGGTGAAGTCCTGAAACATCGCAAGGAGTTCATCCGAATCAGCGATCTCGACAAGTACAAGCGCTGCCGTGTGCAGCTCCATGCCAAGGGCATCGTTTTAAGAGACACCGTCCCCGGCTCGGAAATAAAGACGAAGGAACAACAGGTCTGTCGCGCCAGAGAGTTTCTTGTCGCGGAGATTGATGCCAAGGTTGGCGGCTTCGGGATTGTGCCGGATGACCTGCATGGCAGTATTGTGAGCAGTCATTATTTTCTTTTCGAAATCAACCAGGAAAAACTCGACCGCGGTTTTTTGGACTACTACGTTCGTACTCCCTTTTTCAGAGACCAAGTGGCAGCACGAGGCTCAACAAATTATGCCGCCATCCGGCCGCAGCACGTTCTCCAATATCAAATTCCCCTTCCTCCGCTCCCAGAGCAGCAGCGGATTGTGGCGCGGATCGAAGAACTGGCCGCAAAGATCGAGGAGGCCAAAGCCCTGCGGCAGGGGGCACAGCGAGAGGCGAATGCTCTTATTTTATCCGCTCGGCGCTCGCTTATTGGCGAGACACCGAAGGCAAACTGGATTCCGCTGCGGAAATTGGTAAGCGAAATCGAAAACGGAAAAAGCCCCCAATGCGAGACCGGACCGGCAGAGATCAATGAATGGGGTGTCCTCAAAGTGGGCGCGGTCTCCTTCGGAAACTTCAAAGAGAGCGAAAATAAGGCTCTTCCCCCTGGCGCGTCTTTCGACGCGCGGTATGAAGTCCGTCGCGGAGACTTTTTGATGAGCCGTGCAAACACAACTGAGCTAGTCGGGGCTTGCGCAATTATAAACGGCACCCGGCCAAAACTTCTTTTGAGCGATAAAACCTTTCGCTTCCACTTTCGCAAGGACGTGGACCTAGTGCTGCAGTGGTTTGACCACGTGCTAAAGTCTCCGGCTCTACGGGAACAGATTGCCCGCCGGGCCAGCGGGACATCACCGACAATGAAGAACATCTCGAAGGAAAAGGTGCTTGCGTTGCTGGTGCCACCACATTCGCTTTCCGAGCAGTGCCACCTCGTGGCCGAGTTGGAAGCCTTGCAGGCGCAGGTGGACGTGTTGAAAAAGTTGCAGCTGGAGACCACCACGGAACTCGACGCTATGCTGCCTTCCATCCTCGATAGGGCGTTTAGGGGAGATTTGTAGTGTGCATCGCCTTGGGCTGGGATTAGCGTGAACAGTATTTTGAGTCGGATGCCTCAAGTGACTACGCCGACCCAAAATTTGTCTCGAAATTTGCTAAGGCGGGGCGGACAGTTGAGCGCTATCGATAATTCCGCAGTATCCGGTCACAGCCAAAGGACTTCCAATCTCACCGTCTTGGTGAAATGCTAGACGTATGACAAGACCAAATGAAGACAAACCCCTTAGGTCCGAAAGAAGATTTTTTTGTCCTTGCCACATTAAGAGTGAGGACTTACGCGGTAACCGATATCCCGTGCAAGATCTATCTCCCCGCCAGACCAATTTCCAAACCCAGATTTGACTTTAAGCCAACTCAAGAGCAATGGCAGCAGGTTTCGGTGTTTTGGCAGGTGACTTTCGAAGCCAAGCTGCTTGATCGTTTCGGAAGGACTACTGATTGGATTTATGCTCCAGAGGTGTATCTCGAAAACAAGAGCACAACTCAATGGGGACCTAACCTTTATGACTGTGTGTTTAGTGGTCAGCCACAGAATCTTCGCGTGGTTCACTACCTAAATCAAGATCCCCACCAGGACAAATCAGAGAATACCCGCTTTGTGCTTTGGCTCTCCCCGAATTCCATGCTGCAGCCCGCAATGATCGCCACGTCTTCCTACGCCGGTAATGTCGAAATGGAGAAACTGGACCAACTTCGGGTAGAGCTGACTCCCGATATTCATCTTGAGTTTGACAGAGAATTCAGGCATGAGAATATCCCCAATCAGGGCACGCTACACTGGTCGTTCCTCGTTGCAAACACCACTTCCCCCTGTGCTGCCGACGATGTGGATAAATTTAATTCAAGCGTTTTGCCAACTGTCGACGATTTTCTGTGGATCGCCGGGTTGGGTTCTAGAACTCGAACTGCTTGCGTGGGTTGGGCAGCATCCGATGGTCGGACGTATACGAGGTACTACAGAGGCAATTTAGTCTTTCCTACAGGTTCTCAGGAGCCGACCCTTGGGCCGGGATTAGTCTCGCTTGGTGATTACGAGGAATTTTTGTCGACATGCTGGAGCGCGTTTCGTGTGCATCCAGGCAAGGAGGCTATACGAGGAGCTATTCAGGCTCTGGTTCCGGACAGACATCAAACTCTGGAAGAATCGTTCCTAGCGCTTTTTGCCGGGTTGGAAGAGCTTGTTCTGGATTATCGTGTAAGAAATGACCTTGAGTCCATCATCACAAACAGCAATGAATGGCGGAAAATACGTAATGCAATCAAGAACGCCATTAAAAAATCAATTGATCCTGCAATCGATAGACATCAAAGAGCCCTCTTGTATACCAAGTTGAATGAGATCAACAGAGTCCCCTTACAGTATGCTTTCAGACGATTTTGTTCTGATTGCGGCATTGATGTGTCAGACGTATGGCCTATTTTCGCAACCAGTGAAGGAGTCGGGCTGGCTGACGTTCGCAATAAATTGATTCATGGCAACAGGTTTCCTGACGGACTGATAAACGCACTCTCGATTGCACGTGATAACTTAAAGTGGGTTCTTGAGCGGGCGGTTGTTCGAGTTCTTGGATGGCTAGTTGAAAGAACGGAACTGGCACCCATGTTTTTGTCTGCCAACGACACAAGCCTCACAGGCATGCCGGAGGCTAGGAGACAATTATCAGAGTACCTGGCCAGCCGTTCCTAGAGTCTGGCCAATGGCTTCTTTCGATGCTGCGCCACCCGGATCAAGCGGTCTTTTCCTACCTCAGTCCGGAGTATCGCTCCGGGGACAAGGGAAGTTTCCTAACACCTTTTCGCTCCTTTTTATTGGGCTTCGGGGGTCGGACTTTGCTTTCTTAACAATCTTTGAGTGGACTCCACTCCGGTGGAACGAGCTTTCCCCAGAACCTCAGTGAATTCCTAATCGCTCCTCGATCTCCCGCAGCCGGCCTTCCAGGTTTCTCTCCTTGAAAATCGTCTCCCGAAGGTGCTGGGCGGCGAGTCCTAAATTCAGCTCGCCTCCAGTCTTTTAACGCGATCCTCCAGGCGATTCATCTGCTCTTTCAATACCCGATACGAGAGTTTCATGCAGTTTCACGAACCCATCCACATGACGGTAAAGCTGATCAAAGCCCGTCCGCATTTCGTCCCGTATCTGAGCTAAGCCTGCCTGCATCTCGTCCCGCACCTGAGTTAAGCCCGCCTGCATGTGCTGGCTGCTGATCTTTATTTCCGACCTTATGAGGCCCACACTTTTTTCCAATGACGTAAGAGGCTGATTTGCGCCCGCCCCCCGTTTGGCATTTTTAGGCATGGTCTGATGGACCTCCCTTTCTGTTTCCCCAGTTGGTGTTAGTTAACTTTATGCGATCAGATCGGCGCTGACAAGCATATTTCTCAGAAGTTGAGGAGATAAAATGCGCGTTGACGTGAGTCGAATCTGGACAGCCATCGCCACTAATCCTTTACCAAGCTGGATTGCATATCGGATCAGGATGGAATACGTTTTTACCGACTCCCTCGGGATCTGAAATCTGAGATCTGCCATTTGAGATTCCGAGCGAAGCGAGGACTGATGATCCGAAAATGTGAGTCAGACGAATTCGATACCATCTGCGCCATCATCAATGACGCGGCCCAGGCGTACAAAGGGGTCATTCCCGCCGATTGCTGGAAAGAGCCCTACATGCCGGAGGAAGAACTGCGAAACGAGATCGATAGTGGCGTGGTCTTCTGGGGCTGGTACGAAGCCGGTGAATTGATCGGCGTCATGGGAATTCAACGCGTTAAGGACGTCTCCCTCATCAGACACGCCTATGTTCGGACGGCGAAGCAGCGGCAAGGTATCGGGAAAAAACTGCTGGAGCGGCTGATATCAGAAACCGCGCGGCCCATGTTGATCGGGACCTGGGCTGCCGCCGTTTGGGCGATTCGGTTCTACGAACAGCACGGCTTTAAGTTGGTTTCCGAAGAAGAAAAGGATCGATTGCTGGAAAGATACTGGTCGGTTTCTGAACGCCAGATTCAGACTTCAGTTGTTCTGGCGGACCAGAGATGGTTTAGCGCCTCGCGACACTCGGCGGACTCCTAGCTGCGGACGTCAGAAGTCAAAGATCTGACAGTCCGACCTCCGACCTCTAACCTTCGACCTCTAACCTCTGTTTCTCCGGCTAGGGGGCTCTCAACGCGCTGACAATATTGAGTCGAGCGGCCCGAACCGCCGGGGAGAAACCTCCCAACAAACCCATCAAGATCGCGAACACGATAGACGAAATGATGATTGAAGGAGAAAGGGCAAAGGAAAACGCGAGCTCCGAAAAGGAGCCAAAGTTCAGAGTCGAGACTGTGAAAAATCTGAGGAAGGAAGCCAAAAACAAGCCCAGCAAACCGCCCGATAAAGAGAGCAGGAAAGACTCCGCAAGAAAAGCCGCCAAAATCGCGCGCCGCGCGAATCCCAGCGCACGGAGCATTCCGATCTCCACGGTCCGATTGGCGACGGCCGCGTACATCGTGATGGTCGCGCCGATCGTGGCTCCGAGACTGAATATCGCCGTGATAAAAAGCCCCAAGACTCTGATGAAGGTGGCCATCAGTTCCGATTGTTCTTCAAAAAATTGCTTCTCTTTTTTGACATCGAACTGCTGCAGCCGGTTGTCCTGCTGAAAGGCTGCAACGAAACTGTCGAAATCCTCCGGATTGCTCAGCCGGAACGTTACCGTGGAGAAAGAGGACCTCCGGAACGCGTCGAGGATCTGATCCACGTCACCCCATGCTTCCGAATCAAAACCGCTGCCCCGCGTCTCGAAGAGACCGACCACCGTCCAGAAGGTGCCGCCGAACCTGACCGCCTGGCCGATCTGCGCGCCCTTGAACCGCTCTGAGACGGAGCGCCCGACAATAATTTCCCTGGCCCCGCGTGTGAACGTCCTTCCCTCCACGATCCTGACCTGAGGCCGGAGCTCGAAGACCTCGCGGGATACTCCGCGCACGGCGATATTGCTGATCCCGCTCGAATCAATTTTTTCCAGGTTAATAATGATCACGGCCTCCGTCGACGCAATGACCTTCCCGTCCGCGGCGCGCGCCACCTGGGGCATGAATTTGATGATGTTGGCCACCTCACGGCTGAGAATGCTCGCGATTTCCCCCGTGGCCGCCTTTCTGATAACCAGAACGTTCTCTTCCGAACCGGTGCCGCTCAGTGTTTGCCTAATTCCATGCGCCATCATGAGGACGGCGGCAAAGACAAAAACGACCAGAGCGACCCCGGCCATCGTGATCGCCGCTGTCAGCCGGCGGGCCATAAAATTGCGAACGATATACTTGGTAAATAGATTCAAGCTACGGCCTCTCGGCAGTCCGAATCACTTTGCTCTTTGCTTTTGCTCCATGCTCCCTGCTATCCAATGTAGCGGAGACCGTCGACCACTTTCATCGTTAGCACTCGCTGGATTGGGACCAACGAGGCTGCCAATCCCACGAGAATCGATGCGGTCGCCGAGATTAGAAGAGTTTCGCCGCTTAGGTAAAAGACCGGGAAAAAACCCTTCGGCATCGCCGCCTGAAAGCCTTCAGTCGAAGGCACAGTAAAAACGAGACCCAAAGCGCCGCCCAAGGTCGATAGGAGAACCGATTCACCGGCGATGAGGCCGGCCAGGTACAATCCGGGAAAACCCAGCGCTTTCAGTACGGCGTACTCATGCGTTCGTTCCCTGGCCGACATGATCATCGTATTCCCGAGGACCAGCATGATTATGCCGATAATCACAAAGGAGACGACGTTCATGGCCGTGATAATCGCGCTGGCAGCGGCAAGAAAGTTCTGCTGGAAAGAGCGTTCGGTTTCGCTCTTTGTTTCCGCGCGAGAGTTGCCAAACTGTTGGTCGATTGCTTCAGAGACCGTGGCGGCTTCGTCCGGGTTGCGAATTCGGACGATATACCAGCCCACCTGCCCCGCCCTGTCGGGTGCCTCTTTTCGTACCCTTTCATCCAGATTCCTCCAATGAAACAACATATTGGAGGGATCGGTGGTCTTATCCCGAGGCTGATAAATGCCCCGTACGACGAATTCCCATTTCCCCGGATAGATATCGCCCTCCAGGGGCATTACGTCACCCAGCTTGAGATTATATCGCCGGGCGATATCGATTCCGATGATGCAGGCATTACGTTCCTTCTTGAAGGTCTGCAGCTGGCCGGGCTCAACCATGAACTCCGGATAGACGTCAAAAAAATGTTCCGTGTCTATGGCCAGGCGGGCAAAAAACTGGCTTTTATCGATGTAGACGCCGGAAAACCAGTTCGCAAACGTCACTTGCTCCACGCCTGGAACGCGCTTGATTTGATCACGGTAAGCGTAGGGAAGCGTAAGAATAAAAGAGACCGCATGCCGGGTGATCAGCCGGTTCGCGGCTGAGGCTTCAACGCCGGCATACCAGGCGGTCACCACCGTGCGCATGAGCCCAAACGCTAAAACAGCGATGGCGATCCCGATGACGGTTAGAACCGTGCGCAGCTTGTGCCTGAGCGTGTTCTTAAATATCAGTCTAAGGAAACGCAAGATTTCCCCTCTTTTAGTGTTCTTGTGTCGCCTCTTTAAAAAGAGCTAGGAAAATTTTACGGGCTCCGACGTTCCTCAAGTCAGCTCCCCTTTGTCGAGGTGCCGAATCGCGTGAGCTTTTTCGGCGGCGCGCGGATCATGCGTGACCATCACGATTGTTTTCTGGAGCTCCCTGCACAGCCGCTCCAGCAAAGTCAAAACCTCTTCCGCCGACTTCTTGTCCAGGTCACCCGTGGGCTCATCGGCGACCAGAATCGCGGGGTCGGTAACGATCGCACGGGCAATCGCGACCCGCTGCTCCTGACCTCCGGAAAGCTGCCGGGGATAATGATACATTCTGTCAGCGAGACCGACCGCCCCGAGCGCAGCCTTCACATGCTCGTATCGTTGTTTTTTTGGAAGCGGAGTCAACAACAACGGAAGCTCAACGTTTTCAAAGGCGGTCAGAACGGGAATCAAATTATAAAATTGGAAAATGAACCCCACGTAGCGGGAGCGCCACCGGGCCAGAGCAGACTCGCTCAGGCTTGTGACATCGATTCCGGAGACGAGAATGCGTCCCTGATCCGGCCGGTCAATACCGGCAATGATGTTCAGCAGCGTCGTCTTGCCGGATCCTGATGGACCCATGAGGGCGAGAAACTCTCCTTCCGGCACGTCTAAAGAGATGTTGTTTAGCACCTGGATCTGCAAAGTGTCTCTACGATACGATTTACTGACGTTACGGATTTCGATAAGAGGCTTGGCCATCACGCCTGAAAGGCAAACGCAAAAAAATTATTTCACGACCACTTTCGCGCCGGCGGCGACCCGATCATCAACCCGCGCAATAATCTTATCGCCGGCGCGCAGTCCCTGCCTGATTTCCACCAGGGTCCCGAGTCGCTCCCCTAAAACAACCGGGACCTCCACGGCGCGCTCCTTTAGAACGGCATAAATGACCTGTCTGCCGTTCCTGGACGAGACGGCAGAAAACGGCACAGTAAGCACCGGCTTGCCGGAAAAGTCGGCCGCAGCCATCCCAGGCGAAAGAAATGTAATTTTCGCGCTCATCTCCGGCAGCACGCGTTTATCGTAGGACTTGAACTTGACCTTCACTTGCACGGTCGCTTTGGCCCGATCCGCAGTGGGAACAATCTTGCTGACAAACCCTGAATAGCGTTGTTCCGGATAAGCATCCAGGACAATCTCACAAGGCTGCTTCGACAAGACCAATGTGATGTTTGACTCCGAAACATCCGCCTCGACTTCGAGCGAGGAGAGGTCCGCAATGGTAACGACAGCAGCTTTAGAGCTCGCAGCCGCCGCCATAGGAGCCAAAATTTCCCCGACGTCGGCGTTTTTGGTCAGGACGGTGCCGTCAAACGGCGCCACAATCCGGGTGTTCTCAACCGCGACCTCGGCCTCCGCCACGGCCGCCCTGGCAGCCTCGATGGAAGCGACAACGCGCTTGTAGCGCGCCTCAGCGGCGTCAACGTCAGCTTGCGCAATGAACTGCTTCTCTAAAAGGATCTTCTGACGCTTGAACGATTGCCGCGCGTCGTCCAGATCTGATTCGGAAAGACGGAGATTGGCGCGCGCCTGCTCCAACGCCGCCAAGACGTCCTGATCCTCGAGGCGCGCAATGACCTGCCCTTTTTTTACCTGATCTCCTTCCTCCACTCCAAGGTAAATCAGGCGTCCGGTTGCTTTAGAGGCCACAGCCGCTTTCCTTTGGGCAACGACGTATCCGCTCGCGCTCAAGACGGCGCTGGCTTGCGCGCGCGAAGTGTAGGTTGCCGTCGCAAGCTGCACTTCTATCCGCGGCTCGAGCAGGCGAGTTAAAGCAAGGCCGCCCAGCAGGAGCAGCCCCAAGAGCGCGAGAATAAGAACGATTTTTAAGCCCCGGCGGGATTTATTCGAAGGCTCTTTCAGTTCCGCAGAGCGGTCGATCTTAAGCGAGGAGAGGTCGAAGTCCTTCGCTTCCATAGCTAGAAAACCTGAAACTTTAGCGGGTCTACTCTAATGCGAGACCGTGAAGCCGTCTTAGATTGGAACCGCGTCCCCACACGAATCCCGGAGAATAACCCTTCCCCGGTTGATAAAAATAGCCCATCCTTTAAATACTATATGGTTTTGTTTTGAAAGAGAAAAGGCCAGCGTGATCGGTTATCTAAAATACTGGGGACCTGTGATTCTCTGGTCAGCGTGGATTTTCTACGCCTCCAGCGATTCCCTTTCTAAGTCTAATACATCGCTTTTCTTTGAGCCCCTGCTCTTGTGGATCTACCCCCAGGCGTCACCGGAGCTGCTCGAGATCGCTCATCTGGCGCTGCGGAAAGTCGGGCATTTCAGCGAATATTTTGTCCTTTCCTTTCTCCTCATGCGCGCCCTTCGTGGCCAGCAGGGGATGGCATGGGTATGGCGCCAGGGTTTTTGGACGCTGGCGCTGGTATGGATCTACGCATGGAGCGATGAGCTGCACCAATCTCTTGTTCCCAGCCGCTCTTTTGTCGTTATTGATGTTCTCCTGGACTTCGCCGGCGGAACTTGCGCCATACTGATGTTGTATCTGCGGGCAAAATTCCGCGCGCCAGTGCCCGGGATTAAGCAGGGGCGCCCTGACCTCGGGCGCCCTGCCCGGCGACGCCGCGGCTGAGCTCTAAAAGGAAGGTTTGAGCCCGGAAGTGATTATTTGATCAGATTTGTCCTGGCTGTGCGAGATGGCACATCGCCGGCCGAACTGGATCTTTTCGTCAGCCCACGCGCCGCCCGCTGAACCAGAACTTGTAATCGTAGATTTTATTAGGATGAAGATCTATATGGTGTGGGTTGTCGAGACGCGAAATTACCCATAACAAAAGCGCGACCGGCACAATGAAAAAAAATAGTGCGGCGAGTTCCGCTTCCATGTCAGCCTCCTAGAAAATCCGGGTTTTCGCTTGAAGGTTCGCTTGACCATGGAAGTAACAAAGCAACATCCATACCAAAAGCCAGAGTCGCTCAACTCAAAGTTTTTGACGATTTCTCTTCAACTCAATAGACAAGAAATGACCACAACTCTCAAGCGTGACAAAAAGTAGCTCTGGAATTCCTGACGCTGAGATGAGCAGCGATCACTCATATCCAATAGCCGCAACGATGTTCGTCGCGGCGGCTTTCCGTGCGGGAGCATAGGCCGCGATCAAGCAGAGCCCAACGGAAGCCAGGACACAAAAGATCGCCACATGAAAAGGGTAAAAGTATTGAAATGTCCAGCCGGTGAGAATCCTCGTGTTGTAAACCACATGGTGGTAGGACATGATCGTGCCGGCGGAAAGTCCGAGAATTCCTCCCAAAAACCCCATTCCTGCAGCTTCCGCCGAGACCATACGGCGAAGTTGCCTCTGGGTCATGCCTATCGCGCGCAGAACGCCGATTTCCCTCGAGCGATCGAGGATCGATGCCAGAAGCGTGTTGATGACACTGAAGAGCGCGACAATAACCGCCACAATCTCGACCGCATAATTGACCACGAATGATCGCTCCATGATTTTTACAACGGCGTCTCTTAACTCTGCGTGAGTGCTCACAAAAAGCTGGTATTTTTCTCCGTATTGTTCCCTGATCCAGCGGCTGACGGCGTCCCGATCAACTCCCGGAGCGAGCCACAGATCAAATGCATCCACGAGATCGTCTTTCCAGATTTTCTTATAGAGCGCCCGGTCGATGAGAACGCTTCCTGCATCCGATGAATAGTCTACGTAGACCCCGAGAACCCTGAAGGGCAAAAGTCCCGATGGGGTCGGAAGCTCAATGAGATCGCCCCGCCCCTTACCGAACCTTTCTCTAAAACTTTCGCTCACAACAACACCATCTCCTGCAGCCATGGACTTCAAAGCTTCCTTGGGATTGCCATCAGCCATCGGCAGATTGCGAACCCGGTGCGAGTCCCGGGCAGAAAAAGACTCAATAAAGATTGTCCTGCCTTCATATGTGGAGCGGATCAACCGGTAGTAGTCAACTACTTCAACGCCGGGTAAGGTTTTCATTCCGACTGCCGGCTCTTCCTTGAGTGGCACGTTCACCGGACCGGCGGTCCGCGCGCCCGAGCTCACGATAAGATCCGCCGTCACCATCTGATCTACCCACGAAAGAAGCGATCCCCGCACGCTGTGAACAAAGGCCGCGATCGTAAAGATCGCCGCCAGACTGATGATGAGAGTCGCAACCGTGATGCCCGTGCGGAGCGCGCCCCGACGCAAACTATCGGCGGCAAGCCAGCTCTCCGGCCACGCGGAGTCTCTAAGCAGCGGTCCGAGAATCCTCGTCGTCATTACGATCAGCAGCGGTGAGAGAAATGAAAGGCCCAACAAAAAAATCAGCATTGACAGCACTCCCAATG
>JACQUW010000412.1 GCA_016210115.1 Deltaproteobacteria bacterium | reverse complement strand
CGCCCTGGCAGGCGGGCGCACAGGCAGGTCGGCCGCGGCCCGGAGTCCTGCACCCCGAGGCTCGCTTCGACTGTCGCCGGTTTCGGAGGAATCGCGATTATTATCGGGAGCGTCACTCGCTGCTCGCGGTTTATCTTTGGTTTGCGGAGAAGCTGTGAATCCTCTATAAAGGGGCCGGTGATAAGACCTCTTGCAAGCTGTTGGTTCTTGACCGTTGCGTTAGCTAGCGGCTGCACGGCTGTCTGGACGGCCGGCGAAGTGCCCTTTGTACCCACGCCACCCGAGGTGGTGGATCGGATGCTGCAGCTGGCTCAGGTGACAGAAGATGATGTGATTTACGACCTGGGAAGCGGCGATGGCCGGATCCTGATCACCGCCGCGAAGCGCTACGGCGCCAGAGGAGTTGGCGTGGAGATTGATTCGGATTTGGTCGAGCGTTCCCGCAGTCAAGCCAGGAAGAGCGGCGTTAGCCAGTTGATCGAATTCCGCGAGCAGGATGCGTTCACCGTGGATGTCTCTCCAGCGACGGTTGTCACGCTATATATGCTGCCGGAGTTCAACGCCAAGCTACGGCCTCTCCTCGAGAAGCAGCTTAAGCCCGGTTCCCGCGTGGTCTCGCACGACTTCCCGGTTGAGGGATGGATCCCGAGCCGGGCGGATAAGATGCCGGGGGATTTTTTTCACGATCATACGGTGTACCTGTTTATAATCGGAGAAGGGCGGCAACGATGAGCATCAGAACACGAGAAAAGGGGGAGTGGGCATGAGGCGACTGATTTTTCGCCTGTTCACCGGAGCAGTGTTTCTGCTGGCCGCGTGGTTATTTCATAGCCGGCTTTTGGCGGCGGATAAAATCCACATCGGTTACAGCGCGATCTCGGCTGCGGCGGCGCAGCTTTGGGCGGCGCAAGAGAAGGGGTTTTTCCGCAAATACGGGCTCGAAACGGAACTGGTTTACCTGGCCGGTGGATCCAGAGTCGTCCTGGCCATGGAGGCCGGATCGGTCCAGATCGGCATGTTCAACGTTGGCGCGGCCGTCGAGGCCCGCCTGGCAGGGGGAAGCACCCTCGTCACCGGTTCTGTTTATGACGTCTATTACTTTCAGATCTTTGCCAAGCCCGCGATTCACCATCCAAAGGATCTCAAGGGAAAAGTGATAGCCGCGAGCCGCGCCGGCGCCGCCTCAGAGTACGGCATCCGGGATGCTCTTGCCCACTTCGGCCTTAAGGAAAACGATTATAAGATCATCTACGTCGGGGGCACAGACGCCCGCGTCCAGGCGCTCCAGCAGGGGTTGGTCGATGCCTCGATCATCTCTCCGCCAAATGGTCTGATCGCCCAGAAGCTCGGCTTTAGAGAGTTAGTGAATCTAATGCAGATGAAGCTGCCCTTCGGCTACTTTGGCATTGGGGCCCGAGAGACATGGCTGCGCCAGAATCGCGACGTGATGCGCAATTTCCTCAGAGGCTATCTCGAAGGATTGGCGCTCTGTCGCAGAGATCGAGAATACGCGCTTCGTCTTATCGGCAAATTCTCCCATATCGATGACCGTGAGATCCTTCTTGAGAGCTACCGGACCAGCATCCCGTATATTCCGGAGCGGCCCTATGTGAGGAGAGAGATTATCGAGGCGGCGCTCAAGCTCTCGAAGAGAGAAGGGGCGCGCAACGCGGATCCTGAGAAGTTCTACGACAACAGCCTTGTTAAGGAACTAGACGGTACGGGGTTTATCGCTTCACTATTCGGGAAAAACTAACGGAGCACACCAAGCCACTCGAGTTCATCCATGACGCGGAGACGCGCGTTAAGATCCGTAAGCTCCATGCTCTCGAGGCTGGCGGGCTTGCCCGCGCCGTCTTTGTGCGCTTGCCTTCATAGCTGACGGGATTCCCCAGGTTATGGCATCCTGCGAGTGCGGCATTGAATCGACCCACTAGCTTGAGTAAAGAGTAAAGCGCTTGGCTCCATGGCCCTTGCGCCGCGCGGTTTGACCCTTACCGTTTCTTATACTAATTAGGACGAAAAGCTTGCCGTGGGTTTTTCTACGGCAAGAGCCAGCAGCGAAAGATCTGAAAACAACAGAAATCCCAACGGGGAAGGGCCAACCAACAAAGGAGTTAGAAATGGCTGATCAGAAACTGGTTTTGGAGAAAATATCGGAGGCCGAAGGAGTCGCCTGGCTGACCTTGAACCGGCCCGAGAAGAAAAACGCTCTGACCGTCGCGCTTTTAGCCGAGCTGGCGAGAATCCTAAAGGAGTTGAGTAACAATGATCAAATCCGGTGTATCGTAACGATGGGGTCAGGGGATTGTTATTCTTCGGGCCGGGATCTTCATGATATGAGGGAGCGATACGCCGAGCGCAGAAGGTGGGGAGAGCACGAAGGAGTGGCCGACATCGTCAACATACTGCGAAACTGCCCTCAAGTGACGGTAGCGGCTGTAAAGGGATATTGTCTTGGCGGCGGCCTTGCTCTTGTGAACGGCCATGATCTGGCGGTGGCGGCAGATACGGCCAGATTCGGCATGCCTGAAATTATTCGGGGAAGTTACGGCGCCACGGCCACGCCGACGCTGTTTCACAGCGGGATACCGTTTAAAAAAGCTTTTTATGTCCAGCTTACGGGCCGAAATCTTTCCGGCGAAGAGGCGGAGCGGGCCGGCCTCGTTTCGAAAGTCGTTCCGGAAAACGACCTTATGACTTTTGTTGAAGAGCTTGCGCGAGAGCTCGGGAGTCGCAATCCGGCAACTTTAGAGCATGCCAAAATAGCAGCGTACATGGAAAAGGACGTGAGCTTTGAGACGGCCATAAAGACAGACGATCTCGTTTCCCATCGGATGCGCTATTACACAAATCCGCTCAGTGACGTGGAGGGCTACTTACAATCCCAGAAGGGCGGAGGCAGCTTGGGTTATACGAAGCCGGAAAAAAAGTAGAAGGATGGCGCGTTATCGGCAGTCTTCGTCCTGGAGTTTCTTTACATAATAGCGCCAGACCCATAGGTCGTTAAACGTTGAGCCAAGATCGGGAAGCTCTTGTATATCTTCCTGATCGATCGCACGCGCTTTCCTGCCGGTCTGAGCAACCTGCAAGGTCATCCGGGCCAGAAGGTCGAAGTTCAGCGCGCGAACGGTGGCTTCTTCCACGGTTTCGCCGATCACAGTGATTCCGTGTCCCCTCATGAGACACACCCGTTTTTCGCCCATGATGTGAATCATCGGAGCGACCATTTCAGGCCGGGTCATGAGAAAAGATCGTGCGAATACCGGGATGCCCTGCAAAGCCAGCCGCATCGCGGGTATATTGAACGCTCCAAATATCGGCTGGAACTCAAGATCGGCAATGCCGCAAATCAACGCGGCTTCCGGATGGGCATGAATCACACAACCGACATCAAGGCGGCTCTTATAGATCTCGCCGTGAATAGCAAACTCATTCGGCAGCTGATAGTTTTCTCCCAGGAGAGGGCCTTTCCCATCAAAATCTACCCGCCTGATGACATCTGTGTTCGTGTATCGCAGTCCCTCTTCTTCCGGACTCCGACATCGAATCCACATTTCATTGCTGTCGGGGATTCGAGCGCTCACATGGCCCAAAATATCTTTGACCAGACCTTCCATCGCCAAGATGCGACACGCAAGAACAATTTTTTCCTGGAGTTCTCTGAGAGGATCGGTCATCCGCGTCACCGCTGTGCCGTAAACGGTAAGAGCGTTCTAGGAAAAATCGGCCGGTGGCTTGTTTTGTAGTTGGCGCAGTTTGTACCGCTGGATTTTGCCCGTGACGGTTTTCGGAAGCTCGTCCACAAATTCGATCCAACGGGGATATTTGTAAGGCGCGAGCCGCTCTTTAACCGCTTTCTGAAGGGCCACTATGAGCTCGCGATCCGGTCGGAAGCCCGCGCGCAGGGTGACAAAGGCTTTGGGCTTTATGAGATTCATTTCATCCTCATGGCCGATAACGGCGCACTCAGCCACGGCTTCGTGCTCCAAAAGCGCTTGCTCCACCTCCAGAGGCGAGACCCAGATACCGCTCACCTTCAGAACATCGTCAGCGCGACCGCCATAGAAAAAATATCCTTCCTCATCGATCGCATAGCGATCTCCCGTGCGCATCCACGTCCCTAAGAAAGTTTCCTTCGTTTTCTCGTGTTTGTTCCAGTACCCCGGAGGCAGGCTGTCGCTTGAGACCATCAGGTTGCCGACCTCACCGGGACGAACCTCCTGGCCAGCATCGTCCACGATTTTCGACTTGTACCCCGGCAGAAGTGATCCGCTGCTGCCGCGCTTGACCTTTCCAGGGATATTGCTGATATAAACCCAGCCGACTTCGGTCGATCCCAGACCATCGAGGATCTCGATACCGAAGCGGCGCAACCAGCGATCGTAGAGCGGCCCGGGCAGGGCCTCGCCGGCAGAGACACAATACCGCACTGAGCTGAGGTCGGCCTCAATCCCCTTATCTTCGATTTCGCGGAGGATCTGACCATAGGAGGTGGGGACAGAGAAGAACAGAGTAGGGCGGTAGCGACGAATGTTTTCCAATACCAAAGCCGGTTCCTGCCGGTGCGGCGAAAGCGCCACCGCAGCCCCGTAATAAAGAGGAAGATAGAGCGCCATATTGAGGCCGTATGAAAAGAAGAGCCGCGGAACACAATAACAGATGTCATCCGGGGTGAAGCGCGCTACATGATATCCCCAGGTCTCCACACAAAAGACCAGGTCATGGTGCAGATGGATGACACCTTTCGGCTGGCCGGTTGTGCCGGAACTGTAGAGCCAGTAAGAGGCATCGTCTTTGTGGGTTGGAAAAACATCAAGCTTGGAAGCGCTTTCATCAATGAGCTTGCGGAAGGAAAGATTTTCCCCCGGATCATCGCCGACCACAACGACGTGGCGCAATAAAGCGCACTGCTTTCCTATGGCGGCCACCTTCGGCAGGAATTCCTGCCCCACCACGACCACTTTGGCGCGGCTATCGTTCAAGAAGTAGGTCAGATCTGAAGGGGTTGCCAGGACATTAATCGGAACCGGCACGGCCCCGATCTTCATCGCCCCGAGGAATGTTGCTACGAACTCGGGACCATCCGGCAGTAGCAGAATAACGCGCTGCTCGGGTTCTATCCCCAAATTCACGAGCGCGTTCCCGGCGCGGTTCGTAAGCTCGTAGAGCTGCTGGTAGGTAATCTTTTCATCCTGAGTGTAGACGGCGATACGTTTACCATGGCCCTGTTCCAGATGGCGTTCCAGAAGCAGGCTCACCATATTGAACCGCTCCGGCACAGTAAACCCTTCTTCCCACGGGCGAAGCTCTATTCCTTCCATAGCCAATGCACCTTGTCCAATTTCGTTGATCTCTTCTTACCCCAGGGGGGGAGCAAATGTCTAGCGCGGCCGATGAGGCCCCGGGCGTTTCGCTTTATTCGTTCAGCCTCTACGCAGTGCGTCGCTCCTCCTAATTGCAAGAAAGCCGGTTTTCGCTATAGATCCGCGCGTGGGTTGACAGCACCGCTTCTGATCGATACTCTCATCGCCCGGAAGAGAAAATTATGAATCCCAAGCAGAAAATCGGCATAGATTTTAAGAATGAAGGAACGGGCAACGAGCTGACGAGCGAAGAAATCCTGAAACTCGCGACTCAGGCGGAGAATCAAGGCTTTGACTGTATCTGGCTGAACGAAGATATCGGCAAGGACTCGGTCGCGCTCTTCGGGGCGATTTCGATCGTCACCAAATCCATAGGACTGGGCACGGCGATTCTTAATGTCTACAGCCGTTCCGCTTTGCAGATCGCCATGGCTATTGCGACGCTCGATGAACTCTCGCAAGGGCGGGCGCGCCTTGGTTTGAGTATTGGCCACCATCCCTGGAACGACCTCGGCCATGGAATCCCGCTGGAAGCGCCTCTGGCGCGTTTGCGCGAGTACGTGACCTTCATCCGTAAGGCGCTCAGCGGCGAACGCTTCACCCATGATGGGCGTTTCTTCTCCGGGGTGAACACGCGCCTCGGGTTCCGTCCCCCGCGTCCAGATCTACCCATTTACATAGGCGCCACACGCCTTCGGATGGTCGCGCTGGCGGGGGAGATAGCCGACGGGCTAATCACCAACGTGGTGACGCCCTATTACATTTCGAATTTCCAGGTGGAGCGGCTCCGCGAAGCCGCCAAGAAAGCCGGGCGGGGCGCCGACAATCTGGAACTTACGGCCATTGTCACCTGCTGCCCCGCTGAGAATCGGCAAACTGCCCTGGCTGATGCCCGGTCTGCATTTATGCAACGATTTCGAACTAATCCCGCCAGGATGGTGGAAACCCAGCATCCGGATTTCCGGGAAGAGTTGCTCGCACTGAAGGACCTGGTTGACCGGGGTGAGCTGGAGCGAGCTCAACAGGAAGCCAGCGAGCAATTGGTAACCTCCCTCATCGCCGTGGGTAGTGGAAATGACCTGTTGAAGGCCGTTAACCGCTACTTTACCGCCGGCTGCACGCGCATCGCGCTTGCCGCTTACCCCCGGGACAAAAAATCCATCGAGCGGCTTCTGATGGCCCTGGGTACAATGCCCAAGGACTCCCTATCCAGTTGATACACACTGAAAGGCAAAGGGCAAAGGCCGTAGTGTAAGCGCTTAGATCAGCGCCATGCTTTTGAGCATGTGCCCCGCCCATTCGTCAACATCGTCACTCCAGGATTTCTTTCACCCGCTTTAGGATCTCGGGAGGCTGCGTTACCGTCTGCTCTATTTTTTTCTGAAGCTGCGCCCCGCTGAGATAGCTCCCATCCCAGTCGACGATTTTCTTCGCATCGGCGGAAAACTTTGGATCGTGGAGCATTTTTTCAAAGCTCTCGCGGAGAATCTGTAGCTGCTCTGCAGCGACTCCCGGAGGGGCCGCATAGGGCCGGTCAAACTCCGTATACGCAAGCATGATATCGAGCAGCGTGAGCACCGGCTTTGCCTCGGGCGGAGCGACGCCATAGACGGTAGGGACCTCTTCGGGTAAAAGGCGGCTCTTCTTTGGTCCCTGCTGCACGACGAAGCTTACAAACCGTTTGCCCACCCAACCGGGCCAGGGAGGTCGTATGACGGTTATATCCGAGGTAGCGCGGCAATCGGCTTCGCCCCGTTCGATTGCAAGATCAAGCGCGCGTCCTCCGCCGACGAAACCAAGAATCTGTTTGAATTTCAGGTTTAAAGCGGCTGCCACTAATTCGCTGAAAACAAAACCGATGCTGCCGGTGGCGCCGTCCGCAAAACGGGGAAGCGACTTGGCCGCGCGCATGCTCTCGATGGTTGTGTATCCACTGTCCGTACGGCAGGCTATCATCATCGGGGATCGGTTGAAGCTGCCGATCCAGCTAAACCGGCGAAAATCAAACTTCACCTCGGGTTTCGCAACCATTTGGTCCAGATAATTAGCCCGGCCCATCGTTGCAATCGTCAGACCGTCTGGTTTGGCAATATTGTAAAGGTAGTTTGCAGCGACTATACCGCCGGCTCCTGCCATGTTTTGGACGACAATGTTGGGATTCCCCGGAATGTGGCGGGTCCAATGAGGCGCCACCACGCGCGCCGCGATGTCGCTCGTTGTTCCGGTGCCGGTTTGCACAATGAGACGGATCGTTTTCCCCTCGTAAAATGGACGATTTGCCTGAGCGACCGCCAGTGAAGCGGCTGTTGGAATAATCAAGAACATAAAGGCCATTAGGAACCGGATTTTGTGCGCCATCGGCTCACTCCTTTTCTCTCTCCGCCCATCCCGCTGACAGCTGTTTATACCAAGCGCGTTTGATTATGGTCAACCGCGCGCATTCTTAACCACGGATGAGCACGATCCAACGACTCTTTGGATTTGACACAACGCCGCTTTATCTACTAGTCTCGATCAGCAATTCCGTTGAGGCACGTGCATGGCTATCGGTGAAGACTATCTCCCGGTTCGAAAAATCGGCTGCCTGGTTCCTTTTTCGGTAATCGACACCGGACCCTATGAGTTTTACCGCATTGCGCCTGAGCGCGTGATGCGGGTAATGCTTCCAGCGGGCCTGGCAGAGTTTAGCTCCGCTGACGTCGAGCGCGTGTTTCAGCCTTTGGACAAGCTCACCCGCCAGCTCTGTGAACGAGGCGTGGACATCATCGTGCAGATGGGTGTGCCGCTGGACCTCCTTCTGGGCCGCGAGGCATTGGCACGGGTGATCGGACGCATCGAGGAGATCGGTCACGTGCCCGCCGTGGCAGAGGTCCATAGCGTCGTACAGGCAGCCAGGGCCCTGGGGATCAAAAAAATCGTCGCGGCAAACAAATGGAACGAAGTCATGAACCGCCGTCTTGCGGAGTTCTTCGCTGAGGGAGGTATTACACAAATCGGCACGCAAGCGCGCTCTCTGGTGCCGGCGGAATTTATGAAAATGTCTTCCGACGAGGGACTAAGCCTCGCTTATGGGCTGGGCCGGATGGCCTTGAATGCCTATCCAGAAGCGGAAGGGCTTTTTCTCGGAGGCGGCGCCTGGCTGACACTCCCGGTCATCATCGCTCTTGAGCAGAAGTTTGGAAAGCCGGTGATCACGAATCAGACCGCCGTCGTCTGGGACGCTTGCCGCAGGGTCTCATATTGGCAGCCGAAGGCGGGCTACGGGATGTTGATTGCTCTACCTTAGTTCAGGATTCACAAGGAGAAAAAGGTGATCGGATGGAGAGCTAAAATCGGCCATGTCGCGCCTTCGCGCGGTGACACCCTCGTCTATGAGTTCTATCAAATCCTCAGGGATGGATTCCTGTTATTGAACACGACGGGAACCATCCGCCGTTTGGTGGACGATCATCTCGAAAGGCAGCTCCAAAGGATCGAGGAGGCAACGGTCGATCTCGCAGAGACAGGAGCTGAATTCATCATCATTGGAGGCTCGCCTATTTTCACCCGCCTGGGTCACGGAAGCGATCGAGAAGTTGCCGCGAGATTGGAAGCCAAGGCGGGCGTTCCGGTAACGGCAGGCATGACGTGTGAAGTTGAGGCGCTCCGGCACATGGGCATCAGGAAGGTGGTCGTGGCGGCGCCTTATCCCGATACGCTCACGAAACGGGCGGCTGATTTTTTGACTGCTTCCGGCTTTGAGGTTCTCGGAGCTAAGGGACTGGGGATCGAGTTGAATGCGGATCTCGGCAATCTGCCCGAGTACGCGGCATATAGAATTGCCAGGGAAGTTTATTTTTCAGCTCCGGAGGCGGACGGGATTTTTCTCCCGTGCAACCGGTGGCCGACTGTGAGCATAATTTCCCTTTTAGAGAAGGAGACGGGAAAGCCCGCTTTGAGCAGCACTCTGTGCAACATATGGTACGCCCTCCACCGCCTCCACATTAGGGAAGACATTCGAGGGTACGGAAGGCTATTGGAATCGCTGGCGAAGTAATGGATTCCGTACTCCGAGATTCAACCGCAAATTTCAAATATATTTAGCTCGGACTTTAAGTTGTCATCAGTTCGCCGTAGCCCGCGCGGCATGTGCGAATGCCAATTGCCCTTAAGGCTCCCCAGGCCATGGCAGCGGCCGCTGCCACAACCTTCTTTCCCGTGTCAGCCTCCAGAGAAGCGATCATATCCACCACCGGCCAGCGCGGGCACGCGATGTAAATAGCATCCGCCTCCGGACATTCGGCGGCAGTCTTGCGAGCCAGACCGTAGGCGGCGTCGACAGGTTGAACGGCAAAATCAACATTGTTGACCAGGCCCAATCCCCGAGTGGCAAGGACCCGAAATCCGCAAGACTCGAGAAAAATCCGAATCTCATCGTTGCGTCTTTCAAGGAATGGGCTCACCGCGACCAGCGAACGCGCGCCGAGAACCGCTAGAGCTTCTACGACTGCGCCGTTTGCGGTGACGACTGGCAGGCCGGTTTCCACCCGCAGCCGATCTGCAAGTTCAGCATCGCCTGCAGGCCCGCGCGAGAGCGCCACCGGTGTCCCTCCGCAGACGATCACATCGACTCGCTCCCGGGCAAGCCTTCTCCCCGCATCCACCATGCGCTCAAAAGCAGACGCGGCCTGCTCTGTTTCCAGGGTTTGAATAGGCTCGCTGATGGTAATCCCGACGTGAAGAACACCATCAGGTAAGAGCTTGCGAAATTCTTCGGCTGATGTGTCCAGAATTGCGGGCGCGATGTGGCCGATCCGGGCCCGCCAGCCGTAACGCATTTTGTAAGTCCGTCTTACTAATTCGGCCGCAGAGTGCAGCTAAAAATTCCCTTCCACTCCCGGTATCTATGGGTACAGAGAATTGATGAAGCCGCTTCGTTCAAGCTCCAGGACGATGCTGTCGTCGTAGAATTTCCGCAGGTCCTGCCCTTTCGCCTTCGGATTCGTCTGCGCCAGCTCCTCTAAGACAGATCGGAAAGCCTCGGGGGTGGGGAGCGGCACCCGTTTCAGATACCGCACAACAGAAACGCCATAAGTTTCCTCGAGCACGTCCCGGTCTTTTGTCCGGAGATATTTGCTCATCACTTCAAGGGCGAAAGGCTTATCCTTCTTCAATCGGGCAATCGCTTCCACGACAGCCTTCACGTAATTCGTGGCGACGTCGCGCCGCTGCTGGACAAAGGCCTTCCGTACCGAGATTCCCGTCGAGGCATAAGGCATTCCGAGCGATGCGATGTCCAAAAGCTCGCGGAACCCCTCGCGTCTGGCCTGAGTAATAGATGGGTAGGAAAGAATCGCCGCCTGAATACGGTTCGCGCGCAGCGCGGTCAAAATAGAGCTCATCGCGCCGATCTGCGTGATCGCCACATCTTTGATCGGCTCGAGCCCGTAATGCTGAATGGCCATTCGAGCCGCGGTATCGATCGAGGTGCCGAAGCGACTGATTCCCACGGATTTCCCTTTTAGATCCTCCGGCTTTTGAATTGCGGGTCCGACGATGAGACTTGTGACCAGGCGCTCTATCGTTGTAGCCAGAGCAATGACCTCAGCGCCTCCTACAGCCGCCGTCGCCGTGGTACTCCCGGCGATCGCTAGAAATTCCACCTCGCCCGCGATAAGCGCGTTCATTCCCTCGTTGCCGCTGGGCATCGAGATGATGTCAACATCCAGACCGTACTTCTTTAGATATCCGCCTTCCCGAGCCGCCCATAAAGGAGTCATGTTTCCCGAAATCGATGTGTAGGCAGCCCTGAGTTTGCGCGTCTCCTGGGCCGGCGCGGAAACCGGATACAGAAAAATAGCCAACAAAAAGAAGAACAACGATACGAGACGAAATCCTCGATTCATAATTTTTTCCAGAAGAAAGTGTTTCTTACGGCTTATAACAGGCAGCTTTAGAGCCAGTCAACCGCCTCTCGGTGGTTTCTGTAACAGCCGATGTTGTCCCGCTGTTCTTATTTACTAGACTATTCTCAGAAGTTCGCAAAAGAAGTCGGTGATCTTGCAGTGTCATTCCCCCGATCGCGAGCCGCCTTTGATCAAGCACTGAGATTAAGACTCTCTTTCCGGTCGCGTTGCTTTGCCGCCACGTTCGCTAGAATTACTGGACGCCGACCCTGTCCCGTGGTATAGCCCGATGATATCGACGCAGTGGCTCGGGATCCGTCTTGAGCAACTGTGGAGGCCGTCTGCGTTCACCAACCACCGGAAACAAGGAAACCGAAGCCCCAACAAACGAGGTTGTCCAGCCAACGACTCCTCGGCAGTCGTGGCGTTCTCTCCAGGGTTTGCTTCATTTTCAAGCTTTTGAGGCGCTTCGCCACCGTGAGTTCCGTTTGCTCTGGTTTGGGCAGGCATGCACCGGGATGGGCGTATGGATGGATCAGGTAACGCGCGGTTGGCTCATTTATGAGCTAACCGATTCATCGCTCCAGCTTGGATTGGTGCGTGGAATTCAGGCCATACCTTTTCTCCTACTTTCCCCGGTGGCCGGCAGCGCCGCCGACCGCTATCCCCGCAAGATCCAACTGCTGGTTGCTCAATTGGTGGATGGGTTGCTGTATTCCGCGATAGCCTTGCTGATTTTTACCGGCCGGATCCAGCCGTGGCACGTCTACGTTAGCGCTGTTTTGATGGCGATGGTCCAGGTGTTTCAGCAGCCGGCAAGGGCCGCGATGGTTGCCGATGCCGTGCCGCCCCGTAACCTCACCAATGCCATCGGTCTTAACGCGGTGATCTTCAATGTCGCGCGAAGCACTGGCCCGGCGTTGGCCGGCATGCTGATCGCCGTGTTCGGCACTGGCGGCTCCTATTCTGCTCAAGCCATCTTCTACTTCTTGGCCACAATCTGGACGCTGCGGCTACGCTCCGCTAAACGCATTGCCACTGATGGTCACGGCCACTTGGCTCACGCGGAATCCTTCGGCCAGAGCATTATCGAAGGATGGAAGTTCAGCTGGAACAACGAGGTGGTCCGCGTCAGTCTTCTTGTCGTGATGTTGGCGTCGTTACTCATCGTCCCGTTTACGACGCTTCTGCCCGTTTTTGCGCGCGATATCCTTGGAGTCGGAGCTCCGGGGCAGGGCTTGCTCTTAACAGCCATGGGAATCGGGGCGCTGGGCAGCGCTATTCTTATCGCCTGCGTCGGCGATGCGCTACCGAGAGGCATGCTCATGCTTGGTGGCGTGATGGTATACGGATTTGTCGTTGTGATCTTCGCTGGATCGCCCTGGTTCCAGTTGTCTATGGCGCTTATGGTGATCGTAGGTCTGTGCCACGTGCATTCTCATGCCCTGGTGCAAACCGTAATCCAGGCCTATTCTCCCGCGGAGTTTCGCGGCCGCACGATGGCGATATTCCACCTGAGCCAGGTGGTGCTTACGGTGGGGAGCATGCTCATCGGCGCGCTGTCATCAGTTTTCGGCGCCCAGTGGGCGGTGGCGTGGATGGGCGGGGCTGGAGCGCTGGCCATGATCGCGATGTATTTGGCGCTCCCCAATGCCCGCCTGATCCGATAAGATCCGGGCGTATTCCCTGCGTATGACTTTGACCTGTTGGGTTGTTATCAAGTAGCTTCGGCCTATTACGTGCTGTACGACCGGAACAGGCAATCGCTCCAGATGCGCCCGCGCACTTCAGGCTATCACCTGCTCTCCTATTACAGCAGTGCCGCTCTGTGGAACCTCTGCATGGGAATGGTGCAGGTTCTGCTTCCGCTGTATGCTAACGCGCTGGGGTTTTCGATACTAAAGATCAGCAGCCTCATCGCTCTGCCGGCTTTGGCCGAAATCGGAGTCCGATTCCTGGGCAGCGCCTATTCGGATCGCTTCGGCGAGCGCCGGGTTCTGCAAGCCTGCTTCTGGCTCATGTTCGTTTCGGGCGTCGTGTTGGTGGCGGCTGAAAGTTACAGCCTGCTCTTCGTGGCGCAAACGCTGGCAAACTTTTCGCGCAGCAATTTTTGGATAGCGATTCAATCCCTTGGCAGTCAATTGCCCGGCGCAAATGTGGGAAAACGACTCGGGCGGCTGTCTGCCTGTAACTATGGCGGGAACCTGATCGGGTTAAGTCTTGGCGGAGTCCTGGCGGCGCTCGTAGGCTACCCCAAAGCGTTTCTCCTGCTTTCTGCCGCAGCGTTTGTCTGCATTTTATTGGGATTGGCGCTCCCCGACGTTGCTTCGAAGCCAGGCGGTCGAACCGTTTGGGCGATCACCCGCGGGATCGGGCAGTTTCTGTCTTATCGGCCGATTTGGCTTATTATCTCTGTCTCTTACGCGGCAGCTCTTCCTTCATCGCTGACCCAATCGATCTATCCCGTCTACTTTGCTCAGATGCAATATGGCGAGCAGTGGATTGGAGCCGCCATTTCCGTGCGCTCCCTTGCGCCTATCCTGATGGGGCTTGCGCTGGGCTCGATGATTGCAATCAAGCGGCAGAGAGAAATTTACGCCGTGGGGATGGCAGGTCTGGGTATTTCACTGATATGCAGTGGACTTGCGGAAAGCCTTTCCCTTGGCGCTCTTTTAATCGCGCTGCTCGGTGCTTCAGGGGCAGTGATGGATCTGCTGTATCAGGTTCAGGCTTCCGAGTGGAGCCAGCCCAGAGATCGATCTGTAGCGATGGCAACCGCCGGGCTGGGCTGGGTTGTCTGCCCCTTCTCTGCCCCTTTGATTGTCGGCTGGCTGGCAGAGGCGCACGGATTTGGAATTGCATTTATGGCGAGCGGAGTTTTCTTTCTGCTGGCTTCGTTAGGGACCCGGCTATGGCACCGCCTGCTCGCGCCTGCCGAGGAGTTAAAGGCATGAACGATCACAAGCGTATGTCGATGCTTACCGGCGCTTCAGAGGAAAAAGATGTGGCAGAGACCCGTAGGAAACCTGCCCCTCCGCGGGAGCCGATGAGCCTCCGTTTCTCTGCTCCGAAGTACCTAACTTGACACGTTGGCTGCCCTGAAGTTACTTCAGTATCGGACGTCTCCTCGCTTCGGGACACGCTCCCTACGGGTCTCAGGTTCAGAGAGGCTGCTTACCGGCCAAATACGTCCTTGAGCAAATCCGTCACTCTCGCCGCCGGATTGGTACGGATCTTTTTCTCTTCCTGCCCGACTACGAAGAAAAGCCCGTCGAGGGATTTGCCCACCACGTAACTATCAATGTCGAGGATATCGGATTCGGAAACGAAAGGAATGGCCTGATAACGCCCCACCAGTTCCTTGTATTGCCGCGTCACGTTGTATTCGTTCATGGTCCGCTCGACAACCGGCCGGAACAACGCCGTGAGCTTGTCTGTCGTTTTGCGCTTGAAATAATCGGTGGCCGCCGTATCGCCGCCGCCCAGGATCTTTCGCGCATCATCAAAAGTCATCTCGGCTATGGCGTCCCAGAAAATTTGCTTGGCGTGCGGAGCGGCGGCTTCAGCGGCCCGGTTCATGCTGAGAATAAATTCATCAATCTGTGGCCCGTAGCCGACGGCCCGAAGCCCCTTTTCGAATGTGCGAAGCCTGTCCGGCATAAGGATCTTGATCGCTTTGTTCAAAAAATAGCCATCCGTTTGGCCGGTGATACTAACAGCGTTCTCAGTGCCAATCTGTAGCGCTTCCTTGAGTCCGGAGCCAATCTTGACCTCGCTCAAGCCGCTTTTTTGTCCCGGTCCGCCCCAACCCTGGAACAGCCGGTCGAGTTGAGCCGATGCGGATGAACTTAAGAGTAAGAAAAGAACGGCGACTGGGAATGTGCGGCGCATCATAACGGCGCTCCTTCTCTGATTGAGGGGAACCATCTTTTTTCGAAAGATCCAATCAATGACAGAAGTACTTTGCGTTTTTGCAATTATGGGTTAATTTGCGGATAAAAGAAAGCTGGAGATCCACAAAAATCGAGAGCCTCGGCAAGGCCAGCCGGGCGAGTTTTGAGCTTGAAGCTGCGGCTCTTTTTTAGGAGGCGAGCATGGAATATCGAAATCTGGGCAGGACCGGACTGAAGGTCAGTGCGATCGGGCTTGGGACGATGGTGCACGCGGGCCATTTCGGCCCGATGAAGGACGAGGAGTCGCTTAGCGCTATTGAGGCAGCGCTCGACGTTGGAGTGAACTTCATCGATACGTCGGATGCTTATGGCGCGGGCTACGCCGAAAGCCTTTTGGCCAAAGCGCTCAAAGGCCGGCGCGACAAAGTAATTCTTGCCACCAAGGGCGGCAACATCATGGTCGGGCCAAATCGGGGCAAAACGGATTTTTCCGCCGCCTACATCCATCGCGTCATGGATGAGAGCCTACGACGCCTGGAAACGGACTATGTGGATCTTTATCAACTCCACAATCCAACTGTTGATGTAATCAAAAGAGGCGAGGTCTGGGAGCTGCTCGAGCAGCGCAAGAAAGAAGGCAAGATCCGCTTTTACGGTGTTTCTATCAACAAGATGGAAGAAGGAGTGGCCGCGGTAGAAGACGGCCGCTCCGATACCGTGCAGCTGGAATACAACCTGCTCATGCAGGCGCCCGCTGAGGAGGTGTTGCCTCTGGCGCAGAAGGCCAACGTAGGGGTGATCGCGCGAGCGCCGCTCCGGCGCGGTCTGCTTACCGGTAAATTCACCCCACAAGACCAGCAGCGGTTGCAGGCGGACGATGTGCGGGCGCGGGGCTTCGCCGGCGATCTCTTTAAGACAGAGTTGGAGAAGGTCGAGCGAATGCGTTTTTTGGTTAAGGGATCTGTACAATCGCTCGCGCAGGCGGCGATAGCTTTTTGCCTTGCGCATCCGGCCGTGAGCGTTGTCATCGCCGGCGCACGCGATGCCCGGCAGATGCGCGAGAACGCCGCGGCTTCAGATCTTCGCCTGTCTTCGGAGGATCTGCAGAAGGCTGCGGAGATATGGCGCAGCGGGTTTCAAGCTTAACTCGACAAATCGTTTAAATCGTTCAAAAGTTCCAGCCGTTCAAGGACCGGATCTGCGGGTTAACCAAGGAGATAAGATGCAAACAAACGCTCTTCATTGGCCTGATGGGGCGCGACTCGCTGTTCTGATTACAGTCATGTTCGAATCCTGGTCCGAAGGTAAGGCGCCGCCCTACTCGCCCATGACCACGCCCCTGAAACCGGGAACCGTAGATCGATTGGGATCGTCGTGGGCCAGCTATGGCGGCAAGACAGGGATCTGGAGAATCATGAGGGTCCTGGAAGAGTGCGGCATCCGAGGCACGATCTGCGTCAGTGGCCGATCCGTCGAGCTATTCCCTGAGGCCGTGACTGAGCTGCACAAAAAAGGGCATGAGCTGGCGGCCCATTCTTACACCCAGGATACGATCCTGCCCTATCTCACCGCGGAGGAGGAGAGGGAAGTGATCTGCAAATGCGGCAGGATCTTTGAGAAAGCTCTTGGCCTAAAACCGGTCGGGTGGTTTAGCCCCGTCGCCGCGTCCACGGAGCATACCCTGAATTTCCTGGCTGAAGAGGGATTTTTGTGGCATGGAGATTACAATGATACTGATCTGGCTTATCCGATTAAGACTCCCCGAGGGACTCTGGTAGCAGTTCCACACAGCGATTTCACAGACAACCGGGTACTCCGCGGAAGCCCAAGGGATTTTTACCAGATTTACCGGGATACGTTTGATTTCCTTTACCGGAACGAGGAGAATGGGATGATCAATCTTACCGTCCATGCTCACTTTGGCGGGCGGCCGCTCATGTCGGCGATGCTCGCTAAAGTTCTCCGCTATATGAAGGGCTTTCCCCATATCTGGTTTGCGCGGCATGACGAGGTGGCAAAATGGGTTCTCCGAACTTCTCAATAGTCCGAATGCAACCGCGCTTGCTTGCCAATTGAAATGGAGCGGGCGGAAAGCTAGAATTTGTTGCCGTGTCCCAATACCTCAGAAAGAACATAGCGGCCCTCGCGGCATACGTTCCTGGAGAACAGCCCCGGGACGGGGGGTATGTCAAGCTCAATACCAATGAAAATCCCTACCCGCCGTCGCCGCGTGTCCTTACCGCAGTCCGAAAAGCAACCAACCTTTCGTTGCGACTTTATCCAGAGCCGACAGCAGACACTCTAAGGACGCTTGCGGCATCCACTTATGGTGTGGAGGTTGAAAATATTCTCGCCGGCAACGGCTCCGATGAGTTGCTCTCGATGCTTATACGTTGTCTTGTGGGTCCTGGAGACCCGGTGGTCTATCCGGTTCCGACCTACAGTCTTTACGACACGCTCATCGCCATTCAGGACGGGGAAAAAGTGGAGATTCCCTTCGGCGCCGATTTTTCTCTACCCGCAGAGATTTTTTCCCACAGGGCTCCCCTTACATTTGTATGCAATCCGAACTCACCGTCAGGGACTTTGGTCTCGCTGCAGGAAATCGAGAGATTGGCCCGAGCAGTCTCCGGGATTCTTGTCGTCGATGAAGCCTATATTGATTTTGCTGACGTTGAGGGTTGCTCAGCTATTCCTTTGATTCAGAGCTTTTCCAATATTGTGGTCTTGCGGAGCTTCTCAAAGTCTTTTTCCCTGGCCGGGATGCGAATAGGCCTTGCTTTTGCCGCGCGGGAGATTATCGCGGGGATGATCAAAGTGAAGGATTCTTACAATGTCACCCGCTTAAGCCTGGTGGCGGCGGCGGCCGCGCTTCAGGATATTCCCTGGATGAAACGGAACGTGCGCCGGATTCAAAGAAGCCGGCACCGTCTCACGCGCGGGCTCAAGAAGCTGGGGTTTCAAATCTATCCCGCCCAGGCCAACTTCGTGATGGCGCGCATGCCGGCACGTACTCTCAGAGGCCTTTACGAGGAGCTCAAAAGGCGGAAGATCCTGGTCCGGTATTTCGCAACGCCGGGTCTGGAAGACAGTCTGAGAATCAGCGTCGGCACCGACGAAGAGATTAAAATCCTTTTGCGTGAGATCGAAGAGATCGAGGGGCGGCCGGTTGCCGGGGGCAGGGAGGAGGAGGCAAGGAGCAAAGAGGGTCAAGCCGCGATGGACGAGCACATCGACACTGACACGCCCTGACCGAAAGATTGAAACGCGTGGATCGTTAAAGCAAAGGCGAGAATGAAATGAAGATCTTAGAGCTCGACCACATTGTGCTCAATGTCGGGGATATTGATCGCTCTCTCGATTTTTATACCGGCGTGCTCGGTCTTAAGGGAGAGCGAGTGGATGAATTCAGGGCGGGCAAAGTGGGATTTCCCTCCGTGCGGATCAACGAGGACACCATCATCGATCTATTCCCCATGAAGGGAAAGGCCTCAATCCAGCCGGAGAAAAACGACAAAGCTCAGACCAATCTCAATCATTTTTGTCTCGTGGTGGATAAGGAAGATTTCTCGGGGATTGTCGATTATCTGACGAGTCACGGGATCACCATCCGGCAAGGCCCCATCTCCCGATGGGGCGCCAGAGGTCGAGCCACCTCCGTTTATTTTCTCGATCCGGACGGCAACGAGATCGAGATCCGGTGTTACTAGTATCGTGTCCCAAAAATTCCTTGACAAACAACCCCTCGCTTGCTGGAGAGCGGAGGGTGAGGGTGAATACGTCTTAGCTGCTAAGTCTTTTTCGTCTCTTCGAGCTTTATCTTGACGATCCGTCGCCCCTCCATATCGACTATCGTAAGCTTGTAGCCGTTGTGCTCGACTCTTTCGCCGCCGCGGGGAATGCGGCGGAGCTTGGCCAAAACAAACCCGGCAAGGGTGAGATAATCCGCTGATTCTTCGAAAGGAAGACCGTAGTCCGATTTAAGGTCCTTGAGCAGGACCGATCCCTGGATTACCATCGACCCATCCGGCAATCGCTCCACGGGTCCCCGCTCCTCGCGGTCGTACTCATCCCGGATCTCTCCCACGATCTCTTCCAATAAGTCTTCCAGTGTCACCAGGCCTTCGATCTCCCCGAATTCATTGACCACCATCGCCATGGCGATTCTCCTTCTTTGAAGCTCTTTCAAAAGCTGGCTGATAGGCAAAGAGCTGGGGACAAAAAAGGGCGGGTGCATCAACTCCCGCACCCGAAAGTCGCCTTTTTCCTGCATCGCGCGGAAGATGTCTTTGTTGTAAAGGACTCCGACCACCCGATCGACTTCTCCTTCGTAGACCGGAATACGAGAGAATCCGCTTTCGACAAAACTTTGCAGGACGTCTTTGGGAGACGTGTTGACCTCCACGGCGTGGATCTCCGTCCTTGGCACCATGACTGCCTTGACCGGCGTATCCACAAACTCAAAGACACTGTGAATCAGTTCCTTTTCAGTTTCGTCAAAAATGCCTTTCGCCGTACCTTCACGAATCAGGGACTTCACCTCTTCTTCAGATATGAAGGTTGCGGTTCCCGCCTCTTTGCCGCCGAAAAGCCAGAGCACCGCATTTGTCGACGCGGTGAGGACCTTGACTAAAACCGAAGCGAGCCGGGATAGAAAATCGATGGGACGGGCCACCAGGAAAGCGATTCGCTCCGAGTGACGCAAAGCCACAGATTTTGGCACCAGTTCGCCCAAAACGAGAGAGAGATAGGCAATGGGCAGGACGACCACCGCAATGGCTATGAATTCCCCCCACTCAACCAACAGGGGAAACGGGGCCGACTGAATCCAAGGTTTGATATACTGAATGGCGGCCGCGCCGCCGACAGCAGACGCCATTGTTCCCACAAGAGTGACTCCGACCTGGACCGTGGCCAGGAACCGGTCCGGATCGTTTTTGAGCCGCGCCACAGCGGCTGCGGATCTTACGCCCTTTTCCAGGAGAGTCTCAATT
>JACQUW010000409.1 GCA_016210115.1 Deltaproteobacteria bacterium | reverse complement strand
TCCATTGTTCTTCTCCTCAACGCAAAACCTGTCCTGAGAAAAGTCGAAGGATCCGCATTCCGAAATCCCAAATCAGATAATTCTACGCGCAGTGCTTTTGCTGACCTCCGACCTCTGAGTTGAATCCATTACTGCCATACGCCATTCGCCACGTGCCAGATTGACCTCTGATTTCCGACCTCTGAATTCTGTTTCTTTCCCCCTGCTCCCTGCTCCTTGCGCCCTGCTGTTTAATGACCTTATCCGCTCTTGCCAGCACGTTTGGCGGAATCGTGAGGCCGATTTGCTTAGCGGTTTTGAGGTTGATCACCAGTTCGAATTTCGTCGGCTGCTCTACCGGAAGGTCGGCGGGCTTGGCACCCTTGAGAATCTTGTCGACATAAATAGCGGCGCGGCGAAATAGATCGGCAAAGTTTGCCGTGTAGGACATCAGTCCACCGGCATCGACAAACTCCGGCTGTGAATACACTGCGGGCAAGCGATTTTTCGCCACGAGTTGAATGAAGTGTACCTGCTGAAAAATGATCATGGGGTTTGCCAGCACGAGCAGTGCACCGGCACGCCCCTTTCTTGCCTCGGTAAAGACCACGTCGATATCTTTGGAGGCTCTTATTTCCAAATGCTGAAGGTGGAGGTCTAATACTTCGGCGGCTAGTTTGACTTCTCTTAACGCTTCGACGTTGCCGGGTTGGCTCCAGTTCCCAAGCACCGCCACGCGGGAGACCTTAGGGATGATCTCCTTTAGAAGCTCCAGTTGTTTACCGCTTAATTCGGGGTGCAGCGTCGATAAGCCGGTAATATGTTTCCCCGGCCGCGCGAGGCTGACGACAAACCCTGCGCCCACAGGATCGTTATCAAATCCCATAACAATGGGAATCGTAGAAGTCGCTTCCTTGGCGGGGCGCGTCGCCGTTGGCCCGCCGGTGACGATGACGTCTACCTTCAAACGCACCAGTTCCCCTGCAAGTTCCTTCAAGCGATCTTGATTTCCATCTGCATACTTCTCGTCGATGACGACATTTTTACCTTCGACATATCCGAGCTCGCGAAGACCTTGCCGTAATGCCGCGAGACGAGGCGAGATGGTCATGCTCGAAGAGAAGCCGGCGCTTGGCGCCATGCGCTGTGCGCTTTGTATCTTCAGCGCCATGCTTTTTGCGCTTTGCGGTTCTGCGTCAGCGCAGCAGACGGCCAGAATGGCTCGGATTGGGTTTCTGTGGCGCAAGAACAAGGGCGTTGTTTCTCATGTTTTTTTTCCTGTCATTCTCTTACCACACTATGCGCTCTGCGCTTTGCCCTCTGCTATTTTATGACCTTGTCTGCCCGGTACAAAACCGACTGCGGAATCGTGAGGCCGATCTGCTTGGCCGTTTTGAGATTGATGATAAATTCGAACTTTGTCGGCTGCTCGATGGGAAGGTCAGCAGGCTTCGCGCCCTTTAGGATCTTGTCTACGTAGACGGCGGCACGCCGATACAAATCGCCTATGCGGGGCCCGTAAGCCATGAGTCCGCCTTCCTCAGCAAATTGATGGGTGGCGTACATGCCGGGCAAACGCTGCTCCAGCGCCAGCTCGACGATCCGCTTGGAATTGAGAGTCATCAACGGACTCAATATCAAAAGAAGCGCGTCTGGCGGCGCCTTTGCCATGTCCACAAATGCCTTTTCAATTTCGGCCAGTGTATGGACTTCGTAAGACCGAAGCTGCAAAGCAACGGCTAGCGCTATGGCTTTTGCTTGCTCATAAGAACGGTTCGCTATCGTTGCGCCAGGCTCCAACGGGTAAGGCACCGCACCTGGGTTCCACAAATAAGCGACGCGCGTCATTTTTGGAAACGTCTCTTTCAGAATATCCAGACGTTTTCCACTTAAATTCTCCTCGAGAACACTGAGTCCAGTAACATTGCCGCCGGGTTTCGCTAGGCTCTTGGCGAGACCCGATTTAACCGGGTCTGCTGCGGTGGTTAGCACGATGGGGATCGTTTTTGTCGATTGTCTAGCCGCTCGGGCGCCATGATCGGCCGTAGTGACGATGAGGTCCACCTTCAGCTGAACCAGTTCAGCCGCGAGCAAAGGAAGGCGGTCTACTTTCCCCTCTGCATAGCGATACTCGAGGGCGATATTTTTGCCCTCAGTGTAGCCGCGTTCCCGTAAGCCTTGTTTGAACGCTGCCAGGTGAGGCTGGTTGCGGCCGCCGATAAAAAGCATTCCAATGCGAGGAACTTTACCCGCCTGTTGCGCCGAGACGAAAGAACCGGTGAGCAACAGGGCCGCAGGCAGCAGGCAGATAAAAACAAAAACTCTTCTCCTCATGCGTTTCTCTCCTGTTTTGCCGCTTTTGTCTTCTATTGACCATTGACTATTCACCATTTGCTAGATTGACTTCCAATCTCTATTTTTTTCCTTCTTTGCTCCTTGCTCCATGCTCCTTGCTCTGTGCTATTTTATGACCTTGTCCGCTCTTGCCAAAACATTGGGCGGAATGGTTAATCCGATCTGCTTCGCAGCTTTGAGGTTGATGCCAAACTCGAATTTCGTCGGCTGTTCAACCGGCAAGTCTGCCGGCTTTGCTCCCTTCAGAATTTTGTCTACGTAAGTCGCGGCCCGACGGTAGGACTCGGAAAAGCTTGGCCCGTACGACATGAGGCCCCCGGCGTCCACAAACTCCTTGTAGAAGAACATCGACGGCAAACGACGTCGTACCGCAAACTCCACGATACGGCTTCGTTGGCTCCCGAAGAGAGGATCTGGGGTTACAATGAGAGCCCCGGCGCGTTCCTTCTCCATCCTGGAAAGCACACTGTCAAGCTGACTGGAATCTTGCGCCTCAAAGTGCTGGAGCCTTACGGCGAGCGCCCGGCCCGCTGCCTGCGTTTCTCTCAAAAAGACCTCGGCGAGCGGGTGGGCTGGATTCCGGAGGACGCCTATATTTGAGACTTTCGGGACGGCCCCCTTGAGCAGCTCGACCCATTTTCCGCTGAATCCCTCTCCGACCGCCAGTGATACCCCCGTGATGTTGCCGCCAGGCCGAGCGAGGCTGGCGATGATGCCCTGCTCAAAGG
>JACQUW010000408.1 GCA_016210115.1 Deltaproteobacteria bacterium | reverse complement strand
GATCTGGGGCTCACGGGCACCAAAGAGGGGTGCAGTGTAGGCGTCTGCGGCGCCTGCACCGTCTTGATGGACGGGGCAATGGTGAGTTCGTGCCTCGCCCTGGCGGTTTTCGCGGACGGGCACGAGATCACGACGGTGGAAGGCCTTGCCAAGAACGGTAAACTCCACCCCGTCCAAAAGAGCTTCATCCAGTATGGGGGATTTCAGTGCGGGATTTGCACTCCGGGCCAGGTGGTCGCAGCCAAGGCCTTGCTGGATGAAATTCCAAAACCCACTGAAGAGCAGATCAAAGAATGGATGATGGGGAACCTCTGTCGCTGCACCGGCTATTACAAAATCATCGAATCGATTCAAAAGGCACACCAGTTCGCCAAATAGAGGCACCGTTATGATATCTTTCGAATACCTTACTCCGAAGAGTCTCAAGGAGGCCCAGGCTGATCTGAACAAGCATGGCACCGACGCCAAAGTCATTGCCGGTGGAACGGCACTGGTCATCATGATGAAGCAGCGTCTTGTCCGTCCCGCGTGTCTGATCAGCCTGCGCTCCGTGCGTGGTATAAACGAGATTGCCCTAAAGGATGGTGGTCTTCGGCTTGGGGGTCTGGCCACGCACCGAGAGGTTGAGACTTCTGTCCTGGTGCGGCGGCGCTGGCCTCTTTTGGCTGAGACCTACCGGCACGTAGCGACCGTTCGCGTCCGCAATATGGCCACCGTAGGTGGCGGCTTGGCTCATGCCGATCCCAACCAGGACCCGCCTCCCAGTTTGATGGTTCTGGGCGCCAGGATCAAAGCGAGTTCCGTCAGCGGTACACGGGAAATCCCTATTGACGAGTTCTTTACCGACTACTACGAAACCTCTCTCCGGCCCGAAGAGATTATCACTGAAGTGTTCGTGCCGAACCCAGCAGCAAACTCCGGAGCAGCGTTTTTGAAATTCCTTCCTCGGAGCGCCGACGATTACGCCACGGTATCCGCTGCTGCTGTTCTGACCATGGATCGCAGCAAAAAAACCTTTGCTGACGCCCGGATTGCATTGGGGAGTGTCGGGACCACCCCGATCCGAGCCCGAGAGGCTGAGGCACTCTTGGTAGGCCAGCCGGTTAAGGCTGAGGCGCTTCGGGAAGCGGCAGAGAAGGCGAAACAGCTCGTAGATCCAGTCAGTGATTTCCGTGGCTCGGCTGCGTACAAGAAGGAGATGGCGGGGGTCTTCGTCCGCCGGGCCTTGGAGAAAGCCCTGGACAATCTGGAGGAAAAGACCAGAGCCAGCAAGAGCCGCCAAACTTCAAAAAGGAGGAAGAAGTGAAGTTCACACAACGTGCGGTAATTCCTGTGGGTCGGGAACGTCTCTGGGATTTTCTGATGGATGTCCCCAAAGTGGCCCGCTCGCTTCCGGGAGTCGAAACCGTTAACCAGATTGATGACGTGACCTATCAGGGGGTCCTGAAAGTACGGGTCGGTCCGATCTCTCTTAATCTTCAGGGAAAGATCTTTGTCGAGCAGCGCGATCGGGAAAACTGGCGCGCCGCTTTGAGGGCTGAAGCGAGCGACCGGATGGCAGCCGGCGCGGTAAAGGGAAAGACGAGCATGGAGCTCAAGGAGATTGGTCCCAGCGAAACCGAACTCGGCTTGGAGACCGACGTTAACATCCTGGGCAAGATCGGAGAGTTCGGCCAGCCGATTATCCGCAAGAAGGCGGATACCATGCTTCAGGAGTTTGTGGCAAACATAAAGAAGCAATTGGCCGGGAGTTAAATCACCTCGGCCTCCTAGCCTCGGGCTAGCGGTGCTTCCAGTCGGGTTTTCTCTTTTCCAAAAAAGCGCGCACCCCTTCTTCCATATCGTTGGTATGGATCAGCTCGTGGAGGTAAAGGTCCTCGGCTCGTTCCAGGGCTGGCACAAAGCTCTTTAGCACGGTCTCCCGTAATCCTCTAAGGGCGATCCGCAACACCGCACGGCTTTTACTTTGAAGCTCTACCAGAAGGGCTCCCAGTGCCGTCTCCAAATCGTTCGCTGAAGCGAGGCGGGTGATCAGCCCGGCCTCCAGAGCCTCGCGCGCCGACAACCTCCGCCCCGTCAGAATCATCTCAGCGGCGCGATAATATCCGATCTGAAAAGGGAAACGGGCCAGCGCGACGGGTGGATAGCAACCCACGTTGATCTCTGGAGTAGCAAAAAAACTGTCTTCGGATGCCAGGATCAGATCACAAGAAGCGGCCAGCTCACAGCCCCCGCCCAAACAGGCTCCCCTGACCTGAGCGATGGTGACTTGTGGAAGAGATAAAAGTTTCCGAATGACCCCGTGAACCGTTTTCAGCATTTCGGGTACTCTCTCCCGCGTGTGATCCTTCACATCCACCCCGGCTGAGAAGGCCCGCTCACCTGCTCCGCGGATGACAAGAAGATCAACACCAGGATCCCCTTCGAGTGAATCCATAGCGTTCTCGAAGTCGTGCAGCATTGAGAGATTTAAGACATTGAGAGGCGGATTTTCGATCGTGAGATAGGCCACCCGCTCTTGCCTGTGTAGAACGATACGCACGGCAGAAAGTATTATGCTTCTGCGATTTTCGACACGGCGGCGGTTCCTTCTGGCTTTTCCTCTGGAATCAGCAGGACAATGAAGTTCGCGAGAAGGACAGTCGCAGCGAGGAAGTAAAACGCGGCCAGGACCCCCCAGCGATCAGCAATAAAACCGCATATTACCGGCGACAGGGAGCCGAAAATGGACTGAGAGCCTGAAAAAACACTCACGAGCGTTCCACCGAGATCTTTGGGTCCGATATCCAATACCCAAGCCCAAATGACGGGTCTTATTGCGTAGAGAAAAAATCCCAACAGTGCCAGCACCCCTATGAAGAGCCACGTCACCTGAAAATAGGCGAGGATAATCAGAACAATACTGGTTGATACCAGCCCAGTGCTGATCACGCGCTTTCGGCCGCTCTTATCCGAGATGCCGCCGGCTACCGGAGTCGAGATCATCCCGGCGGTCTGGGCAACAGACAAGTAAAGACCGACTAATGCACTTGAGAGTCCCACTTCATGAGACAGATAGATCGGCAGGAACGTGCTCAGTCCGGATTGCGTCATTGAACGCATGCCGGCCACAAAAACCAACATAACAAGATGGGAATTTCGGACCATGCTTTTGATCCCGCTCACGTAATGAGAAAAAGAAAGCCCCTTCTTCGTCGCGGTTTGCACTTCGGCTTTGCCGAAAAGGAATTTCCATAGAATAAATGCGACGACAAGGCCGGGAATCAGATTGAGAAACAGCACGTTGCGCCAGGAGAAATACAGGAGAAGAACGCCGACCAACAACGGAGCGATTCCGTCGCCCACATTAGGACCGACGGCGTGGACGGCGATGGCGAAACCGCGCTTTTCCGGGTATTTCTCAGAAAGTGTCGAAATCGCCGCCGGATGCCAGAGGTAGTTGCCGACTCCTACAAATGCCATAAAGAACAGCACCCAAAAGTAGCTATCGCTCAGTCCGACAAGGAAATACGGAACGCCGGTAAAAGCCAGGGCCAGAGCCATCATTATACCTCGCCGGCCAACAAGGTCGACCAGAATGCCTGACGGGACGTTAACCGCGAGGTTGGCTACTGCCCTCACGGTGATCAAGAATCCAGCTTGACTGTATGAGAGATTCAACTCGCGAACGAGGAAGGGAAGCAGGAGATAAAAAGTCGCAGGACACCAATGGGTGAACGTATGGCCGAGAGTGATCAACCATAGAAGAGAACCCGTCTGGCGCAGTTGCTGCCATTTTGCGGCAATCCATTGCGGTCCTTGAGGAAAGCTTTTCACACATGCCTCCTGAAATCTTGCCAATAATAAAACTCAGCGTGGTTTATTTTACAAGGGGATCTCCGCGACCCGCGAGCTGTTTGACAGTGAAAAACCAAGCGAGTAAAATGGAAGGGCTTTTGCAAGAACTTGCACAAATGGGAGGTTGCAATGAAGAGATTGAAAGCTTTCGCAGTTCTGGCGGCTATACTTCTTTTCGTTCCGCAGCCGACTTTCGGAGACGAATACGACGATAGCCAGTCTCATCCACTGCGAATATTTACGTATCTGGTTCATCCGATTGGCGTCGCCCTGGAATGGGTCGTAGCCCGTCCTGTGCATTTCGTGGCCAGTTACAATCGAGAAACCGAGTACATATTCGGACACCGACCGCATCCTCCTATCTTTGATGAGCCTCTTGAATCCTACGATTTCGGAGTGACTAAGAGACGGTACGCAACGGGCGCGCCAAAAACTCCCCGGATTGCCCGTCCCGAGCCCGTCTCCGAAAGAGTCACTGTTAAAGAGGTCCCGGTGGAAAAGACCGTCGTCAAGGAGGTCTCGAAGGTCATTGAGGTCGAAAGAGTGGTTTTTCCAGATGTGGCCTTCCGGTTTGATTCCTCGCAATTGACGGATCTCGGCAAGGGTAAAGTTTATCTGGCTGCCCAGAAGCTGAAAGAAAACTCCGAAATCCTTGTAATCGTTGAAGGCCATGCGGACTCTCTCGGCACAGACTCTTATAACGACCGTTTAGGTCTGCGACGCGCCGAGACCGTAAAAAGGGAGCTGCTGCGGCTGGGAATTGCGCCTGAGCGAATCTCAGTGACGAGTCTTGGAGAATCGAGGCCTCTCATAGAGCAGCAAACGGAATGGGCGCGCGCGGTCAACCGGAGAGTTGAATTTAGCGTGAAAGCTCCCTGAAAACGCGTTCTTGTTTTCGTCTTCAAAGGCCCAGCCGAGATGATGCGGCAGGGCCTTTTTTTTAGATTCCGGGCAGATCACCCCCCGACATGAATTACCATCCCAAAGACGCTTTCTTTCGCAGGGCAAAAAAAGAAGGTTATCGGTCCCGCGCTGCCTACAAGCTCATAGAGCTCAACAGACGATTTCAGCTCATCCGGCGCGGAGATCTGATTGTAGATCTTGGCGCGGCGCCAGGGGGTTGGCTGCAAATCGCCTCTCAATTGACGGGGAAAACGGGGAAGGTCTTTGGCATAGATCTCCAGCCTATCGAACCTTTCCGAGAAAAAAACATTCATCTCATGCAGGGGAATATTGAGTCTGAGGAGACCGTAAAACGCATTCAAGAGCTTTTGGTCTCTGACGCCGATTGCGTTCTTTCCGACATTTCGCCTAAGCTTACAGGCATCCATTACGCCGACGTTAGCCGCTCCCTTGAACTGGCACTCTCAGCGTTTCGCGTGGCAATTCGAATCCTCAAACCCGAAGGAAATTTTCTGGTCAAGACTTTCGTAGGAGAGGAGACAAAAGCATTTGAGTCGGAGCTGAAGAAATCCTTCCGCTCGGTTCAGGCCACACGGCCTGAAGCGACCCGTAAGGGCTCATCGGAGATCTATTTCTGCGCCAAAGGACTGCGGAAACTCGCTTCCTAGTCGAAGATGAAAAGCTTATCAGAGCTTCGGCAAGATGCCGTTTCGATCTTTCATTCCGCCGTAGAAGCTGCGGATCCGAAACCCGCCATCCAAAGACTGGTTCGGCGTAAGGATGAGGTTCTGAATGTGGACGGCCGGACCTATAATCTGACTTCCTTTGATAATATTTACGTCGTTGGCGCCGGAAAAGCCTCTGCCCGGATGGCCCAGGCGATTGAAGGTCTCATCGGCGATCAGCTCACGGCCGGGATCGTGAACGTCAAGTACGGCCACGGGCTTCCGTTACAGACCATAAGAGTTAACGAGGCCGGCCATCCCCTGCCCGATATATGCGGGGTGCGGGGAACTCAGGAAATTCTCGAGTTATCGAGTACAGCGGGAGAGACCGACCTGGTTATCTGTCTTTTTTCCGGAGGAGGCTCAGCTTTGCTTCCGTGCCCGCCTCGAGAATTGAGCCTGGACGAAAAGGTGCAAGTAACTAAGCTCCTGCTGGACAGCGGTGTCTCCATTCACGAGATCAATGCCGTACGCAAACACCTCTCTCAGGTAAAAGGAGGCCGTTTGGCTCGAATGACCTATCCGGCAACGTTGATCTCGCTCATTCTATCCGATGTGGTTGGGGATGACCTGCAGGCGATCGCGTGTGGACCCACGGCTCCTGACAAGACCACCTTCGCGGATTGCATGGACATTCTGGCAAGATATAGTCTCTGCAGCAGAATTTCTCCGCGGGTCAAGGACTTTCTGGAGCGTGGTGTGAAAGGTCAACTGGAAGAAACTCCGAAACCAAATGATCCGGTTTTTCAGCCAACCCAAAATGTCATTGTGGGGAACAATACACTTGCGGTCGAGGCGGCCTCGAAAACGGCCCAAGCCTGCGGATACCGGACCATGATTCTTTCCTGCTCCGTCGAAGGCGAGGCCCGTGAAGTCGCGAAGGTGTACGCCGCTATCGCGCGGCAGATTCTTCTTACTGGCCATCCGGTGCAACGACCCGCTTGCGTTGTTTCGGGTGGGGAAACTACTGTGACGGTTTGCGGTAGAGGCGTCGGTGGTCGCAACCAGGAATTTGCTTTGGCAGCGGCGATTGCTTTGGATGGCCTGGATAATGCGGTCATTTTAAGCGCTGGCACCGATGGTACAGACGGGGCGACAAATGCCGCGGGCGCCGTTGCCGACTGCACCACAATTCGGCGGGCGAATAACATTGGGTTAAACGCAGAGTCTCACCTTCGCGAAAATGATTCACATCCCTTTTTTCAGCAGCTTCACGATCTAATCGTCACCGGCCCCACCTTGACAAACGTGATGGATCTGCAGGTGTTGCTATTGGCGTAATAGTTGCTAGTGGCCTAATACAGGACATCTCTCGAACCCGTGCTGCAGACCTACTTAACTGGACAGCCCGTTCATAGAAGGATAGGATATTTTGAGAGGTTTTCATGCCAGAGCTTAGAAAAGATCCTGTGATCGGCCGTTGGGTGATCATCTCCACCGGGAGGGCGAGAAGACCCAACCACATCGGACCTCGACACGACTCGCAGGTGACCGGACCATGCCCCTTCTGCGCTGAAAATGAACACGTCACCCCGCCAGAGATCATGGCTTATCGCCCGGACGGCTCGAGACCAAATACACCGGGTTGGACCCTGCGGGTTGTGCCAAACAAGTTTCCAGCGCTCATGATTGAGGGCGAATTGGATCGCCGGGGCGAAGGGGTCTTTGACCTGATGAACGGCGTCGGCGCCCATGAAGTGATTATTGAGACACCCAGGCATGAAACCAACATGGGGACGCTCAGCGAAAAACAGTTTGAAGACGTCCTCTGGGCCTATCGGGACCGAATCCTCGATCTCAGAAAGGATAAACGTTTTCGCTATATCTTGATTTTTAAGAATCAGGGGATCGAAGCCGGGGCCACTTTGGAGCACACCCACTCGCAACTGATCGCCCTGCCAATTGTGCCCATCAATGTGCTAGAGGAACTTTCCGGAGCCAAGGGATATCACCGTTACAAAGAGCGTTGCATTTACTGCGATATTGTGCGGCAAGAGCTGGAAGACAGGACCCGGGTTGTTGGCGAGAACGGAGCTTTTGTGGTGATCTGTCCTTTTGCGCCCCGGTTTCCGTTTGAGACCTGGATCCTTCCAAAAAAACATTCTCCTTGTTTTGAACACGCCTCAAAACAGGAATACGCCGAACTCTCCCGGTCGCTGAGAGAGACATTGATCCGGCTCAATCAGGCGCTAAACGATCCGCCTTTCAATTATATCATCCACTCTAATCCACTGCAGGAACCGGAAAACGGCCATTATCACTGGCATATTGAAATCATGCCCAAACTTACCCAAGTGGCGGGCTTCGAGTGGGGATCTGGATTCTATATTAATCCCGTGACGCCAGAGGATTCCGCCCGCTCTTTGCGCGAGATTGCTCTTTAGCTCTCACCTCAACCCAATGGAGCCTTGCGGCCAGGAAGCTATTCGACAGTCACGCTTTTGGCCAAATTACGAGGCTGGTCCACGTCCGTGCCGCGATGAACGGCCACGTAGTAGGCAAAGAGCTGAAGCGGAATCGTGAGGACGATCGGCATGAGATAGTGAGAAGTTTTGGGAACAGTGAGCACTCGGAACGCCGAGGCCGCAAAGGTCCCGGGCTCATCCGTCAGGACAATCGTTTTACCTCCGCGAGACTCCACTTCTTTCAAATTTCCCATCGTTTTCTGGAAATAACGGTCCTTTGGAACAAGAACCAAGACAGGCATGGTCTCATCGATGAGAGCAATGGGACCATGTTTCATTTCTCCTGCGGGGTAACCCTCCGCATGAATGTAGGAGATCTCCTTTAACTTTAATGCCCCCTCCTGAGCGATGGGATAATTCAAACCCCTGCCCAGATAGAGAAAATTAGCGGCGCCCTTAAGTTCCCGCGCCAACTGGTCGAAATCATTTTCCAGCTTTAGAGCCTCTTCGATCTTTTTGGGAAGATGAATGAGCTCGCGCAAGAACCTTCGGCCCTCAGAGACATTCACGGAGCCTCGGAGCCGTCCCAGACCGACTGCGAGAAGGAACAGAGCGGTAAGTTGCGTGGTAAAGGCCTTCGTGCTGGCCACACTGATTTCAGGGCCAGCGTGTGTATAAAGAACTCCGTCAGATTTTCGGGCGAGAGAAGAATCAACGACATTGCAGATGGAAACGATCCTGCTGCCCTTGCTTCGCGCCAGGTTTACGCCGGCGAGCGTATCGGCCGTTTCCCCGGATTGGCTGATGAGAAGAAGTAAAGACCGAGAACCAAGAAGAGGGAATCGGTACCGGAACTCTGAACCATAGTCGACCTCAGCCGGGATTTGAGCGATTTCCTCCAGCATGAATTTTCCTACCAGCGCGGCATGCCATGCCGTGCCGCAGGCGACCAGATGGATCTTGTCAATTTCTCGCAGCTCGGCGGGACCGAAAGGAAGCCCGTCCAGCAAAACGTCGCCGTTTTTGGGTGAGATGCGACCACGAAATGTGTCAGTAATGGCCCGCGGCTGCTCGTGAATCTCTTTGAGCATGAAGTGTCGATAACCACCCTTTTGCGCCGCCACAGCATCCCACGCGATTTCTTTAAAAGATCGCTGAACTGCTTTTCCTTTTCTATCAAGAACGCGAAACCCATCCGCTCTCACTTCGGCCACTTCTCCGTCTTCGAGAAACGTGACCTTCCGCGTATAGTCCAGAAGAGCTGGGATATCCGAGGCGACAAAGGTTTCACCATCGCCGCAGCCAATGACAATCGGAGTCGAGTTTTTCGCGAGGATTAGGCGTTTGGGGTCGCTCTGGTTGAGAAATACGAGGGCATACGACCCATCGATTTCTTTGAGGGTCTTTTGAACCGCCGCCAAAAATTCAGCTCCTTTGTTGATTTTCTCGTTCACGAGATGCGCAACGACCTCTGTATCGGTCTCCGAGTCGAACTTGACGCCTCTTCCTAATAGCTCCTCCTTCAAATCCAGGTAGTTTTCGATGATGCCATTATGAACCACCACCACCTCACCGGCTCGATGGGGATGAGCATTTAATTCCGAGGGCCGTCCGTGCGTCGCCCAACGGGTGTGGCCGATCCCGATCGTGCCGCTGATAGGCTTCTGGCGCAACGCGAGCTCAAGATTTTCAAGCTTGCCTTCAGACCGGCACACGGCCAACTTTCCATGACTCAAGACAGCAATTCCCGCTGAGTCATAACCCCGATACTCAAGCTTCTTGAGGCTCGCAAGAATGATCGGCGCTGCCTCGCGGCCGCCGACATATCCCACAATCCCGCACATCAACTCTTGGCTTCCATTTTCTTCCGCTTTTCTTGGGTCCAACCCTCTCTTACCTGTTCTCGCCTTTCGTTGAAAACCAGGGCTCCCGCGGCGACATCCTGGCGCACGGTCGTCGCCGTGGCCACATAGACATCGTCCCCCAAGGTTACCGGAGCGACCAGCGTAGAGTCACTGCCCACTTGTACCCGATCACCGATAACGGTCCGATATTTGTGAAACCCATCATAGTTGCAGGTGATCGTACCGGCGCCGATGTTGGTGTCGCGGCCCACAGTAACATCGCCCAAGTATGTGAGGTGGTTCGCTTTAGAGCCGTCGCCTATCCTGGCCTCCTTGGTCTCGACAAAATTTCCGATATGAACGTTCCGTCCAAGTGCGGTGCCTGGACGCAGATGAGCGAATGGCCCCACGATAACGCCGTCCGCGATCTGGCAATCCGTCAGGACCACACAAAACCTGAGGTGGACACCGCTACCCAAACATGCGTTGGTCAGATAGGCGCTTCCGTCGAGACGACAGCGCTCCCCGATCACGGTCTTGCCCATGAGATGAGTGTTTGGCCCTATGACTGTGTCGCGGCCAATTGCGACGTCCTCTTCGATATAGACGGTCTGCGGGTCTTTAAGCGTGACACCCATCTCCATCCATTTTCGATTGATCCTCTCCTGCAAGTTCTTCTCCATAATGGCCAGCTCCTCTCGGGTGTTGATACCCAAAATCTCGGTCGGTTCCGTTACAAGAACCGTGGCAACGGCTTGGCCGTTTTTTACAGCCACTCGAACGACGTCCGGTAGATAGTACTCGCCTTGCTGATTGGCGTTTGTCAAATTCTCAAGAGCGGAAAACAAGAATTTCGGAGCCGCAACGTAGATCCCCGCGTTCACCTCCTGGATCTGTCTTTGTGACGCGGTGGCATCGCGCTCTTCCACAATTCCTGCAAGCTCCCCATTCTCACTGCGCAAGATCCGCCCGTAACCGACGGGGTCGTCCAGAGTAGTCGTGAGAATCGTCAACGCCGCATTCTTCTCCCAGTGACGGCGCAGGAGGTCCTCTAGAGTCTCGCTCCGGATCAAAGGAACATCTCCACTCAGAATCAACAGGTCGCCGCCGAACCCCTGAAAAACTGCTCTTGCGCAGCCAACAGCATGCCCGGTTCCGAGTTGCTCGTCTTGAATGACCCAGGTAATCCCACTCTCGGAGCAGGATTCCTGCACTTCAATCGCGCCGTGACCCACCACGACCGCCAGTTTCTCCGGCTGTAGTTTTATGGCCTCTCTTAGTGGATAAGAAATAAGAGGTTTCCCTGCCAGTCGATGCAGGACTTTCGGAAGGTGAGACTTCATCCGCGTTCCCAAACCCGCCGCTAACACGATTATGCCAAGATCGCTCATCGATAGGTCCTGGTTCTAAAGAAAAGTATGAAGCGAATTATAGCCGATCAATTCCAGCAATCAACCGGACGGTAACCCCTACGAAACGCCGGTTTATTCAAATCGGCTGCCGCGATCTCTTAAGACTTTTAAGGCAAACGGCCAGAGAGCAGAATGTAACAACGAGAAGGACCGCTATTGAAACCATCAGCCCGACTTTGAAAGCGCGCGGCTCATAGCGAAACTCCACCAAATGCTTTCCCTCCGATAATACAACACCGCGAAAAAAAACGTTGGCGCGAAGTATTTCCCTCTCCTGACCATCCACATAGGCGCGCCAGCCTGGATAAAACGAATCTGCCAGGACTAAAACTCCGGTGCCACTCACTGTGGCCAAGATAGATACCCGGCGATGGCTATATAGGCTAATCCGCGCCTCAGCCTGGGAGTTCTTCGCTGGCGGGATCGCGAGCGGCCGTTCGACGATAACCTCTCTCACGGGGTCGAACTCGCTACTTGAAAGCCGGATGATAGCTTTCATGGGATCGCTTTCGACGACACACTTCGAGGCGACAAAAACCCTGGGCACCGTGTGATCAACCCTATACACCCAGGTCGGATATTCGGGAAACTCACGGACGAGCGTGACGCCTCCCCCAGTCAAGGGCTGCCTGCTAATCAGGTGTCGGACGTTTAAAGCGCCAACCAACCGGTACAACTTCTCTGGAGGGAGGGCATTCGCCGCTTTCAGAAAGGTGCTGTAGGGCCACCGCTCGAGGGGATCTGTTTCCTGCATATACTCAAAGCCGTGAACAATACCTGTGTTAGGGAAAAGGTTCGCAAAAAACGCTGCGGTTCTGTCACGAAAGGAGCTTTTCGACGACACGAAATAGTCCGGACGTAGGTGGGTAAGGCTGGGAATGTAAAACAGACGGCCACCGTCCGGCAAGGCTAAGACTCTTGGCGCTTGCTCCATGATTTTCGGGTCAAGAAGATACTGGTACGGCCGGTGGGCTGAGTAAAGATCGAGAAAAGTCAGGCCAACCAATAGAGTTTTCAAAAGAGCAGGGTTGACGGCTTCTTTTTTTCCAAGAAGCAGGAGAAGGACGATCCCTGAGATCAGGAGAACTTGCCTCTCCGCGCTGGCGATCACAGCCGTGGTTTTGCCGAGTGACAACGGAGAAGAAATTGAGGTTTGAGTCGCCGCGGAAATGAACTGAGCCAACTCGGCTGTATGGGTGCGAAGAATTAGGTAAAGGACCATGTAGAGAAGCCAGATCGAGGATAGAATCAAAAGCGGCGGTCGGATGGATGAATCGGAATGAAAAAACCTAAAGAGCCCTCTTAAAGCGACGAAGAGAAGGAGAGAACAGGTTACGAAGACAAACTTTTCCGGAAAACGGATCAGGCTAAAAGGAAAAATCGTTCGAAAAAGGAAGCGATAAACCGGAGTATACGCTCCCAGAGCGAGAATCGCAGAACCCATGAGCGCGCCAAGCAGGAGCGCCTTTTCTTTGAGGGAACTTTTCCAGAGCCAGAGAGAGATACCCGGAAGAGCGATTACCCCAAGATAGAGGCTGATGATCAGAGGAATATCCCGAGAAAAAAAAGGCTGGAGCCCTGTCGCTGTGTCGAGAGCCACCTCTTTATCGAGGAAAAAAAGATTCATGAAGCTCAACGGATGAAGCGACCATTTGACCCCTCCTGCGTAAGTGACGCTTCCCCGCGCCCTTGAGTGCAGAAGCAGTTCGACTGACGGCAAGATCTGCGCCATGCCCAGGCCGGCAACCAGGACGTTGGCTGCAAGGAGGTGAAGAAAAAGAGTATGGCAGGGAATGGCGCCCTCTTCCTTTCTAAGCCTCAGCCCGTCCAGGACAAGAAGCGCCAGCGTCATGGCATAGATTTCAGGCGATCCTGCCAGGAACTGACATAACAGCACTAGGCTGAAGGTGAGAAAGCTTTTCCAGGTTTTCGACTGAAGGGATCGCTCCCAAAAAAAGACCAGCCAGGGCAGCCAGACCGCCGCTTGAAAATGGTTTAATAAATTTGTGAGGGACACCGTGGCGCCGCCGAGAGTGAAGAGCAAAGCTCCGATTAGCGCCAGATAAGGACGGTACTTCCACCGGCGGCAAAGGGTGTAGCTTCCCGTCGCTGCGACAAGATAGTGAAATACATAGAGAACTCGAATGGCATCAAAGAAACGAAGGACCAAGAGTAAAATATGCGGTGGATAAAAGCTGCCGGACTGAAAGTTTGCGAGAAGAGGAAAGCCCATCGCCATCCGCCGATCCCACAGAGGTATATCACCGGCCTTTAAGCTTTCTGCCAGACTGTACCGCATGGGATAAAAAAACATCCCCAGGTCGCGAAAAAAGGGAACCTGGCCCTCCAATACCATTCCATTGCCAAACCAGAGGACCATTGAGACCAAAGCTACAAAGGCAGGATAGTCCTGCCGACTGATAAGGCTTTTAGCGGTCATGGGAAAAGTAAAATAGATCGCAGAAGAATATCGCAGAAAAAAGAAAGGGGGAAGGATAAAATCATCTTCCCCCTTAGCATGAAGGATCAGTGGAGCAGGGACCGCGAATCACATGCAGGTCGACACCGAAGTGCCATCAATCGCACCGTTGCTGCTTCTGTAGATCCAACTATCACCAGTACACCTGGTATCCGTACCCGTGAGCGTGAAGAGGTTAGCACTGGTATCGGCAGTTACGGTTACAGTTGCGCTCTTATTAAAACCAATGGGGTTCCCCCCGCCAGCAAGGTCACCCGATTTGTATACATTGTAATCTACGAAGTAAGCCTCCTCAGCGACAGCGGCATTCCTCAGGTTGGACTTGACATCGGCGGCGAATGCCCTTTTCCGGTAGGCGGCAAACTGCGGGATTGCTATGGCGGCCAGGATACCGATGATGGCTATAACCACCAACAGTTCGATGAGAGTAAAGCCCTCTTCCGACCGCAATCTTAATCTATTCATAACGTTCTCCTCTCGTTGAATTTGTTTTTTCCCCCGCCCACCTCTGATGAATCTACACGCTGATTTCACCTCCTTTGTCTTAAATTCAGTGGTCGGAAGGCTACAAGGCTTAAAGCAAAAGTGAGACCAGAGGAGTTTTGGTTGAAGGCAGGTCTGGCCTCTAGGTCTGCGGCCTATGAACATGGGAGGAAAGGAAAAAAATAATTGTTTTTACATGACTTTTTATTGAGATTATTTTCTTTCGTTTCAAACTGACAAATACCGGACAACGCTGGAAACCGCGGGGGTGACAAAAAACGTTATTCCGGATTCTCTTCATTTCCTCCCGTATTGTGATGTTTGGGATTCATGAGGTCATACTTCTCCAGCCTATGCCGAAAGGACCTATAGTTTATCCCGAGAATTTCCGCCGCTCGTTTCTGTACTCCCTTGGACCGCTTGAGAGCCCCCAGGAGTAAGCATTTTTCATGGGTCTCCAATTCTTCGTCCAGAGAGATGCCCTTACCAAAGAATGTCTCCCCCCCTCCCGGAGCCGTCTTTTCAAAGATCCCCAACTCCTCAGTTATAGGCAGGCCCCTGACATGCGCCGGCAACTCCTCATCGGTAATGATGTTCTTACTACTCACCGCTACCGCATGCTCGATAATATTCTCAAGCTCGCGAATATTGCCCGGATAGCTATAGCTCATTAATAGCATCAGCGCCTGGCTGGAGATTTCCTCAAGTTGCTTGCCCTGAATTTTGGCAAATTTCCCGACGAAGTGATGAGCCAGAAGCGGAATGTCTTCTTTTCTGCTTCGCAGCGGGGGAAGGACGATTTGGACCACGTTGAGGCGGTAGAACAGATCCTCGCGGAATCGACTTCGTTCCGTCTCCTTCCTTAAATCCTTATTGGTCGCTGAGATCACCCGAACATCGACTTTGACTTGTTTGCTTCCTCCCACCGGGGTGAATGCCTTTTCCTGAAGAACTCTGAGAAGCTTAACTTGAAGGTTTAGCGGCAGTTCACCGGCTTCATCGAGAAAGATCGTTCCTCCGTTAGCTCGTTTAAACAAACCCTCATGGTCCGCTACAGCTCCGGTAAAGGCACCTCGGACATGGCCAAAGAGCTCGCTTTCGATTAAGTTTTCGGGTATTGCGCCGCAATTCACTGCTACGAATGGAGAATTGCGCCGGGGTCCGTTATAGTGGATCGCTCGCGCCACAAGCTCCTTACCTGTCCCGCTTTCCCCTACGATCAGGACATTGGTGGTCGTAGCCGCCACTTTTTGTACAAGCTGATAGATTCTTTCGATGCCACCTCCCTGTCCTATGACCCCTTCGAATTGAAATTCCGGCTCATCCTTTTCGTCCCTGTTTTCCGACAAGACAAGCGCCCTGGCTTTCCGCATCTCTTCTTCTAGATGAACCTTCTCCTCCAACTCCTTGTGGCTGCTAATATCCTGTAAAAAAGAGACGAAGCCCACGAGGCCTTTCACAGGATCACAAATGGGGGCCAGCGTTAATTTAAGGGATTTGTTCTTGCCCTTGGGATCCATGAAAGCAATTTCGTTTAATGCGATGTCTCTGCTTTCACGCGGCTGGTCGAAATCATAGGCAAGCGTAGGAAAGATCTCGCCGAGGTTTTTGCCCCGGACAGCGTCTTCCGTGAGAGAGGTGATCGCTTGCGCTTGAGCGTTAAAGTATGTCAGGTTTCCTTTCACATCCGTAATAGACACCCCTCCCTCCATACCCTGAAGGAGGGCCTCCTTCAGGACTTCAAGATCCAGGTATTCCCTTTGCTTCTCCTGGAGGCGCTGTTCCGTCTCACGAAGCCTGCGCGCCAAAAATCCGAAGAGAAAGGCCATAATAAAGAACCCGGGAACATTGATAACCAGCGGCTCAAAAGTTGAAATCCACGCGGTTGAGAATAGATGGTGGGACCAGAGCAGGAGCAGGGCGTAGCAAATGCTCGAGAAGCCTGCGGCAAAAAACGCCCCCCGATAGAAGAGCAGGACAGAGCTATTGGCGATGGCCAGGTTGTAAAGGAAGGGAAAGGGACTTTCGATATCCCCCGTGATCAGGACAACACCGGTAACGAGAAGGACATCGAAAACAACCTGTGCGTGAGCAAAAAAAACCAGGTCCTTGATTCTGTTAAGAAGAAGAGCCGAACCGATCGAGAAGAGATAGGCAAGAATGAGAGGGATCTGGAGCGAGTGAAAAAATTCGGGGTCTCCTTCTCCCTTGCCGACGTGGAACAGAGCTGTGGCGCCTAACAAAAAAGACAAAATGATTACTCTAAGAAAGAGCAGCCATTTGATCTTTTTGATCAGCTCTTCATTGTCTTCATTCAAAGTTGGAATGTTCTTGCTCAAGAGATCTTATAACTTTTCGATATCGCCGCCTACGAAATGAGAGAGCCCAGTTGAAAGATTGGCAGATACATGGAAATAACCAATCCGCCGATAACCACCCCCAGAAATATCATAATCATGGGCTCCATGAGCGCTGTCAAATTAGCCACGGCCCCGTCAACTTCTTCTTCGTAAAACTCGCCGACTTTTTTAAGCATGTTATCCAGGGCCCCGGTATTCTCCCCGATGGCCACCATGTGGGCGACCATGGGGGGAAAGACATGACTCTCCGCGAGTGGCTCCGCTATCGTTCTTCCCTTACTGATACTGATGCGGGCATCCATAATAGCCTTCTCTACCACCCGATTGCCAGAAGTCTTGGCCGTAATGCCAAGTCCATCCAGAATGGGCACCCCGGAATTCAAGAGAACCGACATGTTTTGCGCAAAACGCGCCACGGCAACCTTCCGGAGCAGGTCGCCCACCACAGGCAGGCGAAGGAGCAGTCTATCAATGACCATTCTGCCTTGCTCCGTTTTGTAGTAGAAGCGGATGCCAACGGCCGCAACATTGACGGCCCCAAGTAGATAACCAAAATACGCCTGAAACCAATTACTCACGTTGATGGTAATCTGAGTGGGCGCCGGAAGGACCTTGCCCATGCTGCCGTAAAGCTCGGCGAAGACCGGAATTACGTAAAGCAGCAAAATACTTACCACGGCTACGGCCACAGTTATAATCGTGCACGGATAGATCAGCGCGCCCTTTACCTTGCGCCGCAGCTTGGTCGACTTTTCGATGAAGATCGCAATCCTGTTGAGAACCGTGTTCAGAACGCCGCCCGCCTCTCCAGCCAAAACCATGTTGACGTAAAGATCATCGAAAACTTTGGGATGCTTTTTTAATGCCTCGGCCAGGGTTGAGCCGCCTTCCACATCCCGTTTCACTTCCCGGATCACATTCCTGAGAGCTTTGTTTTCCGATTGTTCGCTAAGAATTTCTAGACCCTGAACAATGGGTAATCCCGCGTCGATCATCGTGGCGAATTGCCTTGTAAAAATCATCAGGTCATGAGGTTTGACCTTCGGCCTGAAGCCGGGGATCGTGATCTCGCGGTCGAGTCCTTTGCCCTTTTCCCGTACTCGGGCCGGTATGGGGCGGATCCTCTGGCTCCGAAGCTGAGAAAAGACGGCGTCCAAGCTTACAGCTTCGATTTCCCCTCTGAGGGTTTTCCCCTGAGCGGTTCTGCCTTCCCATAAAAAAATAGGCATAAAGCTCCTTACAGAACGAACATCCAGAATGCGAATCGTCCTTCGATATTGACCTTTGACTACGCGTCAGCTCTCGACCAAAAAAATCTCATAAAAATACTGAGCCGAAACCTTTATCTGAATCCGTTACCCGCACGGTCTCCTGGACGGTTGTCAGGCCTTCCCGAACTTTCTGTATGGCAGCCATCCTCAGCGTTTTCATCCCCTGTTTCACTGCTTCTCGCTTGAGCTCGTCCGCTGAGACTCGCCTAAGCACCGCGTCTCTGAGGGTCTCGTTTAGTACCATAACTTCATAGATAGCGATTCGTCCTTTGTACCCCGTCTGATTACAGTCGAAACAGCCCTTCCCGTAATAGGTGGGATACCCACTGGAAACTTCCGCAGGATCGACTCCGATATCGATCAGGACATCGGGGCTGACTTCGGCTGGACTCTTGCAGCCGGTGCAGATCTTGCGCACCAGTCTCTGCGCCGCGATCAGATTGATTGACGAAGTCAACAGAAATGGCTCCACTCCCATATTGATCAAGCGGTCGATAGTTGACGGCGCATCATTGGTATGAAGAGTACTCAGAACCAGATGTCCGGTGAGCGCGGCCTTCACCCCAATCTGACCCGTTTCCAGATCGCGAATTTCTCCAACCATGATGATGTCCGGGTCCTGCCGGAGAAACGAACGCAGGCAAGCGGCAAAGGTGAGGCCGATCTCTTCCTTCACCTGAACCTGATTAATGCCCATGAGGTTGTATTCCACCGGATCCTCAGCGGTGCAGATGTTGACCTCCGGCTTGTTGAGTTCTGCAAGCGCTGAATAAAGGGTGGTTGACTTCCCGCTTCCGGTAGGACCGGTGATCAGAACCATCCCGTAGGGCTTGTAGATCGCTTCCTGGAAATGTTTCAGTGCCTCAGGCTCGAAGCCAAGTTTGGTCATGTCCAATTGGAGACTCGACTTATCCAGGAGACGCATGACGATTTTTTCGCCAAAAAGAGTAGGCAATACCGAAACTCGTATATCCAGCTCCTGGCCGGGGCCCCTCTTCAGCTTGATTCGCCCATCTTGCGTTCGTCTCCTTTCCGCAATGTCCAGGTTCGCCATGACCTTGATGCGAGAGACCAGAGCATTTTTAAGCTTGAGGGGCGGAGTCATAATCTCCTGAAGAACACCGTCAACCCGGAAACGAACCCGAAAGACCTTCTCGTAGGGCTC
>JACQUW010000407.1 GCA_016210115.1 Deltaproteobacteria bacterium | reverse complement strand
TGCCGAACATGTCAGACTCGCTGCCACCGAGTTGGTGTAAACAAAAATGCCGGGACGGTAATCCGCCCCGGCATTCGTTCATTCACAGGCGTTAAAATAATCAGCAAGAAGTTGTCAGTTTAATGTGAAAGCCAACAATCGGCCTCCATTAGAGTGACATCTGCTCTGCAGATATAAGGAAGGAATGGTTGTGTCAAAGATAGCGCGGATCTCGAAAACATCTTGACAGCAACCAATTCTCCCTTATTATCTAAAGCTTCCGCCGAAGACGCCGGAGTTACGGGTCAATCGGGAAGGAAGCGCGCCGCAAAAGCCATCCAGGGGATTTCAGTATGGCGCATGAAAGGAGGCAGTTATGTCTCATTGCTTCACGGCCATCTCTGCTTGGGCGGCATTCTTGCTATTCCCTTGTTTCGCTCACGCGATGATTACCAGAATCGTCATAGAAAAAAGAGAGCCGTTCGCTGGAGGCCATGAGTTCCCGGTGACCGGAGGTTACGAAAAGCTTATTGGCCGGGCTTATGGTGAAGTCAACCCGAAAAATCCTCTGAACAACGTCCTCGTCAATCTGGACAAAGCCCCAAGAAATGAGAGAGGGCGGGTTGAATACTGGACTGATATCTACATTCTGAAACCAGTGGATATGAAGCGCGGTAACGGAAAGATCTTCTATGACGCCCCGAACCGGGGAAGCAAGCGGATCCTCATGTTCCTCAATGACGCCCCGGAAAACAACGACCCCAGCGCGCTGAAGGATGCGGGTAACGGCTTCCTCATGCGTCAAGGCTATACCATTGTCTGGTCAGGCTGGCAGGGGGATCTCACGCCAGGCGAGAACTTCCTCATCATGGGAGTTCCAACAGCAATGAACCACGGGAAAGAGATCGTCAGAGCGGTGCGCACGGAAGTTGTCGTAAGTCGGGACGGGATTATGTCTTCACCGCTCAGTGGTGACAACCGGGTGATGAGCTACGAGGCGGCAACCACGGACAAAACCCAGGCTTCATTGACCGTGCGAGAAAAATCCTACGATCCCCCCATGGCGGTGCCGACTTCCGAATGGGAGTTTGCCATCTGCAAAAAGGACAAAGAAAGCGGGAAAGTTGAAATAAAACCGAGCACAAAAGATCTGTGCCTGCTCTCGGGGTTTAGGCCAGGTCACATTTACGAGTTTATCTACCCCGCAAAAAATCCGTTGGTGCTGGGCTTGGGTTTTGCGGTCGTCCGGGATCTGATTTCATTTTTCCGCTATGAGACCAAAGACCGCGCGGAGAACCCGAATCCTCTGGCACTCGACGGCGGGAAGACTGGCGTAAGAAGGGCTTACGCCTGGGGCCGCTCGCAAAGCGGGAGATATCTGAGGGACTTCATCTATCACGGCTTCAACGAAGACGAATCCCACAGACAGGTTTTTGAGGCCGTTTCCCCGCACGCCGCTGGAGGAGGGAGGCTGTTTTTGAACTACGAATTTTCCCGGCCTGTCACGTCCTCCCAGCAGCATACGAACCAGCTCGATCCGGAGGTTTTCCCTTTTGCCTACAATCTCCTAAAGGATCCGCAAACCGGAAGAGAGGACGGGATTCTGAAGCGGCCCAAAACCGACCCGTACGTTCTCCACACGCAGACTTCCACGGAGTACTGGCAGAAGCGTGGTTCCCTTGCGCACACGGACGGGAAGGGGAAGGACATACGAATCCCGGACAGGGCGCGCGTCTACTTGATCGCGAGCGCGCAGCACAACACCGCTTTCGGCTCTGTGCCCAGAAAGGGTAATTGCCAGCAACTCACCAATCCCATGTCTATCGGAGACGCTCTTCGCGCCCTCATCTTTGCCATGGACCAGTGGGGGGACCAAGGAATCCCGCCACCGCCGAGTCAGCTACCCAGAGTGAGCGACAAAACTCTGGTTGCGTCAGATCAGGAAACAGTCGCCTTTCCCCGGGTACCCGGAATTCGCTACAGCGGCCTTTACAACCGGCAGCTGTTTCTGGACTACGGGCCGAATCTGTTGAGGGGGAAAATCGATGTTAATCCTCCGAAGGCGATCAAGAATGGCACTTATAAGATCCTGGTTCCGAAGGTGGACGGCGATGGCAACGATATCGCGGGAATCCGACTGCCTGCGATTCAGGTTCCTCTCGCTACTTATACGGGCTGGAACCTCCAGCGAAAAGGTTTGGCCGAGGACGAGCTCTGCGGCCTTCTCGGCTCCTACAGGCCCTTCGCCAGGACAAGAGAGGAGAGAAAAAGGAGCGGCGATCCGAGATTGTCCGTCGAGGATCGTTATAAGGATCAGGCGGATTACGTGGAGAAAGTCAGCCGGGCTGCCCGCGCTCTGATCGACCGAAGATTGCTTTTGCCCGAAGATGCCCTGCGTATCATTGAGGAGGCGAAAAACAACCCGACTTTTGCGCAAAAATAAACGATGGCGTTTTCAGACCAATGTAGAATCTCGCGGTTCTCGGAGTCGAAGGACGAACCGATAGCCGCATGATTTGCGAACTCATCCCCGTTCGTCGTGGGCGTTTCGAACCGATGAACGAGAGTTTCGGGAAGGAGAGCGCAATGAACCGAAATCAACCGCCTTTGCGCTTCTTGATCTCTTCGATGAGCTGTGGCACGACCTTGAAGACATCGCCGACTACGCCAAAATCGGAGCACTGGAATATGGGCGCCTCCGCGTCTTTGTTGATCGCGATGATGGTTTTAGAGCCCTTCATCCCGGAGAGATGCTGAACGGCGCCCGAGATACCGCAGGCAATGTAGAGATTCGGCTTGACTGTCTTACCTGTTTGCCCGATCTGAAGAGAATAGGGAACCCAACCGGCATCGACTACCGCGCGGGACGCGCCCACCGCCCCACCCAACAGCTCGGCCAATTGCTGCAGCATCTCGAAGTGCTCCGCGCCCTTCATGCCTCGCCCTCCGGACACAACGATGTTGGCTCCTTCGAGCTGAGGGCCCTCACGCTTGACGACCACGCGCTCGGTGACCCGTACCTTGTGAACGGATTCGTCTCCGGCCGCGGGGACCTCTTCCACCTCAGGTGTGGCGGCATACGATTTCGGCTCGAACGACTTGGGTCGGACCAACAAGATTTTCGTCCCCGAGTGAACCAGAGTGCTGGTGTTTTGATAGCTGCCCCCCAAGGCCGGGATGGTGACTTCCACCGAGCCGTCCTTGAGAACGAAGTCGCTCGCATCGGTAATGGCTCCACAATCCAGTTTTGCGCTCAGCGCCGCGGCGACATCCCTGCCGTTATAGCTCGACGCGAAGAGAAAGGCGGCCGGGCGATGTTTTTCGATCAATCCGGTAAGAACATTCACGGCTGGAAGCGTGAGGAAATCGCGAAAAGCCGGATCGCTTCCGCGAAAAACCTTGCTGGCCCCGTGTTCACCCAGCGTGTGAATCGCATCGTCCGGGGCCGGACCGAGTAGAATCGCCTGCGCGGTTCCAACTTCAGCAGCCTTCGAAAGCATCTCCAACGTGGTCGGAGTGATTTTGTCCTCCGCCACTTCCGCATAGACCCAAATCAAGTCAGCCATAAATTACCAGGAGTTTCGAGTTCTTAGTTTTGAGTTGCTCACTCAAATTCAAAACTTAAAATTACAATTCAGATAATCCTCAACTCCGCCAAGAAATCGGCGATTTGTTTGCCGCCTTCGCCTTCATCCGTGACTGCCTTCCCGCCCTGCCGGGGAGGCGGTCTTCCGATACTCAGAACTTTTTCCCTGGCGCCGCTGGCGCCCACCTGATCCGGTCCAAGACCCAGACTCGCGGCGGTGTATTGCTTGATCTCCTTTTTTTTCGCGGCCATGATGCCCTTAAGCTGTGGGTAGCGCGGCTCGTTGATTCCGCTCGTCACCGCAACGAGCGCCGGCAATTCTGCCTCAATTACGTCATAGCCGCTCTCACTCTGACGCTTCACGACAATCTGCTTGCCGTCCACCGCGATCTCTTTCGCAAATGTCAGCGGGGGAATACCCAAAAGCTGGGCGATTTGTCCAGGAACAATGCCGGAATAGCTGTCGCTGCTTTCGGACGCGCAGATGACCAGATCAAACGCTTCTTTTCTGATGGCCGCCGCCAGAGCCTTCGCCGTGCCGAGAGCATCGGATCCGGCTAGAGCATCGTCCAGGAGATGAATCGCGGAGTTGGCCCCCATGGCCAGGGCATTTCGAATCCCGATCGTGGCATCGGCGATTCCCATCGTCAGAACCGTCACAGTGCCGCCGTGCTTTTCCACCAGCCTCAACGCTTCCTCCAAACCACAGGCGGCTGCCGGGTCCAACTCGTGCTGCACGCCTTTGCGTACCATGCGTTTGCTTGCGGGATCGATCTCAATGGTGACCGAACTTGCCGGGATTACCTTAGCGCAGACTATGATATTCACGCGTGCGTTCTCCAGAATCAACGTCTCCAACCGAACATAGCCAAAAGACCTCAGCCAAGCTCGCGGAGACAGATATCTTCGGGGTCAGTTTAAATCAGCGGACGGAGGAAGGCCCTGCTATTGCAGCCACTCCGAGACTTTCCCCGCCATCACCTCGTCCAGGATTTCCTTAGAGTCATGGAGTGCTTTATCAACGATTTTCTGATCGTTCAAGTGTGGCATCGCCCAGTTCACCGCCGCATGTACGGCCTGAACGACGGTTTTAAGATGCTCGTCCAGTTCGGTGGTATGAGGCGCCTGCGGCATGTACCCCCTCCTATTGGTATGCCCGGCCCTCATTCGGGTCGGGGACTTCAAGGCCAAATTTCTCGATCAGAGGAGTGACTTCATTGACATAATCTTCGCGGGCTTGGGCATTCGTGCGGCGCTTCAGGCCCCAATACCGATAGCGCTCGGAGCGTCGCGATTCGGACCGGCCGAACATGTCAAGAGCTTTGATGAACCAGAAGTTAACGGCCCGCTGGGCTTTTTCCTTCCATTCTCCACCCCTGGCTGCCATTTCCGCCGTTTTGGTGGTCCCGAAATCGATGTGTCCCTCTTCTTCCGTGATGATATCAGGAAGTATACGTTCCAACGGAGCGTAGCTGCAGCCGATAAACTCCTCCAACTGATATCTGCCAACGCGGTCGATCAAAAATCCAAAAACCGCAAAGTCCTCCCAGGTCTCAATCTTGCCGCGAAAACTTTCGACGTAGCGCTTCTGATTCGGCCAGCTGAGCACATACGAAACGTCCGCACCGATATCGCCGGCCAGCCGGGCCATTTTACGATAATGGTCGATTTCCTCGGCGGCGGTTCTGGCGACGATCAGTTGATCCAACTTTGTGGGCGCCGCGGGAAGCATGGTTTCCACGTAAAGATGAGGGCCGCCGATTTCACAATCGGCCTGGATTGCCAGAACCCGCTTCAACAGCTCTTGGTACTCGGGGTCCATTTTCTCGAAATCTTTTAGCTCGACTTTGTCAGTGAACATGCACACCCTCCTGCTGTGCCATGCGGATGCGTCTAGCGTCTAGAACGAATAACAGAACAAACCCTTTAAATCAACCCCGCCGCGGCCGTATCGCTTATCGCCTATGGGTGATTTTGTTACTGTTCCTATCGCTATTCGCCATGGGCTATTCGCCCTCTGCTAAGTCGCTCCGGATTGCCATTCGCGATCTGCGATCCGCTATTTTGCTTCTGTTCTATTTGCGCAACACCACTCTTTACTTAGCGTCACATTTACACTAATTTACACTAAACTGCCACAAACGACTTTTCAAGGAGCCGCTGTGGAAACCCGGAACAACCTCGCGCTACTCACCGACCTCTACGAGCTCACGATGGCTCAAAGCTATTTCCAGAATAACCGGATGGAGGCTGCGACCTTCAGTCTCTTTATTCGCTCTTATCCTCAAAACCGGAGCTATTTCGTCTCCGCCGGTCTCGAGGACGTGCTGAATTATCTAGAGAACTTCAATTTCGATCAGGAATCCATCGGCTATTTGAAATCTACCCGGCTTTTTGACGGCGCTTTTTTGGAATTTCTTCGGGAGCTACGCTTCACCGGAGACGTTTGGGCCATTCCTGAGGGCCGCCTCTTCTTCAAAGACGAGCCGATCGTTGAAATCAGCGCGCCCATTATCGAGGCCCAAATCGTGGAGACCTTCGTTATCAATCAGATCAACCTTCAGTCGTTGATTGCAAGCAAGGCCGCGCGCTGCACGCACGCGGCTGCCGGGCGCACCGTCGTGGATTTTTCGTTGCGCCGGACTCAGGGGATCGACGCCGGCATTAAGGTGGCGCGGTCGAGTTTTATCGCCGGGTTCAGCGGGACAAGCAACGTGCTGGCCGGCAAGAAATACGGGATCCCGATCGTCGGCACCATGGCTCACTCCTTCGTTTCGAGCTTTGAGGACGAGACCGACGCCTTCCGCAGCTTCGTAGCGAGCTTCCCCGACAACTCAATCCTGCTCATCGACACTTATGACACGCTCGCTGGAGCCCGTAAGGCGGTTGAAGTGGCGCGAGAGATGGCCGGCCGCAACCAGCGATTGCGCGGCGTGCGTATTGACAGCGGCGATCTGGCTTCTCTCGCATTCCAAGTGCGGCACATTCTTGACGAGAGCGGGTTCCGGGACGTAAAAATCATCGCAAGCGGCGGATTGGACGAGTACGACCTGGCCGAGTTCTCCGAGGCCGGAGTCCCCTATGACAGCTATGGAGTTGGAACCAAGATGGGGGTATCGGCCGACGCACCCTGGTTCGATAACGCTTACAAGCTTGTAGAATATGATGGGCGGCCGGTGTTAAAGCTCAGCACCGGGAAGGTCTCCTGGCCCGGGAAAAAGCAGGTCTATCGGATAAAGGACGGCCGGGGATTCCTTGCTCGAGATGTTATCGCTCTGCGGGATGAAACGATCCCGGGAGGCGAACCGCTTCTTACGAAAGTTGTGGAGAAAGGCAGGACGGTTGGACAGCATGCGTCACTTCAGGAGCTCCGGGATCGGTTTCACGCAGAATTCAAGCGCCTGGAAGACCAGGTCAAAGCAATCCGGAATCCGGCGACTTATCCGGTTGAGATCAGCGCGAACCTGAAGCATCTAAGAAGGCACGTTGAGCAACAGCTCACCAGTGAAAAATAGATGCCGCTCCGATGCCTAATCAATATCCTATCGCCGTCTTCACTCTGGCAGCTCTGCTGCTGGGTACGCGGTCGAGAGCGCTGTGCGTGCGGTAATCCATCACCTTGCGGAACGAGAGCCACGTTACGCCCAGCGCAAGCCGATTGAGTTTATTGAGGCCGGCCCGCTCTCCGAAATCGACCGCAGCGGTTACATCGAACGCCTCTACGCCAGCAAAAAGTATTGATCAAAGGAATGGGCTGAACTCAGCGGATTTGGAAAAGCAGGGCAGATGCGCCGTCCGGCGATGGCCCGTCAATGGTACGAAGCGCTTCCACCTCCGGGCTCTTCATCTGAATCCAACAACCCCTTGCGCCCCGCAAAACCATCCTGAACGCGGTGCCAGTAAGTTATGGATTCCTCACCGTAGCGCCAGCATAGGAACACCACCTCACCTCCCAAGAAACAGGGGAAGTCCACCAGTCCCTCTTCGACGCCCTTACAGACGCAGCCAAAGCTCTGGATCTCCTCAACCAGGCCTTTGACCTGTAGTATCAGGCGGGCGATCAATTCATTTCTTTGGAGGCGATCCATCAAGTCCGGGCTGCTGGGAGATAGAGATTCTTGCCGGATGACCGTTTCGCTTACCTTGCGCAGGGATTCCAGCGCGCTGAAGATCTGCTCAACCAGGGGACGAATCAGAGGAAGCAATCGATTAGCTTCGTCGACGGTGAAAATGCGCGGGAAAAGTTGCGATGAACCCATGTCCGCTCCCCTTACGCAAACTAAAGCGCCATGCCCCTTTTGATCTCCCGCAGGAGCGCAATATTGTCAGAGTGCCCGGTCATGTGGGCGGTAATCATGCCCCGAAAGGGGCGGCCCAAGAGAAAAAAGTCGCCCATGATGTCAAGAATCTTGTGCCTCGCGAACTCATCTGGAAATCGCAACTCGGTGTTGATGACCTTTTCGTTATCCAGCAGGATGCAATTGCTCAACCGTCCTCCATTGACGAGGCCCAGCTTTTCCAGCATCTCAATGTCCTTTAAAAAGCCGAAGGTCCGGGCAGGAGCTATTTCTTCTTTAAAAGAGTTGGGCCCGCGATAAATGAAAGTATATTCCTGAGCTCCTACAGGCTTTGGATAATTCATGATGTATCGGACCCCGAGAGTCCCCGCAGGTTCCACGCTGATGTACTCCTCGCCATTGGCGGAGATCCTGTAGGGTTTATCTACAACAATTTCGGGCCAGACCTCCGATTGCTGCTCGACTCCTGCCTCCTCAATCAGCCGGCAAAACTCTGCGGCGGACCCATCCATAATGGGGATCTCCCCCTGCACCTTGACCAACAGATTGCTGATACCGTAGCCATGGAGCACCGCCAGAAAGTGTTCGACGGTTCTCACCACTATTCCCTTCCGCCGGAGACTGGTCGCGTACCCCGTCGAAGCTACGTAATCGACTAAAGCCGGGACGGTCGCATCCGCAGAGATGCCGCCGAAAAGGATCCCGCTGTTGGGAGGCAGGGGATGGAGAATCACGCCGGTTTTGATCCCTGAATGCAGTCCCTGGCCAGAAAAGACTACGCTCTTCCTTAAGGTGCTTTGCTTCAGTCTTCTTCCCGAGTTTACTCCGGATTTCAAAAAATCTGGCAGCTCGCCGTCTGTTTGAGCTGCGTCACTTGGATCTTCTCCTCTCGTGGCCGGGATCTCACCCAAAGCCCGGTGAATCGTTAGTAGCAGGCCGTCCAGGGATAGGGGTTTTTCCAGGAAATCGAAAGCCCCGTACTTGGTGGCCGTAACCGCTGTGTGAATATTCCCATGTCCTGAGATCATGATCACATTGATGCCAGGTTCGCGATTTTTTATCTCTTTCAAAAGACCGATTCCGTCGACGTCGGGCATCCAGATATCCAGAAGGACCAGGCACGGATGGTCCCGCTGGAGGGCGTCCAGCGCCCTTGCCGCGTCCGAGGCTTCGATCACCCTGTAACCCTCGTCGTTCAAGATTTCGCGTACGGATTCTCGTATATCGTCCTCGTCGTCGACCACCAGAATCGTTGGCGCTTCAGCTTTGTCCGTCACGGAGCCTCCGTCTCTTTACGGCTAAGAAAATATTGCTGACTTTTTAACTTCCCCCAGCTCCGGAAGATGTTGAACGGGCAACTCAATGATAAACCGGGTTCCTTTGGGTTGGTTGGGTCGAACCCGGATATAGCCGCGATGGTCCGCGACAATTGCGCTGACGATCGCCAATCCCAGCCCCGTTCCATTCTTCTTTGTGGAAAAGTAGGGTTCGAATATTCTGGCTCTTACGTCGGCGGCCAAACCACAGCCGCTATCCGCCACTTCCAGGTGCGCAATTTCCAGAGACCGGTCGTAATAAGTGGAGATCTTAATTTCCCCGTTTTCCTCCACAGCGGCAACGGCGTTGTCCAGAAGATTAATAAGGACCCGTTTGACCTGATCCCGGTCCAGTTCGATGAGCGGCAGGTCTGCTTTGTCAAATTGGAAGTTAATCCCTTTATGGCCCTCCTTGAAAAGAAACAGGGCTTCTTTAACGACGTCGTTCAGATCATTCGGAGTAAGCTCCACAGCAGGCAGCCGGGCGAATTGAGAAAACTCATTCACGAGATTCTTTAGCTCCTCCACCTGCTGGATAATGGTTGAGGTACATTTATCGAGAATGGCCCCATCCCCCGCGAGCAATTTGGCATATCTTTTCCTTAGACGCTCGGCGGAAAGTTGGATCGGGGTCAAAGGGTTCTTGATTTCATGAGCGATTCTTCGGGCCACCTCCCGCCAGGCTTCCATCCTCTGGACCTTCTGGATCTGTGTAATGTCTTCCAGGAAAACCATCGTGCCGAGTATATTTCCGTCGTCATCTCTCAAGTTCGTGGCGGTGACCACCACGGTGAGAATCCGTTCGGGAAGCGGTATCTTGACTTCCCTTTCAAGGATGCCGCTCCCCTTGACATGGTCCATCATCTCGCGCATCGCCTGCAAATGTTCCGAGCCGAATACCTCCGTATAGTTTTCTCCGAGAGTCAGATGAACGTTCACGCCCAGCATCTGGCCCGCCGCCTTGTTCATCGTGGTGATCTTGCCTGAAGGGTCCACCGAGATGACCCCGGCCGTAATATTCGACAGGAGCGTCTCCATGTACCGCCCTCTCCGCTCAAGCTCCAGATTGATTTGCTTTAGATCACGCGTCATCTGATTAAAGGAATCCACGAGAGTTCCGATCTCATCATCGCCACTGGACTCAATCGTGTAATCCCAATTTCCGTGAGCCACCTCGTGGGTTCCTTCCGCCAGCCTTTGGATAGGGACGGTAATTCCTTTTGCGAGAAACAAGCCAAACCAGGTTGCCGAAAAAATGATAACCAGCGTGATCAAAAGCAGGGTAAGAATGTAACTGTTCTTGACCGGTTTTTTGAGGAAGGTCACATGTTTGTATTGCTCGTAGGATCGCGAGATCTGCGTGGCCCGCTTGGTGATACTCTTGGGAACGTAGTAATCGACAACGACTGCTCCCAAAATCCGCCGCTCGCTGCTGTAGATCGGAACGCCGCCGCGAATGATGTCTCCCTCGCCAAACGCTTGGGTGCGCGTGACGTCCAATCCGCGCAGAGCGCGATTTAGAAGATCAGACTCGGGTTTGATCGTAACGCCCGTAGGCACCTGATCGTTGAAGGCGACGACGAGAAGCTTCCGGTCGGGCCCGAAAACTTCAACCGTGCCCAGGTTGTATTCCCGCTGCTTCGCCTGGATAAACTCCTTAAGGTCGTTAACACGTTGGGAATCGAAAAGGCGCTCCTGGGTGATGCGCTGGCTGACCTGGCGCGCGTAGAAAAGAGCATTGTTCGCGGAGTTCTGGTAGTAAGTCTGCGCCACCTCCAGCGACCCCTGCAGTGCGTTTTCAACCTGGATGTCGAACCATCTCTCGAACGAACGCGTGACAAAACCGCCCGCGATAAAGAATAATATCAGGGTTGGAACCAGGGATAGTCCGATAAAGGCCAAAACCAAGCGGACCCGCAAACGAGAGCCCAGAATCTTTTTTTTCCTTTCAAAGAGGAGCTTGGTCAGGTTCCGGACCACCAGGAAGACAAGCAGGATCAAAAGGATGATGTTAATATTTAGAAGCAGGAAAAAGGCGATATGGCTGCTGACAGAATAGTCGGAGCCAACTTCCGGCGCCTCAACCTCAAAAAAAGCGAAGAGCAGCACCATGAGCGTGGTAACGAGGATCACCACGCCCTCCCTCTTGCGCCGCTTGATTTCTTCCTGGCGGAGACTTTCCTCTAAGGCGTTTTTTGAAACCGAAGATTCCATGCGTATGCGAACGGCGAGGTTCCGACCTGGATTTCTCCGAAAGTAGTTTCCCTCAGGGGGCGCGCCTTCTGGCTTGTTCTTGACCGAATTCTCGCGATTAGAAGCTCGGAAATCAAAAGAATCCTACCTTCTGAACAAATAAAGGACAAGCGTTAGGATCAGGCTCAGGATGATGGAAGTCGTTAAAGGAAAGTAAAAAGTAAAATGATCCCGCCTGATGTAAATATCCCCGGGGAGTTGGCCCAGCCATGGAATTTTGATGCCTGACGCAAAAATGGCTCCAAGGACAACTAAGAAGAGTCCAATTAGAATGAGCACCTTGCCAATGCCGATCATAAAAGATCCACCTGCCGCGTCCAATGCTCCACTTTTTGACGTTTAGAACCCGCCTGCACCGGTCTGGTGTTCTAAAACAGACTCCCTTGCTTCTTCGGCGCTTCAGCCGAACCGGCCTTCTGCTTGCGGCCGAAGTGTTCATACGCTATTGCTGTTGCCACACGGCCTCTCGGCGTGCGGGAAAGAAACCCTGCCTGAATCAAGAAGGGTTCGTAGACGTCTTCGAGCGTGTCTTTTTCTTCGCCTATGGCTACCGCCAGGGTCTCTACCCCTACTGGCCCGCCACCAAACTTGTCAATTAAGGTCAGAAGCAACAGGGTATCCATCTTGTCAAATCCCAGAGGGTCAACCTGCAGCATCTGGAGGGCCTTTTGAGTCACCTGTCGTGTTATCGTTCCATTGGCTTTGACCTGGGCATAATCGCGCACGCGCCGCAGCAAGCGGTTGGCGATTCTCGGTGTCCCGCGCGAGCGCCGGGCAATCTCAGCCAGTCCATCGAGGTCAGCGCGGACATTCAGGATGGAGGCAGAGCGCTGGAGGATTTCGGTGAGCGCCTGCGTCGAGTAAAAGTCTAGCCGGAAAATAGCGCCGAAACGATTCCTAAGGGGAGAAGTCAACAGACCGGAACGTGTCGTCGCTCCAATCAGAGTAAAACGCTTAAGATCCAGCTTGATCGACCTCGCCGATGGTCCCTGCCCGATCATGATGTCGATCTGATAGTCCTCCATCGCCGGGTAGAGAACCTCCTCCACCACATGATTCAAGCGGTGGATCTCGTCGATAAAGAGGATATCGCCTTCCTGGAGATTGGTGAGCAAGGCGGCAAGATCTCCCGCCCTTTCGATCACAGGTCCCGAAGTCGCTTTAAGGTTGACACTCATCTCTCGCGAGATGATATATGCCAGAGAAGTTTTTCCCAGGCCCGGCGGGCCATGAAAGAGAAGGTGATCCAGGACGTCTTTTCGTCCCCGCGCGGCGGCGATCGCCACTCTAAGGTTCTCTTTAACGTGCTCCTGCCCCACGTATTCATCGAATGCGTGAGGTCGCAGGCTGACCTCGTACTTTAAATCTTCTTCGGTCCGGGTGGGCGAGATCTTTCGGGAATTCATACCGAACTGCTAATGGCTCACTGCTCGACCCTGCGATTGTTCACGGACGGCGGCCTCGGGACAAGGCTCCTTTGATTCCGACATGTCGTCTTTTGTCCTGTAACCATGAATTACGCTTTAGTGGCTGAGTCTTTGGAGGGCTTGTTTGAGAATCTCCGGCAAGCCCAGTTCTTCGGTTCGAACAATCTCGCGCACGGTCTTTTCCGCCTCAATTTTGCGGTATCCGAGATTGACGAGCGCGGAGACAGCGTCCCGCATCATCTGCGAGGAGCCGTCAGACGGCCCACCCCGCTGTTCTGGCAGTGCCGCAAATTTATCTCTCAATTCTACAATCATCCTCTCCGCGAGCTTTTTCCCCACCCCGGGAATCGAAAGAAGGCGGGCCTGATCCCCTTCTTTGAGAGCTCGCGCCAGATCTTCCGCGGGAATCCGGGAAAGAATATTGATGGCAAGCTTGGGCCCGATTCCGGCGACGCTGGTCAACAATAGAAAAACCTGTTTCTCTTCATGCAAAAAGAAGCCGAAAAGCTGTAACGCGTCCTCTTTTACATGCGTGTGGATGTAGAGACTGACAGGCGTGCCCACATCAGGCAAACGGTAGAAAACGCTGAGCGGAATAAAAACCTGGTAGCCTACTCCCCCTACGTCCAGGATGATCTCGCCCGGTATCTTTTCCGCCAGCGTCCCGCTAATCTTGGCAATCACGGCGGAGTTGGTCCTTCAGCACCGAAGAATCTCAGACTCGACTTCTAAACCGCTTTGTGTTGGGCGCCATTTTCCAGGGCTGCGCTTGGAGAATACGGGTCTCAAAAACGCTTCGATGAAGACAACTGATGGCTGCAGCCAGAGCGTCGGCGGCATCTTGCTGAAGCGGACCGGAAAGGTCCAAGAGCGACGATACCATCTTCTGCACCTGGTCCTTGCTCGCTTGACCGTAACCAACAACGGCCAGTTTGATCTCGGCTGAGGTGTGTTCGTAGATATCCAGGCCGCCTTCCGCTGCAGCGAGCATAGCTACCCCTCGAGCCTGTCCTAGTTTAAGCGCGCTTGCAGCATTGCGGGCAAAAAAAATCTTTTCGAGACAAATACCCTGCGGCTTATGCCGTCTGAAAACTTGCTGAAGCCCGCGGTAAATGCTTAAAAGCCGGTCTCCGTGTCCAACGGTTGCGGCGGCTCCAATCGTGCCGTGGCCCAAATGACGCAGGGTTCCGCTCTTTGCCTCCACCACGCCCCAACCCGTAATGACGGTTCCAGGGTCTATCCCCATTATTCTTTGTAAACCCTGAGGCGCTCCGGCTCCAGGCGGAGATGTGAAACGCCGGTTCATTCCGCTGCTTTCTCGATCAACTCATTGGGAATATCGAAGTTCGCAGCCACGCTTTGGACATCATCGTGGTCCTCCAGCTCTTCGGTGAGCTTCAGTACCTGCTCGGCGTGCTTTTCGTCCAGTTTGACGGTACTCTTCGGCATCATGGTCACCTGGGCGGTCGCCGGCGTTACTTTTGCCCGCTCCAGGAGTTCCCGAACCTTTTCGAACTCCTCCGGCCGGGTGACTATTTCAAACAGGCCGTCTTCGTCGCGTATGTCTTCTGCCCCCGCATCTAATGCCAGACCCATGAGACGGTCCTCTTCAATCTGCGACTTATCGACCGTTATCAGGCCTTTTTTATCGAACATCCAAGCGACGCAGCCGGTTTCTCCGAGATTGCCGCCGTATTTTGAAAAGAGGCGCCGGATCTCCGAAACGGTGCGATTCTTGTTGTCTGTGAGGACATGAACCAGAATCGCCACGCCGCCGGGTCCGTATCCTTCGTAATGCACCTCTTCGTAAGAGACGCCCTCAAGCTCGCCGGTTCCCTTCTTGATTGCCCGGTCGACGTTCTCACTCGGCATGCTGGCAGCTTTGGCGGCCAGTACGGCCGTGCGAAGCCTGGGATTGGCATTGATGTCGCCTCCGCCCAATCGGGCAGCGACGGTGATCTCTTTGATCACCTTGGTGAAGAGCTTGCCTCTTTTGGCATCCTTGGCAGCCTTCTTGTGCTTTATAGAACTCCACTTTGAATGGCCTGACATAATGTAGACCCCCGGACAGACGGAGAAAAAGCCCTGTTTTGCAGGGATGTAAACTACCACAATCCCGCTGAGTCGTAAATGGTGGGCTGCCAGCAAGTCTGAATCCGCTGCTTAATCCTAAGAGACGCGAACAATCCGGCTCGATTCCTGGGCGGAAGTGTTTAAAAAAACACATTTTTTTGTTTTACTGGAGAAAGGTGATCCTTGACAACAAGGCGGGAATCAATATACTGAAAAACATTTTGCTTGTGGAATACGCAATGAAAATTACGGTCGAACAAATAACCGAATCTCCCAAAGACGTTGTATATAATGAGAACATCGACGAGCTTAATCGGATATACAGCGAAGCGAAGATACAGGATTTTCACTTTCCGGCTGTCATCGAAGTCAACCTGATTTACTATCGATCCGGTGAGGATCTCTTTTTCACGGGGCGGTTCCGGGGTACGGTCGAAGGGTGTTGCAGCCGGTGTTTGAAACTGTATTCATTCCCGATAGAGAAGAATTTCGACTTCGTGCTGACGCCGCAGCCGCAGTCGGAAAAAAAACGAGAGCTTAATACGGAAGAGATGGGGCTGAGCTTTTATGCAGGCAAGGAGATAGAGCTGTATCCGTTTATTAGAGAGCAGGTTTTGTTGTCGCTTCCGATTCGGCCATTATGCGATGAGAACTGCCGGGGCCTGTGCAGTGGTTGCGGCGCGAACCTCAATGATGAGGTTTGCCTTTGCTTTGACCCGAAGGCCGACGCGCGCATGGGTATTTTCCGCGCTCTCAAGATAAATCAACAGTAGTAGAGAAACTCTATTGTTCCCTTCCCTTGGAAAGAGGTGATTTCGACAAATGCCCGTACCAAAGAGGAGAACCTCAAAAACTAAGAAAAACAAGCGTAGATCCCACGATGCTCTGGTCGCGCCCCAATGGAGCACATGCCCGAAGTGCGGTGAGACGACTCTACCCCATCGTGCTTGCTCGCATTGTGGTTATTATCGAGGCCGGTCGGTTTTGCCCGCTGAAGAAAGCTGAGTCTGCTTCGGCTGCCAATGAAGATCGCTGTCGATGCTATGGGAGGGGACCGCGCTCCCGCCGTTGTCGTTGACGGGGCTCTGCTGGCAGCTAAGGAGCCCGACGTAGAGATCGTTCTTGTCGGTGATAAAGACCTGTTGGCCCGTGAGCTCGAACGTCATACGGTGAGTGGCTTCTCCGTGGAGGTCGTTCACGCGTCGCAAGTCGTATCCATGGAGGAGTCTCCCAGTAGCGCCGTTAAAAAGGCGAACTCCTCTATGAAAGTGGCGTTTGATCTCATGAAGCGGGGAGAGGTGAAAGCGGTGGTGAGCGCGGGAAATTCCGGTGCCATGATGGCTACGGGGATGTTTGTCATGGGGAATCTTCCCGGCGTCGAAAGACCGGCAATCCTGGTCGTCATTCCGACTCACGGGAAGGGAACGGTTATTATTGACGCCGGCGCCAACGTGGATTGTAAACCAAGGCATCTCGTTCAGTTTGGACTGATGGGATCCGTATATGCTGAGAGGGTTCTCGGCATCCCTCAACCCCGGGTCGGGCTGCTAAGCAACGGCGAGGAAGAGGGAAAGGGGAACGATCTGACGCGGGCTACGAGCGGCCAGATTGCAGCAGCTCCTTTGCATTATATAGGTTACGTTGAGGGACGCGACATTTGCATTGGTGACGTTGATGTGGTGGTTTGTGACGGGTTTATAGGCAACGTCACGCTAAAAACAATGGAGGGTCTCGCTCGTTTTATCTTGGATGTGCTAAAACAGGCATTCCAGGAAAATCTCCAGAGTCGCCTGGGCTATCTTTTGAGTCGAACATCACTGCTTCACGCCTTCGCCCGACTGGATCACACAGAATACGGTGGGGCACCCTTGCTGGGTTTGGACGGTGTGGCGATTATCGCCCATGGAGGTTCGGACTCTAAGGCTATCAAGAATGCGATCCGCGTGGCGAAGGAAACTGCTTTTCACGATGTCAATCAGCATATCGTGGAGGTGCTTGAAGGGATTCAAATGGCGAAGGGGGAGAAGGGGAGCAGGTTCCATCGCAAAATCTGGCGCCAGCTTAAAGCGAAAATCGACAACTAGACCAGATTCCTGCTAAAGTGGGGCTCAGGCCATCCGTCCGGCGGCAAAGAGCCAAAGCCTTTGCGCCGAGCCGTTTTTTCGTTTAGCGATTTCCGGAACTCATCAATAGCTTCTGCGAGTTACTTATCGAACCAGGTAAAAGGGAACAACATCAGCCGTGAAAGAGAACCCCAAACTCGCTTTTGTCTTTCCAGGTCAGGGTTCCCAATACGTGGGTATGGGAAAGCAACTCTACGATCGATTTGGGGTGGCCAGGGACGTCTTTGGAGAAGCGGAAGAGGCTGCAAAGCTGCCTTTAAAGCGTCTTTGCTTTTCCGGTCCTGAGGCGGATCTCAAGCTCACGGAGCACACTCAACCGGCAATGCTTACGGTTTCCGTGGCTGCTCTGCGCGTTATCGAATCGGAGACCTCTTTGAGACCATTCTGTGTCGCGGGCCACAGCCTCGGGGAGTATAGCGCGCTCGTCAGTGTCGGGGGGCTTGGCTTTGCAGATGCGGTGAGAGTTGTTCGAGAAAGAGGCCGATTGATGCAGGAAGCGGTTCCTGACGGCGAGGGAATGATGGCGGTTTTTATGGGGCTGGAGCCTCAAGCAGTTCAGGCGATCTGCGAAGAGGCCGGGGAGAAAGGGATCGTCTCCCCAGCTAATTTTAATGGCGGCGGACAGATTGTGATCGCCGGCTCGCGGCCCGCGGTGCTCCAGGCCATGGCTTTGGCCAAAGAGCGTGGGATAAGACGGGTTCTCGAATTGCCGGTGAGCGCGCCGTTTCATTGCTCTTTGATGGCGCCCGCTTCTGATGGGTTACGAACCGCTTTAGCCGAAGTCACGATTCGCCCGTTTTCGATTGGCGTGATTACGAACGTCGAAGCCACGGTCAATCTGGACTGGCGGAGAGTTAAAGGTCTGCTGGTTGAACAGGCGGTGCGTCCGGTGCAATGGGAAGCATCCATCAAACAATTAGAGCGACTGGGATGCGATCGCGTTTTGGAGATCGGGCCAGGGAAGGTTTTGAGCGGTCTCATCAGGAGAATTTCTCCGGGGATTTCCCTGCAAAACATCGAGGTACCCGAGGATCTTGAAAAGGTCCTAAACAATTAACTCATGGCAGGACTGGAAGGCCAGGTCGCGTTGGTCACAGGTGGAAGCCGAGGAATCGGGAGGGCGGTCGTATTGGCGCTGGGCGGCCTGGGAGCAAAGGTCATCATCAATTACCGAGAGAATAGGATCGAAGCCGAGGTCACTCTGGAACGGCTCCGGGCCAGCGGCGGGGATGGGGAGGTTTATCCTTTTGATGTGGCTGTTGAAAGCCAGGTTGAGGCCGCGGTCAAAAAAATCGTTGACCGCCATAATAAAATTGATATTCTGATCAACAATGCTGGAGTCACCTCAGATAGTTTACTGGTCCGCCTCAAACATGAGGACTTGGATCGGGTACTCGGAGTGAACTTGATAGGAACGGCGTACTGCACCAAGGCCGCCTGCAAGGGAATGATTCGCCAACGCTATGGCCGGATCATCAATTTGACTTCGGTGGTGGGACAAACGGGAAACGCCGGGCAGTCGATTTATGCCGCGTCCAAATCGGGAATCATTGGATTCACGAAGTCGATGGCACGGGAACTGGCCGCGCGCGGGATTACCGTGAATGCGGTCGCTCCAGGCTATATCCAGACCGAGATGACGGCAGGGCTTGCATCCCGGCTGCAGGAGGAATTTCTGCGCGCCATACCTCTCGCTCGATTTGGGACCTGTGAGGAAGTGGCCGAGGCCGTTTCTTTTCTGGCAGGGCCGGGAGCAGCCTACGTCACCGGACAGGTGATCAGTGTCAACGGCGGACTCTATATGTGAGGAAAATAGTCAAGCAGGAGGTGAAACGATGGCGTCGTCTGTAGAGGCCAGGGTGAAAGAGATTGTCTGTGAGCAGCTTGGTGTCAGTGAGGATGAAGTGACTCCCGAGGCTTCATTTATAGAAGATCTGGGAGCCGACTCCCTGGATATCGTTGAGTTGGTGATGGCCCTGGAAGAAGAGTACGAGATGGAGATCTCCGATGAAGACGCGGAGAAGATCAAGACGGTCCAGGACGTGATCAACTATATCGACAGCCACAGAT
>JACQUW010000413.1 GCA_016210115.1 Deltaproteobacteria bacterium | reverse complement strand
AGATGGGTCAAATGTGCAGATTTCGGTTCAGGCCGACCTGCCGATGACCCCCCAGAATTACGTTAAAAGTATTTATATCATTTCAGACAAAAATCGCCGTCCCTTAAACGCCAAGTTTTCATTTACCCCCGATTTGGGAAAGGCTTTCATTGCCACCAGCATTCGCCTCGGAATGACGACAGATGTTCGGGCTGTAGTGGAATTGAGCGACGGAAATCTCTATACGGTCAAGAGAGAAGTAAGAGTTACGATGGGCGGCTGCGGCGGCTAAGGCGCCGTGATGGTTTTGGAGGAATGACCATGAAGTCGTGCGTCACCCTGATCGAGGCCGAGGGGCGCGAGGGAGAGGGCCGCGGACGTCCGATGAGCCCGATTCGACTCATGGGTGCTGCCCACCTGTCTGCGTGCGGACACCTGCCCGCGCCCTGGCAGGCGGGCGCACAGGCAGGTCAACCGCGGCCTGAAGCCTTGCGCGCCGCAGCTCGTCCATCAAGCTCGCGAGGTGCTTTCGCGGGAATCACAGGTGACAGTCGCCGGCGATCTAGAAGGGGAGGGAGGTGAGGGCGAGAATTTGTCTTCCCAGTATCTCTCCGACGAAGACTCCGAGTAGGGCAATGTAGAACAGTCCCGTGGCAGCCATGGTGTGGGGAATCTTCAGCGTGCGCCAAATCATGGCAGAAAGCACCAGGGGGCCGGCTTGAGCCAGAAGAAAGCGACCAACAAGAAGTGAAAAATGTTCTGCCCAAAGGCGTTTCAAGCTCAGGACAGTGGCAGCGCTTCCGAGAATGTAGAGAAGGGCCGGCATAACCGCGAGAAAGACGGATTGGGCGATCAAGGCGATGACGAAAAATTTAAAAACGCGAAGAAAGGGATCCAGGCTTTGCCCAGTATCGATCAGGTACCAGTGGCCGATCAGCATGCCCACGGTTACTGCTCCGAGAAGCAGGGCGGAAAAGACAAAACTCAGCGGATACAGCAGGCTCTCGATTGACCAGAACTCGGTGTGTGAAAACGCGCGTGCGCTAAAGCCCAGACCCACCAGGCCCGTCAGGAGAGACAGGGAGAAGACTCGGGCCCGAAAGATGGCGAGTTCTGTCCATAACGACAGCAGATAGAGGGAAAAAAAAACGACAAAAAGGAGATGCAGCGTCAGCTCCGCCCACCCAAAAAAGTCTAGTCCGGCCGAGTAAGACTTGCCGTAGAGAGCGGCCTTGCCCCAAAAACCCAATAAGCCCACAACAAAAAGGACTCCTGCGGTCGATTTGTAGAATCCTCTGGAGAGCTCATGAAACGGGGTTGCTGCGAGGGCGAAGAGCCCTCCCAACGCTAACTGATAAAAGAGAAGGAGAAAAGTCTCCGGAAACGCCCGCATTCTTAGTATCCTATCAGATCAGGCTTTTCCCCAACATGGAGGCAGACGGCTCCTCGCAGAAATTTTTGGGTTGTAATGCGGGCGAAGCCTGCTTTACGGATGATATCGTGCACGTTCTCCGGGGAGTGAAAATTCTTAACGGAATCCGAAAGATATTGATATGCGCGGCGGTCCCCGGCCAGGCTTGCGCCTATCCAGGGCACAATCCGGTAGAAATAAAGCGCGTATAGAAGCGCAAAGGGCGATCCAGAGGGAGGAAACATATCGAGGGAGACGAATTTTCCTCCGGGTCTTAAAACTCTGTAAGCTTGTGAAAAAAAGGCGCTGAGATCAGGAACGTTACGGAGGACGAAAGCCGTCAACACCGCATCAAAAGTGTCATCTCTGAAAGGAGGCGCCAGAGCTGTTCCCAGAACGTAGGCTATTCGGTCGCGGCAGGAACCTCGCGTTTTCTTTTGAGCGAGTCGGAGCATTTCGAGCGAAAAATCCAGGCCACAAACTGTTCCGCATCCTTGGGTCTCTTGCGCTGCCATGAGCGCAAGGTCTCCGGTGCCTGTTCCAAGATCCAGGATGAGTGGATTGGCGGACTCAAGCGCCAGCGCTCGAATAGCCTTTCTTCTCCAGCGGGTATCCAGATGAAGGCTGATAACGCGGTTGAGAAGGTCGTAGCGGCTCGCTATGCGATTAAAAATGTTTTGGACTTGCTGCTGGCGCTGCTCCAGGAGAGCCATAGATGAACCCGAATTTCTCCGACATGGAAATTAGACGGCAAGCTGCGCCTGTGGACGAGTGACAGGCCGTCCGGCGCTAAAAATCTCTTTCAATGATAAGCTGCAGGAGATTCTTGAGACTTGTTCGGTAGAGCGATGGAGGAACACTTTTGAGAGGCTTGTACGCCCGCTCTGCATAGCCCCTGGAAAGCATCTTAGCCTTGTCGATCGCTCTTGCTTGACCCATGATCGCGAGCGCTGCACGGATTTTCTCATCCGTTGGACGGCTGCATTGAAAAGTCTCGCTCACGTCCTTTTGGCCTTCGCCGAGCGCCAAAATGATAGGAAGAGAGGGATTGCCGTCTCGAAGGTCCATGCCGGTCGGCTTACCCAAGAGCTCCTTATGCCCGACCACATCCAGGACATCATCAATGATCTGGAAGGCAATTCCCAGATTCAAACCATAGTCTCCCATCTGTTCGACCATCGCTGGCTTGGCGCCGGATAGATAGGCGCCAATCCTGGCTCCTGTCTCGAAAAGTGAGGCTGTCTTGCGCCTTACGATCTCGAAATAATTCTCGAGCTTAACGGCGGGATTTCGGTTGAAAAAACCCTGGAGGATCTCTCCTTCGGTTAGTTGAGTGCAGGCGTCCGCAGTCCACTGAACGATGGTCTCGTCGAACTTTCCGGCGAACTCGAATGCCTTAATAAAAAGAAAATCCCCCGCGACCAGCGTCGCTTTCAATCCGAATTTCTTGTAAGCGGATTCTTTCCCTCTGCGGATGTCCGCGCCGTCGATAATGTCGTCGTGCAGCAGTGTGGCGGTGTGAATCAGCTCGATGGCCGTCGCGATATCGACGATTTCCGGCAACCGGGTACCGCCGAACGCTTTGAACGCGAGCAGCGTGACCATGGGGCGAATTCTCTTCCCCCCACCGTAGATCAGGTGCGAAGAGATATCGGTCAGCGCGCGCTCAGCGGAACGAATGGAGCGGGTCAGGTTCTGCTCCACCAACTGTAACTCCTCGGCCACGCAACAAAAGGGATCCGTCGATCCCTTGACAGGCGCGAGTTTCTTAACAAGTTCCGAGAAAACAGAGGCGCTCGGTTTCGTTTTGCTTTCCTGGATCAGAAAGGGCTCCATTCATCGCGCTTAGCTACGAGGCAAAATGGCATAGATCACTGCAATATTCAAGCTGCGCGTCGGGTTGAATCGAGGAGATACGCTGTGTTAGAAAGCGCCTGCCATGAGGCTTCCGATCAAAAAAGCCAAAACAGTTTTAAGGAGATCTATGGATATCAGCACCCTGTTGATGATCGGGGCGGCATCGCTCCTCCTTGCGGCAGTTTACATCAAAGCCCCGGATGCGGCGGGTAGAGCCTTAAAGGACAGTATCACTCTCATGATCGAGATCATGCCGCGAATAGCCGCCGCTTTTGTCATTGCAGGTCTGATTCAGGCGATCGTTCCGCAGGAAATAATCGCCCGCTGGATGGGCAAAGAATCTGGAACGAAAGGGATTTTTATCGGCATGATTCTTGGGACGTTGACCCCTGGAGGACCGATGATGCAGTTCCCCATTGTTGCTTCTCTGTATAAGTCCGGCATAGGCATCGGCCCGTTGGTTTCCTATCTGACAGCATGGTCCGTGTTGGGGTTCCAGCGCGTGATCATGTGGGAGATCCCCTTCCTCGGAGCCCCGGTCGTTTTGGTTCGTCTGATCGCAAGCGCGTTGTTTCCCCTGCTTGCGGGCTGGTTTTCAGAGTTCCTTTGGGGAAAGCTCAAGCTGTAATGCAACTATGCCGGCAGATCTCAATGTGAGTCAGTGAAGCCTTTGCGCTTTTCCAAGGCCTGTGGGTTCAGAGCGCGAGTCGTTTTGCCTTGCATATAGTCGAGAATATTTTCCACGGCAGTCTCGGCAAACCCTCGGAAACCATCATCGGTCGGCCAGCCCAGATGGGGGGCCAGGACGACGTTATCGAGATGGCGGAGAGGGCTGTCCGCCGGCAGAGGCTCCTCGCAATAGACATCAAGCGCCGCGCCGGCGATCAAGCCTTCCTGCAAGATCTTAACGAGGGCGGCTTCATCGACAATGGCTCCACGCGCGGTGTTGATGAGAAAAGCGGATTTTCTCATCAGTCGGAGTTTTGATTCGTCGAGCAAGCCTTTACTCTGATCAGAGAGCTTGAGATGGACCGAAACCACATCGGCTGTCTTGAGGAGCTCTTCCAGGTCGAGATACGTTGCGCCTGCCCGTTGTGCCCTCTCGTGGTTCAGGGTGGGCCCCCAGGCGATAATCTTCATGTCGAAGGCCTGCGCGATGCGCGCAACCTCGAGACCGACCCTTCCCAAACCGAGAATGCCCAGAGTCTTGCCTTTGAGGACGACGCCAAGAACGAGGGGCCACTGCCCCTGCCGCATCTGACGATCGCTGAGGGAGATCCGGCGCATAAGGTCGATCATGAGTCCGAAGGTTAGTTCGGTGACCCCCGAGCCGCCCGGAGCAAGCGTCACCAAGATCCCGGCTTCCGTCGCCGCTTCCAGATCCAGGTGGTAGGCATGATTTCCGGTCTGAGCGATGATCTCGAGATCCGGAAGCGCCTTCAGCAAGCGAGCCGGAAAGGCGGTCCGCTCGCGAATCGGGATAATCGCTTGGGCTCCTTCGAGCGCGGCGATAAGCGCTTCTTCGGACGGAAATTTTTCTGTAAAGATCTGGACCTCGGCCTTCTCCTTTAAGCGCCGGATCGCCGGAGAACCTTCAAAAGCCTTCTGGTAGTCGTCGAGAATCGCAACTTTCATCTCAAGCAGCCAAGCGGACAGCGCAAAGAGGATGGCGCTGAATCAAGGCTATGGCGTCTGCCCTTTGGCATAAGCAACCCATGGTTGTGCTTACAGAAGCGCAATCCCTTCGATTTCGATCATATAGTCCTTTTGTGCCAGACCTTTGACTACGACGAGTGTGCTGGTGGGAGAGTTTTTCTTGTAATAGCCCATACGAACGCGGTTGTAGCCTTCGCGGTAGTTAATGTTGGTGATGTAGGTGGTTGTTTTGACCAGATTATCGAGAGTGCCTCCGGCTTCTTTCAAGAGAGCTTTAATATTCTCGAATACCTGCCTGGTCTGAGCCTCGATGTCGCCCTTGCCGACCACTTTACCCGTCTCGTCGACCGCCGTCTGGCCTGCTATGAAAAGCAGCCGCCCCGGCTTGGTCAAGATCCCCTGAGTATACCTCGGCCTTGGATCCGGCAGATTCTTTGGTTGAACAACTTTTCTCATCGTTTCTCCTTTCAAGCTTCGTTGTTTGTCGTTATTCCCGCAGGATACCGAGCCGGCGCTGCCATGCCTGCACGATGAGGGCCATGACCATGAGAAAGAGGGTCATCAACACCCCCAGAGCCGCCACGGAGCTTATGCTTCCTCCATCCCAAAGCGCGAACACGACGGTGGAAAGGACTTCGGTTCCCTGTCCAACCAGAAAAATGGACGCGGAAAGCTCGCGCAGCGAAATGATGGCGACATAAATCCAGCCGGAAAGAAAACCCGGCAAAAGAAGAGGAATCACGATACGGAAAAAAGTCTGGCTCCATGACGCGCCGCTCGCTGTTGAGGCCTCTTCCAGTTCCTTATGGATCTGCACCATCGTAGCGGATGCGACGCGGATGCCATAAGGGAGATAAAGAGTGACGTAGGCAACCAGGAGAATCCAGAGAGTGCCGTAGATGGGAATCGGAAGTGTCAGGTAGACGAAGATCATGCTGACGCCCATAATGACGCCCGGGATAGCGATGGGAATGAACGTGAGGGCATCCAGCATCCATCTTCCCGGTATTTGCGTCCGCACCGTAATCCACGCGATGATCGAGGTGAGCAACATCACCACGGTGGCTGAGCTGCCGGCCAGGAAGATGCTGTTTCTGAAGGCTCGAGTGATGATCGGATAACTCAAGACAAAGCGGTATTCCTCCAGCGTGAAGTTCTTTAGCGCGTCAGAGTTGAGGGCGACCATATGGCGCGAAAAAGAGGTCCCGAGCAATGCCAGAACCGGGAGAAGGAGCGTTAGTACGAAAAAAAGAACGCAGGCGGCCGAGCAAAAATATTTCCATTTCCCCAGGTCTATGATGCGGGGCCGGAAGCCTTTTCCTGTGATTGTCGTGAAGCTCTCCTTTTGCGCGGTCATTTTCTGATAAAGAAATACACCCAGGACGCTGATCAAAAGGAGGATGGGAGCGTTGGCCCCGGCAAGCCCGAGAGCTGGCGGAAAGCCGCTTGCGGCTTCGTAGATTTTGGTGGTGAAAACAAAGATCCTGGCGGGGATTCCGATCAAGGCCGGAACCTCGAATGACTCAATTCCGCGGATGAACAGAATGAGCATCGTGGAAAGCAGCGCGGGCCGCAGAACTTTTAACGTAATTTGCCTGAGGCAGGTAAAATTGTTGGCTCCGGCGGCCCAAGCAGCTTCCTCCAGAGAACTGTCCATGGACCGAAACGCGGCGGACATCATCAGGAAATTCAGGGGGTAGAGATGGACCGAGGCGGCCCAGATCATGCCCCAATACGAATAGATCGTCAGAGGAGGTTCTGCCAGGCCGAAAGCCGCAGTCAGCAGATTGTTGAGAAGGCCAATCCTTGGGCTGAGAAGAAGAATCCACGAAATAGTCAGCAAGACTCCGGGAATGATGTAGGTCGCCACAGCCAGAATCGCAAAGGTCTTTCGCCCCGGGGTGTTCGTGCGCTCGCAGATCCACGCCAAAGCCGTCCCGATCAGAAATGTGAAGACGGATACTCCTACGGCATAGATGAAGGAATTTAGAAAAAGTAAGTAGAATTCCCTGTCACTGTAGGCTTCGATATAGTTGGCGAGGCTCCACGCGCCTTCGCCGACCATAAAGCCAGTTTGAAAACTACCGTAGACGAGCATCGTTAACGGTGTCAGTGCCAGGTAGGCGACTATCAGGACAACGGATGCCAGGATCAGAGTGTCACGTCGAAGCCACGTCTTGATGACCTTTCCCTCCTCCGCCACAGGCCTGTGGGCGCCACTCTTCGTGTGCGGCCCGTGAGCAGGCATTTACAGGTCGAACCTCTCTCATAGGACGTCCGCCGCCCTTACCGTCAACAGTCGTCGACCATTATACTAACGCCCGTGCCAAACCTGCCGGTACAGAGCCTGAAGATCCTTGAGCTCTTTTCCTTCCGCCCGTTTGGCGACTTGCAGCTTAAGTCCTTTCGTAAGCCTCGGCGGGTCCGGATCCACGTCGAGCCGCACCGGGATTCTACCGCCGTTTTTTACAATGAACTCCTGGCCCTCTTTGGAAGTGATCCAGTTTATGTAGAGTTTGGCTGCATTCAAATGGGGGGCATTGTTGGAGACCACACCGGGGGCCACGATGGTTATGACCGGATTAATGGCGACGAAGTCCGTGGGCGCTCCCTTTTTCTGCGCCCGCGCCACCTGATTGCCATAATTATTGATAGCGATCGGGCACTCGCCGGCCGCGACAAGGTCAGAGATGAGGCCATGGCCGTTTCGGATTGCCGGTTGCAGGGCGGCGATTCGCTTAAAAAGATCCAAAGCTTTCTCTTTGCCCAGGTGGTTTATGAGCCCCAGAAACCATTCAAAATCAGAGTCCTCCAGGCAGAGTTTTCCCTTCCATTTGGGATGAGTCAGGTCCTCGTAACTTTTGGGAACGTCGGCCTTCATCACAAGCCGCGTGTTGTATTGAATCACGTTGGTGTTGATATAAACGGGAGTCCACATTCCGTCGGGATCCATAAGATCCGGATTGATTCCGGAGGCTGAGGGGGGAGACCACTTCAGGGCGAGTCCTAAGGTTTTGAGATGCCCGGCGGCGGTGGTGATCAGAGCATCGAAGTTGTAGGTTTTCGCTTTTGCTTCGGCCAAGATCCTGCTGACAAGCTTATCCTCGCTGGATCGGAAGTAATCAACCCTGACTCCGGGATATTTTTTCTGGAAAGCGTCGAGGACGAATTTGGCCTCGTCGTCGCGCATCGACCCGTAAAGATTGACTTTGCCCTCTTTTTTCGCGCCGGCTTCAATTGTTTTAAGATCCTGGGCAAAAGAAGTGGGAGAAAAGAAGAGGACAAGCGCTAAGACAAGGACCGGTGTCCGGATGTGGGGTTTACCCATAGTGATCTCCTTTTTTGAAACGGATATATACGAATCTTATGACTTATTGCAATGCTCGATGACCGCCTTCCGGCGTTGGGTTCCTGTTACAGCGGGCGAGAAGCAAACGATTCCGGCCCATCTCCGTCAGAGGAAGGCGTCAAAAGATGATTATTTTACTTGCGTTTTGTCGTAGGCCAACCCCGTTCCATAGTTCGGCCATTTCTCGACTAAATTGCCCCGGCAGTTTTCGAACCAGTAGTTCGCCAGGTCAATGCCGCGGGGGAACCACACTCCGGGATGACCCTTTGCGTAACGCAAGAATTCCCTGAGAATGACGGTTCTAAAGGGCCGGCCAATCAGAAATGGATGCAGTCCCAGGCTCATAAAACCGGGATACGTCTCTCCCTCCTCATAGATCCAATCGAAGTTGTCCTTCCAGAGCTGGAGCAGCTCGCGTGGAGTCCGCCCCGCGTCGGCCTGGCCGGTCCTGTGATCTGTCGTCCAGATGCCGTAAGAGGCCAGAACCAGTTCGCCCCCGTCGACTTTCAGGATGTAGGGGAGATCCTCGTGCAAAAAACACATCCAATACTTGTACCCCAGCTCAGCCAGAATGCCGGGCGTTTCATCTGTGGGCAGCTCGCCGGGCATGATATAGCCCTGCGGCTTAAATCCCAACACTCTCTGGAACGTATCCACCGTCCGCTTGATGTCATTACGCTGTTCGTCCGTCGTCATCATGGTGACATACTCGTGCCGCCAGTTTTCGGAGCAAAGCTCGTGCCCCTCGGCTACGATCTGTTTCATAAGCTCCGGGAATGCCTCTACGGTGTATCCGTTTACGAAAAAACTCGCCTTGATGCCTTCCTCCTTGAGAACGTTCATTACCCTGTAAACTCCTACTCGTTCTCCATACTGCCGATCCGTGATCGAGGCGGTATCCTTCTGAAACTTTGCCTCTCGTGGCGGCCCTTTTCGAAATTCGGCCTGTAGAGAGGTTGGAGTTCCGAGGTCCTCGGGCCAGCTTTCCGTGACAATACAAGTCGTGATTGCCACCCGGGCATTATTGGGCCATTTTACCGGTTTCCTTCTGAACATGTGATCTCCTTTCTTAAAACGCGTGCATTTCTGTCTCGAATCTTGTAACTTTTATCACTTCATTTCAGACCCAACTGTCTCTGAGCCTCTTCCACCAGAGAATTGTCCACATAATTCGTGTACGGAGGGACTTTCTTGTCCTTATATATGCCTTCCTTCGCCCTCAATTCCATCGTTTTTTCCATTGCCACCTTGCTGACCGCGCCGGTCTTGGAAAATGGCTGAAATTCTTGCACGAGGAACTTGTAATCTTGCTCGGCGATTTGCCTCGTGCTCTTGAGCACCTTCATATGCAAGGCGATCGCTTCCTCCTTGTTTTTTGGGTCGTAGAGCCACTGGCTTGCCTGGATCATGGATTTCAAATACTTGACGACGTCGTCGCGACGGGATTGGAGGAAGTTCATGTGCGCGAAATCCACCGTGAACTGAATGGGGCCGAGAATCTCATGAAAGGTCACCAATGGCTTGAAGCCTTCCTGGCGCGCGCGGAAATTGAACGGGGGTCCCATAAATGTCGCATGGACCGAGCCCCCTTTCAGGGCAGCATATCGCTCGGGAGAAGTCCCCACGACCAGCATTTTGTAGTCAGTCTCGCGTATTTTGAAGGCCTTTTCCATAATCTCCTGAAGCATCAGCGTTGTCCCGCCCGTCAGGGTGCTGACGCCGATCGTCTTTCCTTTGAGATCGGCGCCTGACTTGATCTCCGGCCGGGCCGTTAGGTCGTAAGGGATTTTTTCCATATTTCCGGCGACGATCCGGACTTTCGCCCCTTTCTCGATGGCTCCGATGACGTAGTCTGGATTGATCCGTCCGATCGGAACGGTTTCGCTGAGGACGGCTCGGGTGGTGTTGGTGGCGCCCCGGATGACGATGACTTCAAGATTGAGGCCGTTTTTCTGCAGAAATTTTTTCTCCTGAGCAACGTAGAGCGGCCAACTCGACGCTGTATGACCGCTCTGCACGAACCGCATCGTCGGCAAACCCTCGCCCGCGTGGGCGGCGGTCGGAACGCCAAGAAACAACAAGCCCAATAAAAAGATAGCTGTGGCTTGAAAATGCCGCTTCGGCTGAAACATGAACACCTCCCATGGATTTAGAGTTTCATGAGGCCGGCCATCGGTTCAATTCTTATTCAGTTCGCTTCCATAACATATTTTCCCGGCACGACAAAATGGAGCTGGAAGGGTGAAAGTCATTTTTGCTCCTGGTGTCTGGAGCGAAGCCGAGAAAGCGAGAAGTTGCGCACCGCGCCGTCTGGGGCGATGAACCGTGACACCGGTAGGCTAAACTGGGCTTGGAGTGATTATAACGATTGGGGCGGAACTCACGAAGGCCCATCTTAGGCGGGGCAAAGCTTAGGCACAGATTTTCTCATCTCTGAGTACAGACCGGGCCGCCGGGGGGGGGGACATACCCTAATCGTCTCAGTTGTTAGCAGGCACTTCCGGAGCAGGTCCAGAAAACTCTCAGCAGTGGAGGAGAGAAGCCTGCCTTTGTGATAAACCGTAAAACTCTGGACGTCCATCTTTAACTCCGGATGCTCAATCGCTTTTAGCTCGCGTGCTTTAATCTCCGCCTCTGCAAGGTCCCAGTATAAGATTCCGAGGCAATTCCCTGTTTTGACAGCGGCTTTCAAAGCGTAAGTTGTGTCCCATTTCATAATGCGGTTCACTTTGTAGCCGCGTGTTTCAATCTGGTTTAGGATTTGCTCGGCCGAGCTCACCTCATCTGCTCCGACGCGTCTCATCACAAATGGGTTCATGGCCAGCTCTGCGAGAGTCAAGTTCCGTTTCTTTGCGATGGGGTGATTGTTGGCTGCCAATATGACCAACCGCTCCTTACGGCAGGGCTGATAGATCAGGCCAGGCGAGTAAGACGGATTGGTAACTACGGCGATCTCGACTTGCGAAGTCAGAACCAGGCGCTCGGCTGCATGACTCGTCTCGGTGCGGAGAGTCAGATCCACCCCTGGATGACTCTGGCGAAAACAGAGCAGGAGGGATGGAAGGAAAGATGCGGAGGGGCCATGAGTTCCGCAGACCGACAATGAGCCGGCGCCCGCATGCGCGACGTTAGGTCTAAATTTGGTTTCAAGATCCTCAGCTTTAACCAGCAGCGGTTGAGCCTCTCCAAGAAAGAGCCGGCCAGTCTCAGTGAGTTCAATCCGGCGCCCCACCACTCTGTAGAGTTTAACTCCGCACGCTTGTTCCAGGAGCCTTAGCTGCTTGGAAACCGATGGCTGGCTGATGTGAAGCTCCTCTGACGCCCTGGTGACGTTCAGGCGCCTCGCCATGGCAACAAAGATCTTAAGCTGATGCAGGGTCATGGGAGTTCTCTTCCACTGACGCCGCCTTGCGGGCAGTGATTTACTCCTCATTGGTTGTCATGTCAACCCAAAAAAAAGGGAGGCATAGAAAGAAGTCTATGGGAGGTATTCCAAAAAAATATTGGACAATTTTTTAGCTACGGTTTAGGGGCATCCTTACAGGAATGAACATCAGGGAGGTGCCACTATGAAGTTCGGAAAGAGTCATTGGCGGTCAGTGTGCTCTTTTCCGCTTGAGATTCTTTTTTGCCGCTTCCGGGTTTGGAGTGGGTACCCCAACATCTTGTGGATTGTTGTGCTCATGGAGATGATGTCTCCTATCGAGGGTACAGATCGAGCCCGCCGCAGTGGAAGTAGATCGCTGTTCGGT
>JACQUW010000398.1 GCA_016210115.1 Deltaproteobacteria bacterium | reverse complement strand
TCGATTTCTACCAGGCCCAGGGTCTTCTCTTCTGGCTGATGGGGAGCCTCTCAACTCGCGCTTATTTGACCGTGGCCTTCATCTGGGTCTACATCGTCGTGGGTTTTCTCTGGCTTTGGGGGAAGGGCCTTTCGCTTAACCTGATCACGCTTGGCGAGGAAGCCGCGATGCAGATGGGCGTGGAGATCGGCTCGGTCCAGCGGCAGGTCTTTATCGCCTCCTCTCTAATGATCGGAGCCATGGTCTCGGTGAGCGGCATGATTGGATTCGTAGGGTTGATGATTCCGCACGTGATGCGGCTCATCGTTGGAAGCGATCAGCGGCTCTTGTTGCCGGCTTCTTTTCTGGCCGGCGGGATTTTCTTAAGTTGGGCAGACACACTCGCCCGCGTCCTGCTGGCGCCTGCGGAACTGCCGGTCGGGATTGTCACAGCCTTTCTGGGCGGACCCTTCTTCTTTTTTCTTCTCTATCGTGAAGGAAGAAAAAAATTGAGTCTATGAGCGGAGCAATCCAAATTCGCGACCTGATTTTTGCCTATGGCGATAGGCCTGTACTCGACGGTATTTCTCTTTCGGTCGAGAGGGGCGAGATGGTGGCTATCCTCGGACCCAACGGTTCAGGGAAGACCACCTTGCTCAAAATTCTTTCAAGGGTCTTGGCAGGAACGGGGAAGGTTCAATTCAACGGAATGAATATTGAAAGCTACGGCAGAAGAGAACTGAGCCGGCTTTTTGCCGTGGTCCCTCAAGAGAGCCAAATTAATTTCCCCTTCACGGTCGCCGAGATCGTTTTGATGGGAAGGGCGAGCCATCACAGTCCTCTCGTTTTCGAGGGAGAAAAGGACCTCGAAGTCGCTCGCAAGAGCATGCAGTTGACCGATACCCTGTCTCTCGCCGACCGCTATCTCCACGAACTGAGTGGAGGAGAAAAACAGCGGGTCATTATCGCTCGCGCTCTAGCGCAGGAACCGGAGATCCTTTTGCTCGACGAACCGTCCGCCTTTCTCGACATCAAACATCAGATCCAGATCCTTGAACTGGTGCGGAGGCTCAATCGTGAACGCGGGCTGACGGTTCTGTCTGCCTTTCATGATTTGAATCTTGCCTCTCTTTTTTTCCCGCGCCTCGTGTTTCTCAGCAACGGGGAGATTTACCGAGACGGAGCCGCGAAAGATGTCTTAACGGAAAAAACCATCTACGAAGTTTACGGAATTAAGGTTCGGGTTGAATGGGACTCTTCCGGCGAAACGCCGCGTGTTTTTATATGCCCTTCATCCGCTATGCCTGGATAGCTCATCGGGTTTCTGTGCCCATCGAAAGGGATTTACCCTTCTCCCTCTTCCGCGTTTTTCTGATGCGCCGTCGGAGCGGCAATCTGCTTTAGCCGCTCGGCATATTCCTGCAACTGTTTCTCCACCAGGCCGTTCACAGAAGAGACCGGATAGCGCCCTTCGCTGTCTCTCTGCCCGGCTGGAACGTCGGTCAAGACTTCTATCCCCTCGTCGATTGTGCTGACCGCGTAAACGTGGAATTTTTCTTGCTCGACAGCTTCAACGACATCGCGTCGAAGCATAAGGTTTGTTAAGTTTGCCCGAGGGATCAGAACTCCCTGCCTCCCGGTGAGCCCTTTAAGGCGACAAACATCAAAAAAACCTTCGATTTTGCGGTTCACTCCTCCGATGGCCTGGATTTCGCCGTTTTGGTTCACCGAACCGGTTACCGCGATGGCCTGCTTGATTGGTATTCCGGAGAGACTGGAAAGAATTCCGTAAAGCTCCGTGGAAGAGGCGCTGTCACCGTCGATCCCTTCGTAGGATTGTTCGAAACATAGAGTGACCGCCAGGGAAAGAGGCCGGCTTTGAGCGTACTTCGCTCCCAGATAGCCGCTCAAAATGAGGACGCCTTTATCGTGCGTTTTCCCGCTAAGCTTTGCCTCCCTTTCTATATTAACGATGCCGCCCCGGCCCATGAAGGTTTTGGCCGTGATCCGCGATGGCTTGCCGAAGCTGAAGTCACCCATCTGATAAATTGCGAGCCCATTCACCTGGCCCACCACGGCGCCATCGACGTCCACCAACAGAGTTCCGTGCGCAATGAGCTCTTGAATTCTCTTTTCGACCAGATTCAGGCGAAAAGCCTTCTCTTCCAATGCCTTTTCCACATGCTCGCCCGAAACCAGCTCGCTGCCACTCCTGTGCGCCCAGTAATCGGCTTCAGTCAAGGCATCGGCGATGTCACTAAACCGGCTTGATAGTTTTCTTTGGTCCTCCACCAGTCTGGCGCCGTATTCGATAATCCTGGATACGCCGCTCGGATCAAAGTGGCGCAGTCCTTCCTTGCGGCAATAAGAGCTGATGAAGCAAGCATAAGCGATGATGTTCTCTTTCGATCGCTCAATCTGGGAGTCGAACTCAGCTTTGACCTTGAACGTCTCGCGGAAATCGGGATCCCCGATCGAAAGGTAATGATAGAGCAGCGGCTCGCCGATCATGATGACCTTGGTGTCCGTGGGAATGGGTTCCGGCCTCAAACCCTGAGGGGGAAGCCAGCCAAAAAATGCAGCCGGCTCCTCAATACGCAGCTCCCGATTCTTGATGACTCTTTGCAGCGCTTCCCAGACTCCCGGGCTCGCCAGAACATCGCGATCATAAAGGACCAGAAAGCCGCCGTTGGCGCGGCTGATGGAACCTGCCTTGATCATCGTAAAGTCGGTGATGTAACCGCCCACAATCGGCCTCTTTTCGATGACTCCGAAAAGATTGTGATAGTTCGGGTTAGTTTCGATAACGATGGGTGGCCCCTGAACTTCGCTGTTGTCCACAAAGATGTTTACTTTGTACGGCAGAAACGGATCGCTAGAGGGCTCGATAGGCTGATTCAAAAGGAGCTGGGCCCCTGGCGGTGCTGCTTCGACGCCTTTGAAGCGATCCAGATTCTTCATTATATGCTCTCGAACCGCGTCGAGGTAGCTGATCACTTCGGAATAGCTGCGGTATTTTTCCTTGAGCTCGGCGAGAGGAATACGGACCAGATACTCTCCGGCCTGCTGGTCCAGTATTTCGACTTTTTCGACAATCTCCCGCTCCAGTTTTTTTCCTTCCCGCAGCGCCTCTTCAACCTTTCTCTCGACCTCGCTGCGCCCCGCTTCCAACGTTTTTTTCTCTTCCGGAGCCAGGGAAAGATAGTCCTCCTCCCGCATCGGTTTGCCATTTCGCAAGGGGATCAGGACCATCCCTGAAGGTGAGATTCTCAGCGTGTAGCCGCTCCTTTTCGCCTCATCGACGAGAGATTCCATAATCGCTTGCTGCTGCTTCTGAATCTTTTCGGTGATGACCTGGCGCTGCTGGGCGAAGTCGTCGCTTTCAAAAGTCTTTTTGGCCTCCCGCTTGAGCGTCTGGATGAATTCATCCATGTCCCGTTTGAGGACCCGGCCCCAGCCGCGCCGGACATTAATGGCCTGGGGACGGTCTGGATCATTGAAATTATAGACATAGCACCAGTCTTCAGGAAAGACGGAATCTCTCTCCGGGTCTATTCTTGCCTCAGTGACCTTTTTAAGGAAAGCTTTGATGATAGTCGTTTTTCCGGTCCCGGTAAGACCGGTAACGAAAATATTGAACCCCGGTCTATTGACTCCCAGGCCAAATTCGATCGCCCGCATGGCCCTTTCCTGTCCGATAAAATCTTCGAGTGGGGCCATATCGGCGGTCCCGGTAATATGGAGCAGAGACGTGTCACAGCGCCACCGAAGTTTCTCTGGTGAAACCTCAAACGTTGAACTCATAAATTTCCTCCCGAGTTGGCTCCACGAGAATAGGGATTCTCGGATTCGGCGTCAACACCCACCATCTATTGCCCGTCTTCGCCTACATATCTATAATGGCTTAATGCAGAGCATTTCTCTTCGCTGGCTTTTCTCAATCCTGCTAGTTGTCGGATGCAGTACGCCTCTACCTTTTCGTTCTCCCCCGTCCGCACAGACTGCCAAGGAAGATCCCGAGACCAAGATCAGCCGGGATTTTCGTCGTGAAGCAAAGAAAACCCTCAAACTGATCAGCGATCCTGAGGTTGATCGTTACGTTAACCAAATGGGGCAGAGAATTCTGTCTTCCATGGGCCCGCAACCGTATGAATACCGCTTCTTTGTCATAGAGGACTCTCAACTCAACGCGTTCGCGGTACCGGGAGGGACAATCTATATTCACACAGGCTTGATTGAGCGGGTACGGAAGACGGACGAGCTTGCCGGGGTCCTGGGTCACGAAATCGTGCACGTCAAAGGGCGCCATATGGCCCGCCTGTCCGGCATGGACCCGCTGAACCTCTTAGCCCTTTTGGGCGTTTTTCTTGCCGGAGCCGGCGCGCAAGGACAGATGGCGGGCGTCGTCGGCCAGGCCTTGGCGGCAACCCGGCAACTTTCCTACACCCGGAGCCTGGAACAGGAAGCGGACACTCTCGGGGTAAAGTACGTTGCCGAGTCGGGCTATGACCCAAGAGGAATTTTGAATTTTCTAAAGATTATCGAACACGAAAGAACTTTGAATCCGGTGGATATCCCACCGTATCTGATGACTCACCCCGTTACGCAAGAACGAATTGCTCACGTGGAGCTTGCGCTGCGCTCTACGAGCCCCGGTCGGTTTCGAGGCGAGGCCCTGGATCCAATCAGAAGGATCCAGACGATTTTGCGTTTGCAGAAATATGAAGCGGATGCAGTGATCCGGGAAAATGAAAAGCTCCTCGTCGGGTACCCCGCAAACGCCGAGCCGGTTCATTTTCTGGGACTGGCTTACCACCACAAAGGAAGATTGGCCGAGGCGCGCGCAAACTACGAGCGGGCCAAAGGTCTCAACCCCAACACGCCTGGAATCGATCGGGATCTGGGGCGGCTATACACCCAGCTTGGCGAGTTCGCCTTGGCGCGCCAGGCCTTCGAACGCAGCTTGAACGTGGCACCCGACGAAAGCCTCAACTATCTTTTTCTCGGAGAGCTATTCGAGAAAGAAGCCAAGTTCTCCGACGCTATCAGCTCCTACCTCAGAGCTCAGAGCCTCGCTCCCCTGTGGCCGGAACCAGCGCAGCGCCTGGGAATGGCTTATGGCAAAACCAACCGCCTGGGAGATGCCTATTACTACCTGGGTCGTTCCCATTTCTTGCAAGACGAGTACGAGAAAGCCATGGCCGACCTGGCGCGGGCGATAAAGGTATTTGGGCCTAAATCTGCCCGGGGGCAGGCAATCCAGGATGAATTAGACGCGATCAGATCCAGAGGAAAATAGACCTTAGCTGGCTTCAGTCAACTGAGAGATGGTATAAACCTTGTTCTTGTGCGGGGATGTCCTGGCGTGTCGACACTCCTTTTTCAACAAAAACTGACGCAGGTACTCGGCATCGAACCCCAACAGCTCGCATATGTTGGTGAAGGAGAAGAGCCATCCGGTTTCCCGATCCTCGATCCACTCTATCGCATTCTGGTAGAGAGCTCTGCCGGAGCCGTTACGGGCCCTCCGGTACTTCTCAAGACACTCGACAGCGTCCTTGAGAATGGCGAGCATCAGCCTTTTTTCTCCCTCAAGCTGACGGGATAATCCCCCAGTGCCGTAGAATTGCGAAGGCAAGAATGTATCCGGCTCCAGGATCCGCGCTAAAAAATCATCGTACATATAGCCACCCTGACAAATTGATTAGAACTCTTCTTATTATCAGATACCGATGCATTTTACAAATCCGGCTAAAGTGAGCGATAGTCCGGCCCATTGCGGGCTCCTGCTTTCCCTTTTATGATCTTAACGCTCCGCCTGAGAAACTGTCCGTGCGGGCTTCTGATGCCCCTGCTCCTCGTGTTTGCTTTGTGGGGTTGTCCGATGGAAAAAAGTTTCATCTTTTTCCCAAGCCCGAACCTGGAGCGATCTCCAGCCGATGCGGGTCTTGCTTTTGAGGACCTCTTCTTCACCGCCGCCGACGGAGTCCGGCTCAACGGCTGGTTTATTCCTCATCCGGGAGCTGCGGCCACGGTCGTTTGGTTTCACGGCAATGCCGGCAATATCGCACATCGAGTGGAAAACATAGGTCTCTTGCACCGACAGGTTGGAGTCCATATCTTCATCTTCGATTACCGTGGCTATGGACGAAGTCACGGAGAAGTCTCGGAACAAGGGACTTACCGAGATGGGGAAGGGGCTCTGGAATACCTGCGCTCTCGAAAAGATGTCGATCCCAAAAAAATCGTTTTTTTCGGGCGCTCCCTCGGCGCAGCCGTGGCTGCGGAGATGGCAATTCGAAGAGGGTGTATGGCCTTAATTCTTGAAACTCCCTTTGCTTCTATCCGGGAGATGGCCCGTGTAGCCTTCCCTTTCTTTCCGGTCGGGCCCTTTCTCAAAACCCGCTACGCGGTCCTGGATAAAATCAAGGAAGTCCGAGCGCCTCTTCTTGTCGTCCATGGCGACCGAGACGAGATCGTGCCGCTCGCGCAGGCGCGGAAAGTTTTCGCTGCGGCTCCCGAGCCGAAGGAATTCTACACAATTCGTGGGGCGCGCCACAATGATACGCATATCGTAGGTGGAGAAGGCTATTTTGCCGCGCTCAGGGACTTTATTCGAAGGGCTGAAACTCGAACGAATTCGGGGGAATAACCATGAAGTCTTGCGTCGCCCTAAACCATGAAAGCCGCCGCGGGCTCTTCGAACGGACAGCGGCTTTCATATGGCCCGAGGGGCGGAAGGAAGAGGGCCGCGGACGTCCGATGAGCGCGGTTCGACTCATGGTACCTGCCCACCTGTCTGCGTGCGGACAC
>JACQUW010000045.1 GCA_016210115.1 Deltaproteobacteria bacterium | reverse complement strand
GCGGCTACGACACGCGCGAGACGGGAAAAACGCGGTCTCTCAAACCGGGTGACTCAACGATCGGCGGATGATACTGAGAAAAGTTTTGACAGCAGCATTGTTCCTAGCGCTCGTGCCGGTTCAGGCTGTAAACGGGAGAACGGAAGAAATTCTCGTTTCGGCTGCGGCGAGCCTGACGGATGTGTTGAGTGACATTGGCAAAATTTTTGGATCCACCACAGGGAATCAGACCTCCTTCAACTTCGCGGGATCGAGTGAACTGGCGAGACAGATTGAAGAGGGCGCGCCAGCGGATGTTTTCTTTTCGGCAGATCTGGATAAGATGGACCGCCTCGAACAGAAAGGACTCATTGAGACCGGAGCCCGTAAAAATGTTCTGTCGAATCAACTTGCCGTCATTGTTCCGGCGGATTCCAAAGTCAAAATCGAAAATCCCAGGGACCTTCTCCGTCCCGAAGTCAGGAGAATCGCCCTAGCCGAGCCTTCTATTGTTCCGGTCGGCATCTATACAAAGAAGTACATGAGCGCTGAAGGTCTTTGGGGGGGGATCAGCGGTAAGATCGTTCCCGTTCTGAACGCGCGCGCGACGCTGGCCAGTGTGGAGGCAGGCAACGTTGAGGCCGGATTCGTGTACAAGACCGACGCTGCAATGTCCAAAAAAGTGCGGGTCGCTCATTACGTGCCGCTGGACAGGGGGCCGAAAATCATCTACCCGGTTGCGGTGATCAAACGCTCCAAGAAGAAGGAGACCGCAAAAGATTTTCTGAAATTCCTTTCCGGTCCAAACGCAAAGAGCTTTTTCGTGAAGTACGGTTTTGTCGTTCTGCAGTAGCGTTTAAGAACCTGGAGCTGAAGCGCTTGATCTCTTTCACTGAGGCAACGTGGAATATCACTTTGTTTTCACTTGCAGTTGCGCTGGCCAGCACCCTTGCCATACTGCCCTTTGGAATCGCGCTTTCATGGCTCCTGGCTCGGAAGCGTTCTCGCTTCAATAACTTTGTTGAAACCATCGTGCTTCTCCCATTGGTTATGCCGCCTGTCGCCACCGGGCTGATACTTTTGAAGATCTTCGGCAGGCGAAGCCCCGTGGGCGGGTGGCTCTATGAAAGGGGCGTGGAGATTCTGTTCAACTGGAAAGGTGTGCTCGTCGCAATGGCCGTCATGTCGTTCCCCCTGCTGGTCAGATCTGTCAAGACCTCTTTTACGGAAGTTAATCCCCGCCTCGAGCAAATCGCAGCTAGTCTCGGCGCGTCGGCTCCCAGGATTTTCTTTGCGGTTACCGTTCCACTGGCCTGGAGAGGGCTCGTCGCCGGAGCGCTCCTGGCTTTTTCCCGCGCCCTTGGTGAATTCGGGGCCACGATCATCCTTGCCGGCAACATACCGGGCAAGACTCAGACGCTCGCATTGGCGATTTTTGATTTTGTCCAGCTTGGAAAAGACCCGGAAGCCTTCGGACTGATCGTGGTAACGGTGGTTGCCGCGTTTGCGGCTGTGGGAATCTCAGAACATCTTGTGCGCGGAAAAGGGCAGGTATAACGCCGGATGCTTCTCCGATGCCGGTTTTCAGTCGGGGGCTTCGACGTGGACGTCGACGTTTCACTCCACTCGCAAGTCACGGCGCTGTTTGGCCCCTCGGGCTCGGGAAAAACTTCGCTTCTGGATGCAATTGCGGGACTGAGGGATGTTTCCTGGGGAGAAATCGAAGTCGGGGGCAGGATTCTCTTTTCTTCGGCCCAACGGGTCAATCTATCACCGCAGGAACGCTCGGTCGGATATGTGCCGCAGGAAGCGGCGCTGTTTCCTCACCTTTCGGTGCGAAAAAATATTCTTTTTGGTTTCAATCGAAGACGGAAAGTCAATAGGGATGCCGGGACGGATCCTGCGCACGTTGCGGAGCTGTTGGAGCTTTCTCACTTGCTCGATCGTCCTGTGGCCCATCTTTCCGGTGGTGAATCTCAGAGGGTTGCGCTCGCTCGCGCCATACTGTCGCGCCCTCAACTGCTTCTCCTCGACGAGCCGCTTGCTTCCTTGGACATTGGCCTGAAGGAAAGAATCATTCCATACCTCCGTCGGGTGCGGGATGAATTCTCTATCCCCATGATCTATGTCAGCCATAATCCGACGGAGGTTCTGTCCCTTGCGGATTGGATGGTCATGTTGAAGAAAGGGAAAGTCGTAACGCAGGGTTTTCCCCGGGATCTTTTGACCTCGGAACGCGTCTTGTCCGGCTTGGATGAAAACCAACTGGAAAACATCTTCGAAGTGAAACTGATCGAGTCTGACCCGAAAGGAGGAACCAGCAGAGTGGGGCTGCCCTCCGGTCAGGAGCTTGTCATCCCTCACACGCCTAGTCTTCATACCCCATTTTTCCAGATCGGCATCCGTGGAGATGAAATCCTGATTGCCACCGCCCGTCCCGAAGGGATTTCGGCCGCCAACGTGCTCCGGGGCGTGATCGCCGACATAGAAACCGAAGGGGGCCAATCAATCCTGCGGGTACAAACCGGAGAAACATTTTATGTCCGGTTGACTTATTCAGCCGTGGAACGGCTTCGACTAACCCCGGAGCGCGAGGTTTTTCTTGTCATTAAGGCGCGGTCTTGTCTTGCGTTGTGACTCAACTCGCAGCGCGTTCTTTTAATAACAATAAAATCCACCAGCTCCGTTGAATACTTCAGGTAAAGCTCTACTTGGAATTCTCAAACCGCCCTTTTAAGTTATCGAAGATCAAGTGCTTTGACGGCACGGATCGCGCAATTGACAGCCAAACCTCGAACGGGTATGCTGGAGCGGCTTTTATGTGGGTGTTTACCCGGTTTGTGTTTGCCTTTTTGTTCGCGCTCCTCTACGTCATTTCTAACAACGGAGCCAGAGCAGATATTTTCGTCCACAAGGATTCCCAGGGGGTGCTGCATTTCACCAATGTCCCTACGGATTCCGGGTACCGGCGAATTATCAGAGAGGGGGGGGATAAGGGCCTCCCTCGGCCCGTCATGGTTCCTGCTCCTGCTCATCTGGAGCACATGATACGTTCGACTGCCGAGCGCTACGGCGTCGACGCCCATCTGGTCCGGGCTGTCATGAAAGTTGAATCGGACTTCAATGCGACGGCACGGTCCCATAAAGGGGCTCAGGGTCTCATGCAGCTGATGCCGGACACCGCACGGCTTCACAATGTCGCGAATCCCTATGATCCCTACGAGAACATCGAAGGAGGGGTGCGGCACTTGAGATTGTTGCTCGACCGCTACCAGGGCGATCTCAAGTTATCCCTGGCTGCATACAATGCCGGTATCAAGTCGGTTGAAAAGTACGGCGGAATCCCGCCCTTTCTCGAAACGAAAGTGTATGTGAAGCGCGTGCTTGAATTTCTCCAGCGTTATCGGAATAACTGATCATTCGTGAAAAACCACCTATTGCGTGGGCCGTTCAGCGCCTGAAGTGTGGACCCTCCCCAATTTCCTCAGTCTTCTGCGTATCGCCGCCATCCCGCTTCTTGTATATATTTTAACCTTCCCTGATCGCCGGTCGGCTTTGCTGGCGGCTTTGCTGTTCCTGGTTGCGTCGCTGACAGATTACTTCGACGGCTATCTCGCGCGCCGGAACCGAACCGTCTCGAATCTCGGAAAGATCCTTGATCCTCTGGCTGACAAACTGATCATTGTGGCGGCGCTCATTATGCTCGCTGCAATGGATCGACCGGGAGAGCCTTCGGTACCCGCCTGGCTCGTGGTGACGGTTGTCGCGCGGGAAACCGCCGTCACCATTCTGCGCTGCATTGCTCTAACCGAAGGGATCGTCATGGAGGCGGAAGCGCTCGGCAAGTACAAGTTTACTCTGCAGGCGTTCGCAGTTTTTTCCCTGCTGGTCCACTATCCCCATCTGGGCGTCGATTTTTATGCTGTCGGTGTGTATTTCCTTTTGATAGCCACTGTTGCGGGCCTCTGGTCAGGAATAAACTACTACGTAAAATTCTTTCGCGTGCTCCAACACCCGCCGGCATCGACAGGACCTAGCCAACCTAGCCCCGATTATTCAGGACGCTAATTATAACTAATGGTGCCGCGGGAAAGCTTTAGCGTGCCCCAAAAAAAGCCCCCGATTTCTCGGGGGCTTAGAAATGGAGCGGGTGATGGGGATCGAACCCACGACCTTATGCTTGGCAAGCATACGCTCTAGCCAGCTGAGCTACACCCG
>JACQUW010000396.1 GCA_016210115.1 Deltaproteobacteria bacterium | reverse complement strand
TCCACCTGAAAATAAAAAAGCCTCCTTACGGAGGCTCAGCTTAATCTGAAATTTTCTCGCTCCATGTCAAGACATCATGAGAAAAACATCTCCCGTCTGATCACTACAATCTGAAATCCTACACTTGCTGACGGCCTGCGGGAACGGGGCAAGGCTCCGCTGGTTTTGAGCGGAACGTTGAGCAAGAAAACACGCTCAGCCATGCTGAAGTCACTTCAGGACACGCCTTACGACAGGGAACTGCTCATCATAGCCACCGGCCAGTACTTGGGCGAGGGCTTTGACTGTCCTCAAGTAGACACGCTGTTTCTTGCCTTTCCCTTGTCATTCAAGGGCAAGCTGGTTCAATATGTGGGCAGAGCTTTGAGAAACCACGAGGGCAAAAGTAGCGTCAGGGTCTACGATTATGTCGACACAAAAGTGCCGATGCTGAGAAAGATGTATGGGAAACGCGAAAAGACTTACAGATCACTTAGATTCGATCCTGAAAAGGCTCAAACAAAGGAGTCTTCCAAAAACGCGTTCGACACCCCCGGGATTTCCACAGGACTTTTTCGTTCCGATTCGTAGGCAACCCAAACTGGGTTTCGAAAAGATGCTCCACCCTCACCTTTGTCCTCTCCCTCCAAGGAGGGCGAGGAGATTATTAAAAACGGGAGAAATTTAGAGATATAGTGTATGCGTTTAAAATGACACAATCCTTTAGCTGATTTAGATATCCCGGATGAGAAACGATCAAAGGCATCTGTCCCGGTTCCTTAAGCTGGTAATATGGCCAGATTCTCTACGTGGAGAGAGTAGCGCTCATCCGGAGTCAATCTCTTGCTGACATCCAGCATCTCAAGGTCGGCGGAAACGCCTTCTTCAATGTCCATGCTGTCATGCGCTTGAGTATGCCGTAGCTCAAGATACAGAGCATCCGCTTTTTGGAATTTCATCTCTGAACCTCCTGGGTCGCTACGGCGCACGTTTGGGGAGATCGCGCTTTGCGTCCACCAACTGGTGCATCACGCTGGATTCACGCTTATAAAAACCCTCGGTGTGGAACGATTCTGGAAGCCGAAGAAGTTCGTAGTCAAAGTGGTGACACATTTCATGGACCAGCGTCCGGAGAAACGTGCGGAATGCGACTACCTGATGGCGCTGGGCCGTGCGCATCCACACGGTAATTCGGGGCACGCCGCGACCGCGAACACTGCGATACAAACCGTGAAGCTCACCCCAGGTCCTGGAAGGGCGCACAGCCAGAACTTGGACCTGAACAGGACGAATCCCAAGATTCCCCGTCAGGACCAATGCAAGCTGCTGGCACGCAACTTCGGTAGCGCGCCGGTCCTCCCGCTTCAGCGCCTCTGTCAGGCCGTGAATGACAGGCTCTATGCTCATGCCGTCGGGCAGCGCAATGCTGCGCATCTCATCGCTTTTCTGATACACCCGCTGCTGCGCCCGACTCAGCCGCTTATAGTATGCAAAGACCATTTCCGGTTTCGTGTATTCGGTCTATTCTGTCCGTTCGGTCTCTTCCGTCTAGGTACGTCAATTCCGTCGGAGCAGATAGACAGAAGAGACAAGATAGAGAGACAACCGAACAGACGCGATAGACAGACGACCAGATAGACGGGATTACTTCGCCGTTCCCCTCTCGCGCGGATGATATTTCCGATGGATTTCCTTTAGTCGGGTTCGTGTCAGGTGGGTGTAGATCTGCGTCGTCGAGATGTCTGCGTGGCCCAACATCGACTGAACCGACCGGAGGTCGGCGCCGCCTTCCAGCAGGTGCGTCGCGAAAGAGTGCCTCAGCGTATGCGGGGTTACCCGTCGCTCGATTCCGGCCGCCCGAGCATATCGCCGGATCAACTTCCAGAATCCTTGGCGGGACATCGGCTTCCCGGAACGAGTTAGAAAAAGAAACGAACTGGCCCGCCCTCTGGCAAACTTCGGCCGGCCCCGAGAAAGATAGTAGAGCAGTTTTTCCCTGGCCCACTTCCCGAATGGTATCATGCGAACTTTGGCCCCCTTCCCCTTAACCGTCAGGAAATCCCCATCGAAATTGATTTGATGCGTTTGCAGAGAGACGATCTCTGAGACGCGCAACCCGGTAGCGTAAAGCAGTTCAAGCATCGCCTGATCGCGCACGCCCAGAGGCGTTGAGAGACTCGGCTGTCGCAGTAGCTGTTCCACTTCTTCTTTGTGAATAGTCCGCGGCAACTTGACGGCGCCCAATCGTGAAAACACCCTTGGGACCGGATTTTCCTTTATCTTTCCCTCCCGCTCCAGAAATCGATAAAGTTGCCGCAGGGCAACCAAATTGCGCGCGATCGAGCGGTCGCCCAAACCGCGCTGTCGCAGCTGCGAGACGTAAGAGCGAAAATGGAGATTGCTTCCGCGGTCCCAGGAAGTCACGCCCCGCCGCTTGAGAAAGTTTGCCACGCGATTGAGATCGCGGCTGTAGGCCTCCAGCGTGTTGCGTGACAACCCCTTTTCCACAAGGATCATGTTCAAAAAAGCGTCAATATCGAGGCTCAGGGGTTCTTTCATCTATTTTGTGCTCAATGCATTCAGTTTTTCCGAGCGGAAAATCTCCCCTTACCCTCTTTTTCAAAGAGGGGAACTCGGATTCAAAGAAAAGAGCGGAATTGCCAAGTACTTACAGAGCAAATTCCAGTTTCCTTCCTAGCAAGATGCTGAAAAAGGCTCATATGCTTCGTTGCGCTCAATCGCCTCGCTACAACGTACTGCCTAAGTACGCCTCCGCTCGTCGATTTCGCGCCTGCCGGCACGGCAGACAGGCGCCTCGCCTCTGAGTCTTTTTGAGCAGCCTGCTAACAGAGTTTTTCAGCATCCTGCTAGAATCATCTCTCTTTGAAAAAAGGGAAAGAGGGGATTTGAATTTTTTCACAGCTTCAGGACTAAGGTGGGGGGTCCGCTGTTATGGCGCCGCGGGTCCCCGGAAATTTCGCGTCTTCAGATACCAGGCTCTCATAAAGGCTCTGCCGGATGGTTTCGACCGCTCCACTATCAACGATCTTCATGCCTTCCATGTCGCTGACATAAAAGACATCCGCAACCTGATCCACATTGGTCGAAATCTTGGCCAGGTGGATTGAGATGCCCAGGCGGTGCAAGGTGTAGGTGATCCTAAACAGAACGCCGATCCGATCCTGCGTATAGACCTCAATAACCGTGAAATTATCGGAAGCTTCGTTGTCAATCTGAACCGACGTGGGAACGTTCGGAGCCCGCCGCTTGAGCAGGGTCGTTCGCCTTGATTCTTCCACCAACCTGGCAACGTCAATGGAACCAGTGAGCACGCCCTCGAGAGTGGCGGCCACCCGATTCCATTTCTGAGGCTCCATGACCACTTCCGGGCGTCCTGAATGGCTGATACGGAAGACATCCACGATAAAGCCGTCCCTGGACGTGGTGATGCGGGCGTTCACAATGTCAAGGCCAAGGGCGGCGAGCACTCCGGTGATGGAGGCGAAAAGGCCGGGCCGATCTCTTGTGCATATGACAAATTCCGTGTGGTCTCTCTCCGGAAAATGACGCACCCGGCTGACAAAAGTCTGGCCGCTGAACTGCTCTTCCTTGAGCGTAAAATGCGCCGGAATCTGATCCTCCGGCGTGGAAAGGAAATACCGGTCCGGCATCGACTCCAGGAATCGCTGCACCTTCTCGACCGGGTGCCGGCCGGCAAGCCGGCGCCGAACTCGAGCCTGAATTCGGCGCGCCGCCGCCCGCTGGTCCGCCCTCCGATATTCACCCCTTTCGAAACGTTCCAAGATCCGGAGCGCTTTAAGGTAAAGCTCTTCCAGAAGGTTGGCTTTCCAGTTATTCCATATCCCGGGCCCCACCGCTCGAATATCCGCATAGGTCAGCAGAAAGAGCATCTTGAGGTTCTCCACGCTGCCCATCGTGCGGGCGAAATCCATAATCGTCTTGTCGTCCTCGAGGTCCCTTCGAAACGCCGTGTGCGCGAGCAAAAGGTGGTGCCGCACCAGGAATTCAAGCTGAGCCGTATCATCTTCGTTGAGCTGCATTCGAGACGCGATGTTTTTTACCATCCCGGCTCCAATTTCCGAATGACCTCCGCCGTAACCTTTGCCGATATCGTGAAACAACAGGGCCAGATAGAGAATCGCAACTTTCTCGATCTCCCGGGCCAGCTGCGTCAACAAAGGATGCGCCTCTTTGAATTCTCCGGCTTTGAGGCGCTCGACCTCATGAATCAACCGCAGAGAATGCTGGTCCACCGTGTAGGTATGGTAGGCATCATGCAAGACCATGCAAAGCAGGCGTCCAAATTCGGGGATAAAAGAGCCCAGGATGCCGCACCGGTGCATTTCCACCAGAGTCTCGTATATCCGATCCTTCCATTTCAGAATCTCGACGAAGGCCAGGTTCGCATCGGCGGAGACCCGGAACGTGTCATCTATGAGCGCGCCTTGCTCCCGCAGCAGCTCGCGGGATTCATGGCTGATCTCAGCCCGCTCTCTTTGCATATCGACAAAAATCCGGATGAGGTTTGCCGGGTCACTCGCAAAAGTCCGGGCATCGGTGATGTAGAGATGGTCTCGGGAGATCTCGAGACCATCTCTCAGCTTCCTGCCGGCGACATGGTGCAGGTTCTGGGAAGGGCGCGTGCAGTCCGTTATGCGGTGAGTAATCAGGGACGTCAGGCGACTAATATTCGAGGCCTGGAGGTAGTAATTCCGCATAAAGACCTCGACGCCTTTCAGGGTCCGCTCTCCTTCAAAGCCGAGCGCCTGGCTTACTCTCTCCTGCGCCTCAAACGTCAGTTGGTCCTGGTGCTTAGCCGAATAAAAATGGAGCTCGTTTCTCACGCGCCAGAGAAAATCCTGGGAGTTTTTCAGCTCGGAGAGATCTTTGGGTTGAATAATGCCCAACCTGACCAGATCATCCAGATCCCGGGCCCTGTGCCGGACCTTCGCGATCCAGAGCGCCGCGTGAATGTCTCTCAGGCCTCCTTCCCCTTCTTTTACGTCAGGCTCCAACAGGTACACCGAGGCGCCGTAGTTCTCGTGCCGGCGCCGGCGCTCCTCCAGCGTCTCGTGAATGAAGCGGTCCGCATTCCTCTTGATCAGGTAGTCCTCCCCCGCCTTTCCGAAGTCTCCGTAAAGGAGCGAATCCCCGCAAATAAACCGCGCGTCCAGCAAGGCCGTCTTCACTCTCATGTCCCTGCTCGCCAACCGCATCGACTCGGAAATATTTCGAATCGCATGGCCGACCTGCAGGCCGGCGTCCCAGAGCGAATAAAGGATCTTCTCGGCCACAGATTCCACATAGGGCGTCAGTTTCCAGGCATAGAGAAACAAGAGATCAATATCCGAGTACGGGTTGAGCTCGCCCCGCCCGTATCCTCCCTGGGCGACTAGAGTGCAGCGCGGGCTCAAACTTGGAAACCGCCGCGAGTAATCCTGGCTGGACACTTGAAAGAGGTACTGGATCAAATGGTCAACGATCGTGGTGTAGGCCGAAACAATTTCGGAACCCCCGGCGCCTGCCCGGTGCCGCTCCAACAGCAGGGCTCTGGCTTTATCCAGATAGGCGCGCGCCCCGCGGGCCAGGTCAAAATCGTTCCGCGTCTCCTCGAGTAGAGACCGGGAAAATACCGCCGCATCCATCGTTTTTCTGCGCTACAGATTCTTCACCACAAGCGTGGTTTCCTGATATTTCCGAATGCCATCGAACAAAGCATCCACCAGCATTTCCTGGTGGGAGGCCTGACCGAGTTGGCGACCCTCGTTTTTGTGGGTGACAAAAAACAATTCCACAAGAATACTCGGCATGCGCGCCCCCACCAAAACATAAAACAGCGCTTTTTTCACCCCGAGGTCTTTGACCTCGGCCCGCTTCTGCCCCACAAGCCCAACGACGGAGGAGTGAACGCGATGAGCCAGTGTGATGGAGTCTTCCAGTTTCATGTTCTGGGTGAGATCACTCAATATGAACTGCAGGTCGGAAATATTTTTGCGCGAGGTTGCATTCTCTCGGGCAGCGAGCCGGATCGACGCCTCGTCGTTGGTATTGTCCAGATAATAAGTCTCTATGCCTCTGGCTTCCGGATTGGGACTTGCATTCGTATGCAGGGAAATAAAAAGGTCGGCCTCCTCGGCGTTGGCGATGGCCGTCCTGTCCTCCAGAGGCACAAAAGTGTCGTCTTGACGAGTGAGAACAACGTCGATGCCCATTTCGCGTTTCAGCTTCTTTGCCAGCTTCCTGGCGACGCTGAGCACGATGTCTTTCTCCGCAACCCCTCCAATCCCGATCGCCCCCGGATCCTTGCCCCCATGGCCAGGGTCTAGAACGATTTTGCGAATTCCTTCCGGCGGAGCTTTTCGTGCCGGTGGCGAAAGCGGCAATTCCTTCTTCTTTGCGACAACCGGTATGCCGCCCCCGTTCCTGCGTCCTTGAATGTCGATCACGAGCCGGTACGGATCCGGCAGCAAGAAGGCCTTGTGATCGCTGAAGCTGGTCATATCCAGGACCACGCGCACCACTTTCGGCCCGAACTGCCCTACCCGGACCTGGCGCAATAATCCATCCTGCACCAGGATGGGCCGTGAGTCCATGGCCAGGCGCGCCCCTATCAAATCAAAATAGATCCTCGGCGGAAGATCCTTTGCCGGATCTTCTTTGAGCAGATGAGACTCGTACCGGATCCCGGCGGAAAGCTTCATCGTCACCCTGGTGTAGTTATCGGACGAGGTGTGGCGGATCTGCGTAAGAAGCGCTTTGCCGCCCTCCGCTTCCGCTGTGGATGCCTTACTGGCCGTGTCCTTCTGAGGCTGGGCTATGCCATCAAGCCTCTTGCGAGCCTGCCTGGCGATGGCCGTATCGTTTGCTAAACCAAGCACGATCGAGCCAAGCGCGACCGAGGTCACAAAAATTTTCCAGCCGGTGAATCGGGGAGTGTTCATAACTCCTTTTCTCTCCTTGCCTTCTCAACGAGTTCATTGAGCAGATTCATGGCCTCTATGGGAGTAAGCACCGAGACGTCGATCCTTCTTAACTCCTCTCCGAGCCTGGCGCCAGCGCCGCTGAACAGCGCCATCTGGGCCGGCTCCTTCGACCGGAGCTCTCCGGCAAGCCTCGGCCGGCCTGTTTCGTCCAATTCCGCCCCCTCGAGATTTTTTAGAATTTCCCGGGCCCTCTGAACCACGGAGTCGGGAAGGCCCGCCAGGCGAGCCACGTGGATGCCGTAACTATGACTCGCAGCTCCTTCACGGATCGTCCGCAGAAATATCACTTCGCCCTTCCATTCCTTGACCGCAAAGTTGAAATTTTTTACCCGCCCATGCGTCAGCGCCAGATCGGTCAGCTCATGATAATGCGTGGCGAAAAGAGTGCGCGGACGCAGCGGCGAATCATGCAAGTGCTCCGCCACCGACCAGGCGATGGATATGCCGTCAAAAGTGCTGGTTCCACGACCCACCTCGTCCAAAAGGATAAGGCTTCGCCGCGAGGCGTGGCGTAAAATACGCGCCGTTTCTTTCATCTCGACCATGAACGTGGACTCGCCACGGACCAGAGAATCCCCCGCGCCGATGCGGGTAAAGATGCGGTCCACCAGGCCGATTCGCGCGTCCGCCGCCGGGACAAAACTTCCCATCTGCGCGAGAATGACGATCAGCGCCGCCTGCCGCATGTAGGTGGACTTCCCCGCCATGTTCGGCCCCGTCAGCAGCAAGATCTGAGCGGATTCGGGGTCCAGCTCGCAGTCGTTTGGTACGAAGCTTCCCCGACCCAACGCGGCTTCGACCACGGGGTGTCGCCCTTCCCGGATAAAGACCGTGTGGCTGTCGTTCACGTTGGGCCGTAAAAAATGGCAGACGTGGGCCGCTTCGGCCAGGGAAAGCAACACATCGAGCCGGGCCAGCGCCATGCTTGTCTGTTTCAACTGCGCGTAACATGACGCGACGTTTTCCCGAACCCGATTAAAGAGAACGGTCTCAAGCTTCAAAATTTCCTCGTCGGAGCTCAAGACTTTGGCTTCGTACTCCTTGAGCTCCGGCGTAATGTAGCGCTCTCCATTCACGAGGGTCTGCTTGCGCATATAACCGTCGGGAACGGATTTGAGATTCGCCTTCGTCACCTCGATGTAATAGCCGAAGACCCGGTTGTAGCGCACCTTCAGGGATTGAATCCCAGTGCGTTTCTTCTCCTCGCTTTCGAAGCGGGCGATCCATTCCTTCGCATTCTGGCGCATATCCCGGATCTCGTCCAATTCATCGCTGAAACCTCGCCGGATCACGCCACCCTCTTTCAGCGTGGCCGGAGGCTCATCCACAAGGGCGCGCTCCAGCAATTCCACAATCTCTGGAAGCTCGCACATGCTCTCTCGGGTCGAAATCAGCAGATCCGCATGGCAGTCCGATAGTTTTTTTCGCAGCGCGCTTACGGCAGAAAGGCACGCTTTGACCGACGACAACTCTCTGGGTTGGGCGCAGCCGGCGGCAATCCTGCCCCCCAGCCGTTCCAAATCCCGCATACCGTTGAGCGCCGCCCTCAGCTCCTGCCGGCTCCTGTGGTCATCCACCAGTTCCTCGACCGCTTCATGGCGCGCTTCAATGGCTCTAACGTCCAGCAGAGGATAAAGCGCCCACTGGCGCAGGCAGCGAGCTCCCATAGGCGTCTGTGTGTAGTCCAGCACAGAAAGCAACGACCCTTTGGAGCCGCCCTGGAGGTCGCGCAATATCTCCAGATTACGGCGGGTCGTCTCGTCCAGCATCAGGTACTGACTCGTCGCATAGGGTTGGAGATCCGTCAAAATCTTGAGCACTTCTGGAGAATTCGACTCCAGGAATGAGATGATCGCAGATGCCGCCTGGAGACCTTGCTCCCACTCTTCGTCTTCTTCCCCGGACCAAAGGTTGAGCTCTCGAAGATGGTAAGCCCCACGCTGGGAAAAAAAATCCCCCGGCACCGGGCTCAGATGAAATGCGGCGAATTCTTGGCGAAGCGTTTCCCGCAAAGATTCGTCAGCCTCCGGGAAGATAACCTCACTCGGCCGGATCCGGCCCAACTCGTCCACAAGCACTGAAGTGTCCGCCAATTGGCTGAAGCGAAACTCTCCCGTCGTAATATCGGCAACCGCCAGTCCGAATGCCTTTCTTCCACGGCCGATCGCGACGAGAAAATTGTTGCTCCTCGCGTCCAGGGCCTCCGCGTCGGTAATCGTGCCCGGGGTGATCACGCGCACCACCTCTCGTTGCACGACGCCTTGGGCGCTCTTTGGGTCTTCGATCTGCTCGCAGATGGCCACTTTAAAACCGGCATCGAGCAACTTGCCGATGTAAGGGTTAGCCGCATGATAAGGAACACCGCACAGCGGCACCGCGGATTCTTCCTTGCGACTCCGGGACGTCAGCGCGATGTCTAAAATTTTCGCCGCTTTTTCCGCATCCTCAAAGAACATTTCATAAAAGTCGCCAAGGCGAAAAAAAAGAATGGCATCCCGGTACTTCTCTTTGATCTGGAAGTACTGCCGCATCATTGGAGTAAGCTGAGCCGGCTCCATAGCCGCCTACGCGGAAGGTTCCTTCTTTTCCTCAACGCGCCGGCGCATCCCGAGCCCGGGCCGCCGGCCCGGGCGGCTGGTGACCCGCCGTACTTCGCCATCGAGCTCGCGGACCAGATTGCCGATGCCCAGCGACAAAATGAACTGCTGCTCGACGGCGTGCAGGATCTCCTCCCTGTCGCTGGTGAGAACAAACAGTTTTTCACCATCCGTGAGATACTTGAGATTGTCGTGAGGCTTTTCCCGGGCGGGAAAAGAGCGCCTGAGATGATTGACGCAACGCCGGACTTTCTGCAGGCTCAGTCCACGGTTCGTCAGATCTTTGACCACCTTTAGCTGAACCAGGTCGGAAAAAGAATAGAGCCGGCGGCTTCCGCGCCCGTCGGCAAGCTTCACCGAGGGACGGATAAATCCTCTCTCGTCCCAATACTGGATCTGCCGAAGGCTGACGCCCACGATCCGGCTCGCCATCTTGCTGTTGAAAGCGTCCATGACCACCCCCCGCAAATGAAAACACGCATGTTTTCACAAAAATAGAGGCACGGGCCTGGAATGTCAAGAAAAAACTGGGAGCCTTGCCGGAGGGCTACTTTCCGGGAACAGAAGTTCGCTAAATACTTTTTCAAACCCCCTTTGGAAAAGAGGTCGGCCAGGGGAGATTTCCTTCCGCTTATGTCCCGCATAGAGCGAAAGGAATCCCCCTTCTTCCCCCCGACGTAATTTCGCGATAAAAACCACCTCCAAGCTCGTTGACACCGGGGGGTGCTTCGGTATAGGAAAGCTGTATAAATTTTTGAATAAAATTCATCATCAAGGAGTAGTCGATGCCGAAAAGTCTTAGAACGTTTCTGGAAGATTGCCGGAGAGAGATTCCGAACGAGATAGTCCACGTCACCAAAGAAGTGGACCCGGCGCAATACGACGTGACGGCGATCATCAAACATCTCGGCGCGATGAAAAAGTTTCCCATCCTGATTTTCGAGAAGCCGCTCAATCTGAACGGTCGCGTGGGAGACATGAAGCTCGTCATGAATTCTGAGATCTCCCAGCGCAAAACGCAGATCGCCCTGGGCGTTCCCAAGGAGCTGAATCGGACCCAAATGGCGGAAGTTTGTTTGGAGCGGGAAGAGCATCGGATTCCGCCTGTGATCCTCGAAAGGACGAATGCGCCGGTCAAGGAGGTCGTGAAGGTCGGAAAGGACGTGGACATCTACGAGATTCCCATCATGCGCCACCATTATATGGACGGGGGTCCTTACATCGTGCTGTCCACGATAACCAAGGACCGAAAGTCGGGGATCTATAACGCGTCCTATCACCGCATGGAAGTGAAATCTAAAAACATGACCGCGCTTTACGCGTCGCCCCGGCATCTGTGGAAGATCTTCAGGGATCATGAGGACAACAGGCTGGAGTGCCCGGTAGCGACGGTTTTGGGGCATCACCCGGCCTATCATATGGGCGCCTGCTACAGCGGCCCATTCGAGGTCAGCGAGTTCGAGATCATCGGCGGGTATCTCCAGGAGCCCCTGCGGCTGACGCCTTCGGAAACCTGGGGAGATAATTTCCTCATTCCCGCGGATGCCGAAATCGTTATCGAGGGAGTCCTGATCCCTGGAAAACGAGTCGTTGAGGGGCCGTTCGGGGAAGCGCCCGGATATCTGGGGCCGCAGCGCTACACGACCTGCGTCGAGTACCAGGTGAAGGCCGTTAATTACCGAAAAGGGGCGATGTATCAGTCGATCATCACTCCCGAAGGAGACAAGCCCTGGATGGATCTCCCCCGGGAAGGAGCCTATCTGCGCCGCTGTCGTGAAGCCGTTCCCGGAGTGACAGCGGTCTGCAAAATGGGCCGGCATGCGCATTACAACGTGTTTATCTCAATGAAGAAGATGTCCGAAGGCGACCCCGGCCGGGCCGCGGCGGCCGCTTTGACTTTCGATCATACCAAAAACGTGTTTGTCTTCGACGACGATATCGACGTTTTCAATCCGACCGATATCCTCTGGGCCCTGGCGACGCGGGTGCAGCCGCACAGGCAAGTCTCTATCCTGCAACCGCTGTTCCGCGGTAATTTCCTGGATCCGTCTCTGGTGGACGAGATCAAGACGTCGTGCATGATCGTCGACGCGACCCGGCCGCTGGACCGTCCTTTTTCGCCGGTCTCGAAGTGTCCGGAGGAGGCCATGGAGAGAATCAAGCTGGAGGATTATATTCCGGGCGAGATTCTGCAGCACATTCCGATAGACCGCACAACCTACTGGTGCTGATAGATTTTGGATTTCGGATTGCGGATTTCGGATTGAATCAAAAAGTCAGTTAAAACATTGAAAATCGAATTACGAGGTGAATGATGGGCCAGGCCGTAGAAATAACTTGTCCAAAATGCAGCAAGATTTTTGTCGTCAATCCACACATGTTGGGCTCGGGAATGGAATTCCATTGTCCCTTCTGCGATCTCTATTTCCCTGAGAAGGACAGCCCGAAGATTCGGAAGTAACGTCTCTTTAATTTCGGATTTCGAAATTCGGATTTCGGATTTGATAAGATCCAAATCGCTTCGAACATTTCACACCCACCATGAAGAAAACACCAAGCCTCAAAATCGCCGGGAAACCAGCGCGACGTGTCGATGGCCAGGAGAAGGTGACCGGAAGTGCGCTGTATTGCGGCGACATTGAGCTTCCGGGAATGGCCTATGCCAGAATTCTTAGGAGTCCGGTGCCGCACGCCAGGATCGTTCGCATCGACGCGCAGAAGGCGGAGAGTATGCCCGGCGTGCTCACGGTTCTCACCCGGGATGGGCTGCAGGGTCTCAATCCTCATTACGGAGCGGTCTATAAGGATCAGGGGATCGTGGCCCTGGATAAGGTCAGATACGCGGGAGATCCGGTTGCGGCCGTCTTGGCTCTTGATGAGGAAACCGCCGAGGAGGCTTTAAGGCTCATTGATGTAGAATATCAGGACCTTCCTGCGGTGATCAGCCTTGAAGAAGCGCTCGCGCCGGGGGCCCCTCTGGTTCATGAAGCCTGGATAGGGCAGGCGGAGCTTCGCGGCTCCACGTATGGGGCGCCTGAAAAATTCAAAGGCACGAACATCTGTTCTTACTTCGGCTACAGCCGCGGGGATGTGGAGGCGGAGTTTCGAAAATGCGCTCAAGTCTTCGAAGACACGTTTACGTTTCCAAAGGTTCAACACTACTCCCTGGAGCCTCATGTGATGGTCGCTCATTATCAAGAGGGTCGTCTGACCGTCTGGAGCGCGTCACAGGATCCTTTTCCCCTTCGCGACCACCTTGCCGGGATATTCAATCTGCCTCAAAGCCACGTGCGGGTTATTGTGCCTTATGTGGGCGGGGCTTACGGCGGTAAGCTCTATGTGAAGGCCGAACCGATCGCCGCCGTCCTTGCCTGGAAAGCGCGCCGCCCCGTTAAGCTTGTCATGAGCGCGAGTGACAGCTTTAAGACGGTAACGCGGCACTCGGCGCGCGTTCGAATCAAGAGCGGAGTCACGAGCGAAGGGCGGCTGCTGGCCAGAGAATGTGAGATCTACATGAACACGGGCGCTTATGCGGACGCCGGGCCGAGAGTGACGCAAAAAGCGGGTTACCGCGCGCTGGGTCCCTATCGCATTCCACAGGTTAAAGTCGATGCCTACTGCGTCTATACGAATACGGTGCCTGCCGGCGCTTTCCGCGGTTTTGGCTCGGTCCAGGTGGCCTGGGCCTTTGAGTCGCATACCGACATGATTGCAGAGATGCTCGGGCTCGATCCGCTCGAGTTCCGGCTGAAGAATGTGCTCAAGAAAGGCGAGGAGTATACACCCGGCGACACTCCGGTGGATGCCGATCTCAGGGAAGGACTCCTTAAAGTCGCAAAAGCCCTCGATTGGAAACGAAAGCCGCTCAGCCCCAATAGAGGCAAAGGGCTCAGTTGTTGCATCAAGGACGCGGGCGGAACCTTCAAAGTTGCCGGAGCGACGGTGAAGATGTCATCCGATGGAAGCGCCGTGTTGCTGACCGGAACCGTAGAAATAGGGCAGGGGGCTCGCACTGCCCTGAGTCAGGTCGTTGCGGAAGAGCTCTCTTTGGACCTGGACCACATTTCAGTGGCGCAGCTTGACACCGACGTCGTTCCCTACGATATCTCAACGAGCGCGAGCAGCTCGATGACCATTATGGGACTTGCCGTTCAGAGAGCAGCCCAAGATGTCAAGAAGCAGCTTCTTGAGGCGGCGGCCAAGGTTTTAGGGAAGAGAGTCACCGAATTAAAGCTCAACGATGCGAAAGTTTGCGGCCGGGGCGGTCACGGAGCGCCATACGGCTCAATCATCGCGGATTATTTCGGCAGCAAAGCAGGGGAGATCATCGGCAGAGGAATCTACCGTGATGTCAAGAGCAAAAAAGCCGTCTTGGGCTCAACGACGACGTTTTGGGAGGTCGGTTGGGGCGGGGCAGAGGTGGAGGTGGACACGGCGACCGGAGAACTTCACATCCTCAAATATATTTCAGCCGCCGACGTGGGAAAGGCGATAAACCCCGGCCAATGCGAGGGGCAGGACGAAGGCGGAGTTTTCTTCGGCCTCGGGCATACGCTTTTTGAACAGATGCTTTACGAGGACGGGCAGTTGATCAACCCGAACCTGGTGGATTATCGAGTCCCGACTTTTAATGATCTTCCCAAAGAACTTTCCACGATCCTTGTCGAAAACCAAAATGGACCGGGGCCGTTTGGTTCAAAGGGGATGGCCGAGGGCGGCCTGCTTCCCGTTGCGCCGGCTATCGCGAACGCGATCGCCAGAGCTGTCGGAATCCGTTTCCGTGATCTTCCGATCACGCCGGAAAAAGTGTGGCGCGCCTTGCGGCTAAGGGACGAAATCGGAAGTACCGGTGCTTGATTCTTCCTCTACAGCCGCCAAGATCTCGTCCGGGTTGTAGGGTTTGTTGACAAGCCGGGTGACTCCCTGCCGCGCAACCGCTTCTCTCAAATCGGGGTCAAGATAGCCGCTCGCGACCACGATGGTGACTCGAGGCTCCTCAGAGCGGATCTTCGATAACACTTCCAGTCCGGAAATCTTCGGGAGACCCATGTCAAGGATAACCGTGTTCAGCTCCTCTTTGTGTTTCCGGTAAAGGTCGAGCGCCAATTCGCCGTCGGCCGCCGTAAAAACGCGATAGCCGTGCGACGCCAGATAATGTTCGAGGAGCTGGCGCATTGGGTTTTCGTCTTCGACGACAAGCACGCCTCCGCGACGCGCGCTGCCTCCGCGCCCGCGGTCGGTCGGCAAATCGATCACTTGAGCGCGACTGCGGGCTCGCTGGTTGGCGGATAGGACCGGCAGAAAAATTCGGAACGTCGTTCCCCGCCCCAGGCTGCTGTAGATTTCGATGATCCCCTTGTGATTCTTGACGATTCCGTAAACGACCGCCAGCCCCAGGCCGGTTCCCTTCCCGGGGCCCTTGGTGGTGAAGAACGGTTCGAAGATACGGCTGCGAATGCTTTCCTCAATTCCCATCCCGCTGTCGGTGACGTCGATAAAGACGAACTGCTCGGCTTTCACCTCAGCGTAACCCGGCAAAGATTTCGCATCGACGACTCCGGTTCTCAGAGTGAGCTTGCCTCCGCCCGGCATTGCGTCGCGAGCATTGACGCAAAGATTCAATAGCGCCTGGGTAATTTGGTTCGAATCAGCCATTACCGGGGGTAGCACCGCTCTTACGTCCAGGGTGACTTCAATGGTTTTTGGGAAGGTTTGCTTGAGCAGGTCACACAACCCGCGAACGATCCCGTTGGCGTCCGTGAGCTCCAACTTGGCCCCGGTCTTGCGCGCCAGAGTCAGCAACTGTTCGACGACTCCCGCTCCCCGCTTGACTGCCTCATGGATCACTTTGAGGCTGTCGGCGATCTCCTCGTTTTCAACCGCATGCGGGCTGAGAAGAGACGCGTAGCCGGCGATGATGTTGAGAATGTTGTTAAAGTCGTGCGCAATGCCGCCTGCCAGCGTTCCGATGCTTTCCATCTTCTGCGCCTGGCGCAGTTGATCCTCCAGCTTTCTGCGCTCCTCCATGTCTCGAAGAAGGGCGGCGTTGGCGCGCGCCAGGTCGGCGGTCCGGTCGGCTACTCTTTTCTCGAGTTCGGCATTGAGCTGGTGCAGTTCCTGCTCGGCGCGCTTGGTCTCATCGATATCCGTGCAGGTGCCGAACCAGCGGACGATGCGCCCTCGCTCGTCCCGCACGGGAATGGCGCGCCCAAGGAACCAACGGTAACCTCCCGTCCTCCGGTCCTTGAAGCGATATTCGATCTGATACGGATTCCCCGACTGGATGCAGCCGCTATAAGTCGCGAGGGAGCGCTCCACGTCATCGGGGTGAAGAATCACTTCCCACCTCTGCTCCTCAAACTCCGCCCGGGGAAAACCGGTGAATTCGTACCAGCGCTCATTATAGTAGTCGATGAAGCCGTCAGGACGCGCCGTCCAAACAATCTGCGGCAGCGCATCCGCAAGTTGCCGGAACTGGGCCTCGCTTTCCTGCAAGGCTCTTTGGAGCTGCTTCTGCGCCGTTATATTCCGCGCGATTTTTGAAGCGCCGATGATTCTGCCGTGACGATCTTTAATCGGCGAGACCGTCAGCGAAATATCCACCAGGCTTCCACTCTTGCGTCGCCGGACGGTCTCGTAATGGATGCTCTCGCCCCGCCGGGTACGTTCCAGAATTCTCGGCTCTTCAGCATAACGCTCCGGGGGCATCAGAATCGTGACGGATTGGCCGATAACTTCCTCAGCCGTATAGCCGAAGAGCCGCTCGGCGCCCTGATTCCAGGTCGTGATGATGCCATTGAGATCTTTGCTGACAATCGCATCCTCTGACGACTCGACAATGGCGGCGAGTCGCAGGCTTGCTTCTTCCGCGCGCGTCCGCTCCGTCACGTCTTGGAAGACGTTGATCGCGCCACGGCGCCGCCCATCCGCCGCATAGAGGGGGTCGATGTTGACGCGGACAGTGATCCTTGAGCCGTCAGGTCGTTCGATCGTGACCTCTTCGTTGCGCGCCGGGTTGCCTGTTTGCAAGGCAATTGCCATGGGTGTTTCGTCGTGGGGAAGCAGCGAGCCGTCGGGCCGCCATAATCGGTATGAGCCGCAGAATTGTTTATCGTCCTCGTTCATCTGCGGCTCGCGTCCCCAGAGCTCCACCGCGCGTCGATTGAAGAAAGTAATTCGTCCCTGCTCGTCGCAGGTATAAACGGCCGCCGGCATCAGCGACATTAACTGAGCCATGCGCCCCTCGGTCTCGCGTAGCGCCTGCTCTGCAAGCCTGCGCGCCTCTTGGCGTTTGTTCTCTTCGACGCGCGCCCGCTTCAGTTGCAGACTCATCCAGTCAACTCTCGCCGCGCTGGGTACGCCGTTTCGGTTGCCGCCGAGGATCAAGGGCGCTTCATAAAAGAAATTCGTATGGACCTGGTCGCCGAAAATGACCAGGGGATGCGTGTGCAGGGCCGCCAGCATGGTTTCCGGTGAAAGACGGCTGCGATTATACTGGCAAATGATCCGCCCCGGAACGTTCGGGGTAAAAATCGTGTTGAGGGTGGCCTCCCAATGTTCCAGCTTGTCGGCGCTGATTTCGGGCCCGAGAGTCCAGGTCATCTCGATGGCGAATCGAGCGCCTTTGAAGCCGGCGTTTAAAGCTTCTTCGATGAATTGCGAGACCTGAAGGCATTTTGTTTCCGAGCTAAGTTCTCCCGGCTGGCGCCATTCCCGTCGCGTCCAAAGCCTTAACGCCCCACGTTCTGAGTCTGTTCGAACATTAATGCCGCTCCGTTGCAGCCGGCCCGCCAATTCATCGACCGTCTGGTCGTCTGCGATGTAGATAAACTGCTCGTTGTTGGAAAGCCCTTCCTGGATGTAGGGGACCAACGCCGGCATCTGCTCGGCCGGATCCTCTTCGTAAAACAAGCACAAATGATCTCCCGGCTCAAGACTAAATGCCGAATCAGAATTCGTGCTCATGATCGAATCTCCTTACCCTCTCTTCAACGGATCGGCGGTTACCATTGAGGACCCCCCCTGACTGGCAGAAGCCCTGACGCCGAATAAAGTAATCCCAATCTATTGTAGCTTTGCGATGGCCATAGAGGCAATTCGGGTAAATGCCTGAGAGAGAGAGAGTGGGGGTGAGTCTTGCTGAAGCTGAAGGTCCCGGCGGGCTAAAAATGAGGGAGAGGATGAGCAATCGACGTCCGTTCGTTTTCGGATCGGGTCAACACAACACGCGCCCGGCGATATGACCTCATGGCCGCGCGTGAAGAGTGACTGGGCGAGAGGCTCTGGTTGGCATAGCGGCTGTAGCTTGTGTTAGTGCCACTGCAACTGCCGTTGGAGATGACTCTTAACTATGGCCAAGCCGCAGTCCCGGTGTGAATTTGTCCTTCGGTTCCAAAGCGGCGGGCTCACCGATGGTTGCGCGAATTTTTATTAAGAGCTCATCCGGCAAATAGGGCTTCTGCACGATTTCAACCACGCCGTCGCTCAGCATTCCCGACTTGACTTCCAGTTTGATGTAGCCGCTGGCGATGATCGTCTTCACTTTCGGATCGGTCTTTTTCATGGTCAGAAACGCTTCCCAGCCGTTGAGTCTGGGCAGTCCCAGATCAAGAATCACGACCGCGATCTCATCGCTGTATTCCCGGTGCATTTCGATGGCTTCGAGCCCGTCTCTCGCCACCAGCACCCGATATCCCTTTCTCTGCAGAAAGCCCTGGACCAGGTCGATCTGACGCTCTTCGTCATCGACAAAAAGAATGGTGCCGCAGCCGTTTGCCGCTTCCTCCTCTCGGGTTTCCGCCGGCTGTGGAAAAGGCTCCGGCTTCCCCTCGGCCGGCCTGAACGGGAGGTAAACGCGGAAGCTCGCGCCGCGGCCGGGCTCGCTGTCCACTTCTATAAAGCCGCCGTGATCCTGAACGATCCCGTAGGCGAGCGTGAGCCCCAGGCCCGTTCCCTGCCCCTGCGCTTTGGTGCTGAAAAACGGGTCAAAGATGCGTTCCCGAACGCTCCTGTCCATCCCCACCCCCGTATCCGCAACCGTGATGCAGACGTAGCTCTCCTCCCGAACGTCCGGAAACTGCTTGCGTAGCTCGGCGCCGGCCGCGGTCTCGGCGCGCAGCAGCAGGCTCCCCAAACCATTCATGGCATCCCTGGCATTGACCCCGAGGTTTAAGATCACTTGATGCAGGCGATTCGGATCCGCCATGATGCAGGGAAGATCGAGAGCAATCTCAGAGGAAATCGTAATCGTTTTCGGAAAGGTCTCGCTGAAGAGCTTCGCGGCGCGCGCGAGAAGATCCCTGATGTCGGTGGGCTCAAACTTCACTTCGCTCTTGCGGGCCACCGTGAGAAGCTGCTCCACCAGAGATGAGCCCCGTCCCACCATCTCGCGGATAATCTTTACGCCGCCGGCGACTTCCTCCGGCTCCTGCTCCAGGACTGAGGCGTATCCCAGGATGATATTGAGAATGTTGTTGAAATCGTGCGCGATGCCGCCCGCCAGAGTGCCGATGCTTTCCATCTTCTGCGCCTGAAAAAGCTGCTCTTTCAGTTTCTCCCGCTGCTCGACCGTCCGGAGAAGCTCTGCGGTGCGCTCCTCGACCCTCCGCTCCAACTCCTCGTTGAGCTTTTGCAGCGCCTGTTCCGCTCGCTTGCGCTCGGTAATGTCGATGATCGAGGCAAGAACAAACTTTCCCTCCCTCGTCTCGATAGGAGTGAGGCCGATCTCGACTGGACCCTCTGAGCCGTCCTTCCTCAGGCCAAAAAGTTCGCGGCCCATACCCATGGGACGGGACTTTGGGTCCGAGAAAAAGGAGGTCCGGTAATCCGAATGCTTGCCCCGGAAGCGCTCCGGAACAAGTTCCTCGATGCGCCTGCCCAGCAACTCCTCCTGGGTGTAACCGAAAAGCCTTTCAGTTTGCGCATTGACGAAGACGATTTTCCCGTCACTGCCGACCATAACCATGGCGTTGGGCGAGGCTTCGACGGCCACTCTGAAGCGCTCCTCCGCGCGCCTGCGCTCGGTGAGATCGCGGAGGACCGCGGAAAAACCAAGCAGTTTTTCGTTGTCGTCCCGGAGCGGCGCAATGGTGACGTTGACCCAATGCCGCGAGCCGTCCTTGCGCATACGCCAGCCTTCCTCCTCGTAGCGCCCCTCGGCGGCGGCCTCGCGCAGATGGCGGGCCGGTTCGCCTTTTTCCTGATCCTCGACAGTGAAAAAGCGCGCGAAAGAGTGGCCGATCACCTCCTCCGGCGCCCAGCCTTTGATCCGTTCCGCCGCGTGGTTCCATGAAGTAACCTTCCCGTTCGTGTCTAGCATATAGACGGCGTAGTCCTGCAGGCTCTCCACCAGCAGCCGGAATCGTTCCTCGCTTTGCCGCACCGCCTGCTGCTTCAGGCGCTCATTCATCCGAAACAGGTCAACGAAGACCGAGACCTTGGCCTTTAGAACCTCCGGCACAACCGGCTTGAACAGGTAATCAACCGCTCCGCTGGAGACCCCTTTAAACACATCTTCGTCCAGAGTATCGACTGCGGAGAGGAAAATGATAGGAATATAGCGTAACCGCTGGTTCTGCCGGATCAGGGCCGCCGTCTGAAATCCGTCGAGGTCGGGCATCCGCACGTCGAGCAGGATAAGCGCGAACTCCTGTCGCAGGAGACTGCGGAGCGCGTCTTCACCGGAGCGGACCGCGACAATCTTGCGCCCGGGCCCGCTCAGCAGCGCTTCCATCGCCAGCAGCGTTTTGGCGTCATCATCAACGATCAGGATATTCGCAGTCGGGTCATGCAGCATCGTACTCCTCAAATCCTCAGGCGACGGCATTGCCCAGCGCCGGAAGCGACCTTCTGGCGCCTCTCTGCCGTCCAAACAGCCAGATGCGCAGCAGGGCGAGCAGCTCTTCGGAATCTACCGGCTTGGCGATGTAATCGGAAGCGCCCGCTTCCAGGCACTTTTCCCGGTCGCCTTTCATGGCTTTCGCCGTAAGAGCGAGGATCGGCAAAAGCCTGTGCTTAGGATTGTTTCTTATCCTGCGCATGGTTTCATACCCGTCCATTTCCGGCATCATAATATCCATTAATACGGCATCGATGTCCGCATCCTGATCGAGCAGCGAAATGGTTTCCGTGCCGGTTTCGGTGCTCACGACTTGCACCCCATGCTGCTCGAGCAGGCTGGTCAAGGCGAAGATGTTGCGCACGTCGTCGTCGACGACGAGCACCTTTTTGTCCCTGAGCGCTTCATCGGTCTGGCGGAGCCGTTCCAACATTTTCTGTTTGGCCGGAGCCAGCTCGCTTTCGATCAGGTGCAGGAACAATGATGTCTCATCCAATAACCTTTCGGGAGACTGGACGCCCTTAAGGACAACGCTTTCCGCCATCCGCACCAATCGAAGTTCATCTTCCTCGGTTAGGTCCTTGCCTGTGAACACCACAATCGGCAGGTCTCGAAGGTCCGCTTGCTGCCGGATTCTTTCGAGCAATTCAAATCCGGAAATATCCGGAAGCCGCAAATCAAGGACGACACAGTCGAATCTCCTCGCGCGCAGGGCTTCCCATGCCTCCGCACCGCTTGCCGCGGTGGTGATGTGGACGTCTTTGTGAGCCAGCAACTCCACGATGCCTTGCCGCTCGACTTCGTTGTCTTCGACGATCAACAACTGTCTTCCGCTCGACTGAGCATAGTCCAGCACTCGCCCGACGGTCTTTTTGAGCTCGTCCGTGGTTGAGGGCTTAATCTGGTAAGAAAAGGCACCATGTCCGAGCCCCTGGAGCCGTTCCTCCTCGACCGTGATGATTTGCACCGGAATGTGCCGGGTAGCTGGATCCTGTTTCAAATGGCTCAAAACCGTCCAGCCCAGCATGTCCGGCAGAAAAATGTCCAGTGTTATCGCGATAGGGTTGAACTCGCGCGCCAGCGACCGGACGAGCGCCCCCTGGGCAGTGACTACTCCTTTGAATCCTCTTTCCCGCACAAGGCCGAGCAGAACGCGGGCGAAGTGGGGATCGTCCTCCACGATCAAGACAACCGGGTCGCCCGGCATAATGGACTCACGATCGTCGGGAATCTCTTGCGGCCTATCCGCCCGCCGGACGATAAGGGGCACGGCAGCGGGTATATCAGCTTTCGCCGCGACCGCTGCCACGAACCCGAGATAGCTCTCCGGTAGATAAAGCGTAAAGGTGCTTCCCTGGTTCGGGACGCTGGCCAGGCGAATTTCTCCTCCCAGCAAAGTCGCCAATTCCCGGCTGATGGCCAGGCCGAGTCCGGTCCCTCCAAAGCGGCGGCTGGTCCCGGCGTCCGCCTGATGGAAAGCTTCAAAGATGATTTTTTGTTTTTCCGGTGGAATGCCGATACCGGTGTCGCGGACTTCAAAGGCTATGACTCTCGAAGCGCTGTTCAGCACGGCGTGGTCAGGGCTCCAGCCGCTCCTGGCTACGCTAGCGCGGAACGTCACCCGTCCCTGCATGGTGAATTTAAAGGCGTTAGATAGAAGATTCTTCAGCACCTGCTGAAGCCGCTTGAGATCGGTGTTCAGAGTGCGGGGAAGGTCGGCGGCCAGCTCGATGTCGAAGGCCAATTGCCGGGTTTCGGCCACATGCCGGAAGCTGCGATCCACCGCGTCGCGCACCTTGCTGAAAGAGACTTCTTCAGGCTCCACCGTCACCGTGCCCGACTCGATCTTCGACAGGTCGAGGATATCGCTGATGAGGTTCAGCAGATCGGCTCCGGCCGCGTGGACATTCCTGGCAAATTCTATTTGTTTCTGGCTCAAATTCCCCTCGGGATTATCGGCGAGCTGTTGGGCCAGGATCAGGATCGAGTTGAGAGGCGTTCGCAGCTCGTGGGACATGTTGGCGAGAAATTCGGATTTGTACTTGGAAGCCAGCGCCAGCTCGGCGGCCTTTTCCTCGACAGCGTGACGGGCCTGTTCGATCTCCCGATTTTTGCGCTCGACCTCAGCGTTTTGCTCGGCAAGCTGTTTCGCTTTGTTGGCCAGCTCTTCGTTGGTCTGCTGCAGCTCTCGTTGCTGGGCCTGCAGCTCGGTGGCGAGTTTCTGGGATTGCTGCAGCAGCCCTTCGGTCCGCATCGTCGCCTCTATCGTGTTCAGCACGATCCCGAGGCTTTCCGTCAGTTGGGCAAGAAAGGTCAGGTGAGTGGGGGTAAATTCCGCGAGCGAGGCGAGTTCGATGACCGCTTTCGTTTGGGCCTCGAAAAGCACCGGCAGTACGATCAAATTTCGCGGCTTTGCTGCGCCGAGGCCGGATCTGATGCGCACGTAATTTTCCGGAACCTGGTCGAGCAAGATATGGCGCTTCTCCAGGGCGCATTGGCCCACCAGGCCGACCCCCACCGGAAGCTCAACCGGCACATCAGGACGTTGGTCGCGCGCATAACTGGCCAGCATCTGCAGCCGGGAATCACCGTTTCCGCCGCCCATTTGGTACATGGCGCCATACTGGGCCCTGACCAGGGGCGCCAATTCCGAGAGCAGCATCTGGCCGACTGTAGTTAAATCGCGCTGCCCCTGCAGCATGCTGGTAAATCGCGCGAGGTTGGTCTTGAGCCAGTCCTGCTCGGTATTTTGATCGGTCGTCGCCCGGAGGTTTTGGATCATGGCGTTGATGTTATCCTTGAGCTCCGCGACCTCGCCGCGCGCATCGACCTGAATCGAGCGCGTGAGATCGCCTTTCGTCACCGCCGTGGCGACGTTGGCAATAGCCCGCACCTGCGTGGTCAAATTCGCAGCGAGCAGGTTCACATTATCCGTCAAGTCTTTCCAGATGCCGGCCACGCCCGGCACGTTGGCCTGGCCTCCCAGCCGGCCTTCCACTCCCACTTCCCGGGCAACGGTCGTAACCTGTTCGGCAAAGATAGCCAATGTGTCAGTCATGTTGTTGATGGTCTCAGCCAGCGCCGCTACCTCGCCCTTCGCCTCGACGGTCAGCTTTTCTTTGAGACTGCCGTTGGCCACCGCAGTCACAACTTTGACGATGCCGCGCACCTGGGCGGTGAGGTTGGCGGCCATGACGTTGACGTTGTCGGTTAGGTCCTTCCACGTGCCTGCGACCCCGGGCACCACGGCCTGGCCTCCGAGTTTACCTTCGGTGCCCACCTCGCGCGCGACTCTCGTCACCTCGGCGGCAAAAGCGTTCAACTGGTCGACCATCGTGTTGATGGCTTCTTTGAACTGCGAAATCTCGCCGCGCACATCGACGGTGATCTTTTTCGAGAGGTCTCCGTTAGCGACCGCGATGGTTACATCCGCGATGTTTCGCACCTGAGCGGTCAGATTTCCGGCCATCAAGTTCACGCTGTCGGTGAGGTCTTTCCAGGTGCCGGCGACGCCGGGCACGACGGCCTGGCCGCCGAGTGTCCCTTCGGTTCCGACCTCGCGCGGCCCTAGGGTCACCTCGGCGGCAAAGCTGCGCAACTGATCGACCATCGTGTTGATCGTGTATTTGAGTTGCAGGATCTCGCCGCGCACAT
>JACQUW010000395.1 GCA_016210115.1 Deltaproteobacteria bacterium | reverse complement strand
GATCAGCTCGACCCCGCCTATCTCAAGCTCAACCCGAACGGCGTGGTGCCGACGCTCGTCCACGACGGCAACGTGATCGTCGAATCCACGGTCATCATGCATTACCTCGACGACACCTTCCCCACGCCGCCCCTCATGCCGCGCCATCCGCTCGACCGGGCTCGGGCGCATTTGTTCACGAAGCTGATGGACGAATACATCCATCCTGCCTGCATCGTCTTCACCTTCGCCACGGCCAATCGCGGGCCGCTTGGCCGCCTCTCCAAGGAGCAGCGCGACGCACAGCTCGCCAAGGCCCCGCTGCAGCGCCAGTCCGAATACAAGCGCGCCGGGGTGGAGGAAGGCCTCAACTCGCCGATGGGCAAGGAGGCGACCAAGAGCTTCGAGAAGCTGCTCAAATGGATTCAGGAATCGAGCGAGCGGGGGCCGTGGCTCGCCGGGCCCGACTTCTCGCTCGCCGACATCGCGGCGACGCCATACATGACGCGCCTCGAGATGCTGAAGCTGTCGCGCATGTGGAATAATAAGCGCGGCGTTGCCGAATGGTGGGAGCGCGTCAAGGCGCGCCCGTCCCACGACAGCGCGATCACGAAGTGGCTCCGGCGGGAGGACATGGCACGCTACGAAAAGCTCGCCGACCCTTGGGTCGAAGTGAGCAAGAACATTTCACACTGGCTCCGAAAGCGGAGCGGCGATGCCGCCCGTCGTGAAACCAACGATCTGCGGTGTAGCACAAGGAGGCCGAGATGCCCTTCGCGCAGGCAGGCGATGTGAAGTTGTACTATGAAACCTTCGGCCACGGTGTGCCGTTTCTTTTCATATCGGGTACCGGCTGGCCGGGTGAGCCATGGAAGCTTTACCAGGCGCCGGCTTTCGCCGACTGCTACCAGGTGATCATCTACGATCACCGCGGCGTCGGAAAGTCCGACGCGCCGGCCGGCTATTACTCGACGCGTATGTTCGCTCACGATGCGGCCAATCTACTGGATGCCATCGGGATTAAGGAACCGGCCCACGTCATCGGTCACTCCATGGGCGGGCGAGTGTGCCAGTGGCTCGCCATCGACCACCCGCAAAAGGTCCGCTCTATGATTCAGGCGGCCTCCGGCTCCGGCTCGATGGGCAATGCCGATTACCCGCGGTGGCTCACGCTGCATAGCGTTGTAAGCCTGATCGAGAAGGGCTACAAGGCGCACATGTGGAGTCACTTCCAGAGCGAGTTTTTCTTTCCGCCCGACTTTGTGAAGGCGCGCCCCGATGTGCTCGAAAGCCTGTTCAAGAGTTTTTGGGACCATCGCCCGCAACTGGATCCCTACCTGCGGCATGTGATCGCGCGCAATCAGCACGAGACGGGAGACTTGCTGGCCAAGATCATCACGTCGACGCTCGTCCTGGTTGGCAGCGAGGACAACGCGGCTTCCGATACCGGCAACCATTATGCCACCTCGGAATACTTGCGCGACCATATCGCAGGGGCCGAGTTCGCAGTCGTGGCGAGTTGCGGTCACGGCTTTTTCTGGCAGAAGCCGGAAGAGGTGAACACAATCATCCGTGATTGGCTGGACCGGCACTGAGCTCTATGCAGCGCGCGCGTCCCTGAGCAGCCCACCTTTTTGGATGCAATCGGATCGCCCGAGCGCTTCTTCTAACATTTGCTGATGGTGCTGCGCTAGTTCTGCAAAATCCGGTTAGATCAGCCTTGGAGTTCCAATTAATCAGTGGCCATGGTCAAGTTGGTGTCGGAGCGAGTTGGCCGATCCCTTTCTGTCCAGTGGAAGTCGAGGCAAACTGGATAACGAAGGTCCACGCACCGTTATCAGCGTCCCAACTGGCTTCAATCGTGAATCTGTGAATCGGCAAAGACCTTTTTCTCCCCAAAAGACGGTCTGAAGGCTCACCTTGGCTGTGTGACCGTGTCGATAAGAGCAAGCCGTCTTTCCTCCTTCACGACCTTGAGACCCTTCTCCAAGGCGGGACGGATCTCCTCCGGGCCGATGATAGGGCCTGCCCCGTACAGGTTGAAGCTCTTAGCCAACACGGCAAAATCGGTAGCGGGACGCTCCAAAGTAACGCCGACGCCAACATTGTCCAGCGAGCGCTCGCGCATTTTCGTAATGGCGGTCTGGTGCCCGACATCCTGATAGTAGGACCGGTTGTTGAACATCACCACCAGCATCGGAATGTCATGGTGCGCAGCGGTCCATAGTGAGCCCGGGGTATATAACAAGTCGCCGTCGTTCTGGATGCTGACACATATCTTGCCCGTGCCCCTGAAGGCGAGGCCGACGCCCAGCGCGACTCCCATTCCCGTCCCCGTCCCACCCCCACCCGCGATGCACCTCTCACCCTCCGTCATGTCCCACAACCGCCGCTCCCAGCCGCTCAATGAGCCGTGAACCAATACCCAGTCCTCGTCCTTAATCGTCTCCCATATCTCTGCGGCCAACCTGGCAGTCGAGATCGGCTGTTGTCCCCACCATCGTTCGCGGAGATCTCTCTGAGCCCGCTCATACACAGCGCTGTGGAGCTTCTCGGCACGAGCAAACCTGTTAGCGACTCGTTTGTGCACATCGCCTACGATGGCACTCTGGCACCGTTGCGTCAGCTCTCGCAAGACCTGTGTTCCGTCCCCCAGGATGGAGATGTCTGTGGGATACGGCCTGCCGTAGCTGCTGTCCCAGCTCCGCAGCCGATAGTTTTCCAGACCGATGCGGATGAGCTTGCTTCCCGCGGGGGTCAGGCTTTCGTAACGCCTGCTGTGCCCGGCGCGTACGTTTGGCAAGCCCGATGGCACGATGGCTGTTTCAGGCGCGGGTCTCTTCAAAGCGGCTTCGACGTCCCTGACACCGACGGTAATGACCAGGTCTGCTTCCCTGAGCACCTCCGCGTTGGCACCGTTGAGGTTCAGTGGATGATGATTGGAAATGTTGAATGCGGAACCCTGTTCGAGCACCGGGATGCCCAGCAGCTCGGCCATTGCCTGCAAAGCCTTCGATCCCCCTGGACTTCTACCGAGCCCGTCAACCACCAGTACCGGCCATTCCGCTTCCAGGAGCGCTTTCGCCGCCGCTGTAACAGCCTCCGGATTTCCCCCAGGTGAAGCCGGAGGGCGGAACCGCGTAAAATCAGGAATCTGAAAATCTGCCGGCAGGAGACTCTCTTGCAACTCGACGTCAAAGCAGAGGTAGACCGGACCTTTGGGATCGGTCATAGCAACTTGGTAGGCTCTCAGAATAGATTCGGCGACGCTCAAAGCGCCCTGTGGCTGGTCGTCCCACTTCACGTAGTCCCTGACAAGCTGCGCTTGCACTTGCGCCGTATGAATCCAGTCGATCCACGGCCTCCTTTGGGAGGCGTCCAGGGGCCCCGTGCCGCCGAGAATGAGCATTGGGGTGTTATTCAACCAGGCTTCGTAAATGGCCTTGCTCGCATGCTGAAGGCCAACGATATCGTGAAAGAGCGTAGCCTGGGGACGGCCCGTGGCCAGGTAATAGCCCTCAGCCATGGCGACGGCCACCTATTCGTGGCAGCAGGTAATTACTTCTGGAGCCTTGTTGCCCCCGTAGGTTACCAGCGATTCATGCAGCCCGCGCGTCGTTGCTCCCGGATTCAGTATCGCATAGTCTATCCCCAGAGCATGTAGCAGATAGACGACTAGATCAGATACGTATTGCGGCTTTTCCAAGCTCATCGTTTCCTCCGATTCCTAATGTTCGCCGTCGGCGCAGCGGCGTTTGTCCCCGTTGGGTTACCGCTTCGAGCCGGCGAACGATACGCAGTTCCCCTGATTCTTAGCCCCGCGAAAAACTGAAGATTCTGGCGCAGAGCATGGCGGCAATTGACGCAGCGTGACTCTCATTTTCGCGGGACAATATCCGATAAGCTGCTTTCATGCAACTTAAGCTTGATCAACGTGTGCCGCGCGCGGCCCTCTTCGCTCCGCGACCACAATCGCACATGATCTCACTCGTAGAGTTTTGTGAAGAAACCGCTGTTTTCGATGGCTCTGACGATTCTGCTGTCCACAAAGCCTTCGGGATCAGCGTTTTTGGCCTTTGGGTTTTCTCCTTCTAAAGATTCCAGCAGTGTCTTGACTCCCCGAATAGAAACATAAGGCACCTTGTCAAGATACTTGGATGAGTAAAGCGCATAGGTTTTTTCTAAGTATTTCTCTTGACCGGGATCCATTCTGAGTTTTTTTCGCAGAGTGTCCAGACTCGGCCCCTTATTTTTCTTTATGTAGGCTATTCCTTCCGCATATCCCTTCAAAAATCTCGTGGCTACGTCCTCGTTACCCCTAAGGTAGTCGCGGGTGGTGGTGATGGTGCTCTGGAGCGAATAGACCTTCATATCTGCCAGATCTGCCAAAACGCGGTTTCCCTTTTCCTCAGCCATGAAGTCAGCGGGCGAGGTCAAGACCGCCGCATCGATCCACCCCTTATCCAAGCTTATGACCATCGTTAGAGATGGACCAACTTGGAGAATCACTAATTCGTCAGGTCTCATCGACCATTTCTTAAGAACCATCAGAAGGACAGAATAAGTATTACCGCCGAACGAGACGACTCCAACCCGTTTCCCCCTGAGATCCTCCGGGCTTTTGATATCGGGTCTGGAGATCAGTCGTTGAGTACTGACGTTGACGTTAGATGCGATCATAACCACGTCTGCCCCTCGCAGAGCGGCGCTAATAACTCCGACTCCACCTATCACCATAAACTGCACATCTTTAGCCACCAGGGCATTGACTCCTCGGGCAGAGCCGCCCCCAATAAAGATCACTTGAGGTTCAATTCCGTGCTTTTTGAAAAAGCCCTTTTCTTCTGCTACCCAAACTGCCCAGTTCGTTGGACTCAGCGCGCTCAATCCGACCCGTACCCTATCGAGTCCATATATTGCTTTCGTAGAAAGCGAAAGCATGAGCAAAACAAGTAGCAACACAGTATGGCTTCTTCTCACGATCGACCTCCTTTTTGCCGGCTCTTCACTGCCCCTCGAATTGTCGGCTCCAGACAAGAAACTCTATTTCAAAATAAAAATGCTGTGGCTTTTCGGAGTTTCCGTTTAGCCTATCCACCAAACCAGTTCGGGCTCGCACCGAGCGTCAGCGGTATGCGCAACCTGATATTTGATATCTCCGCCAGACGGCGTCGTCGGGAACTCGTTTAACGATACCGTTCTATCTCTAACGCCAAGGAGTAAGAACACGTATCCCTTTAGCGGCGTTGGCTAACGGTGTTGAACAAAACCGCTGGCCGCAAACTTATCGCCGCATATTGAGATTGTAAAGGAAAAAAGTGGCCCGGGTTTCACGGACAGTAAGCTAAGCAACACGTTTCTCGTGCATCACAAGATGTCCCCTCCGGCAACCCCAGCCTCCTCTGGATTCCCGCCTTCGCGGGAATGACCATGAATTGGATCGCCCTAAACCATGAAAGCCGCACACGACGAGCGCAAGGGGCGAGGAAGAGGGCCACGGACCTCCGATGGGCCCGGTTCGACTCATGGTACCCGCCCACCTGTCTGCGTGCGGACACCTGCCCGCGCCCTGGCAGGCGGGCGCACAGGCAGGTCGGCCGCGGCCCGAAGTCTTTCGCCCCGAAGCTCGCAACCCGCTTGGCATCCCTCAATTTCTGCCACCATGATCATGGAACTTGATTGCTCACAGGCTTTGGGGATAAAACCCTATTCGTTAAGCCATACACCTCATGATAAGTTCCGACCTAACGTTGCGATTGGCGCGATTGGCAGAGGCTACCACCATTGCCAATTTGTCGCGGGATCTAATTGAGGACGGTCTCCGATGGCGTTGGACACCTATGCGGGTCGCAGCGAGTATTCGGGCCCCCAATGTTAACGTACTCGTCGCATGCATTCACGATAACATTGTCGGATTTGCGATCATGCGCTACGGAGACGACGACGCACACCTGGATCTTCTCGCTGTGGCTCCGCCCTATAGACGAGCAGGCCTGGGACGCCAACTTCTTCAGTGGCTCGAGAAATGCGCCGTCGTAGCCGGCACATTCAACGTCACCCTGGAAGTGCGCGCGGGGAACGAAGGAGCCCAGCTCTTCTATAAGTGTATGGGCTATCGCGCACTCGCTCACCTTCCCGGTTACTACCAAGGTATTGAGGCGGCGATTCGCATGGGTCGAGATTTGTCGTGCCCGTCGGGGCGGAAATTGCGGTCAGTTATTTAGTTTACATCGCCTCACACTTGCGCCAGTCTTGCACTCGTCTAAGCCTTCACACGTTTGCTCAATTGCGCAAATCCGCAGTAGCTTAACGATCAAGTAGGCCAGAGGATTGCCCAATACCCGACAGAGGCGCGATTGCCTGTAGGCCCGTTCTTCCATGCCCGCGTCGCGGAATCGAAGGAGAACCGGGCGGAAAACTTCTGGGGATAGCACCGTGCTCGATAGTAATGACTCGGTCGGCTCGCAACCGCCGCGGCGCATACGCTGTTGGGTTGCCGTTGTGGTTTTCAATCGCGGTATTTACGGTAAGAGATTTTTGGCAGCCGGCGCTTAATTCGCGCGGGACCATCCGGGACCGTGAGGACAATCCGCGGCGAGGCCATCGCGCATGAGCTTGCGATGAAGCGACTCGTCGTCCGCTATGCCGTTCAGTTTACTCTGTGATCTGGTTACAGGCCTTCGACGACAATCATGTTAGTCATAGCGGTCTTCTGCCTGAGTTGTTTGGGAATGCTGTACTCCTGCGAGGACCACCACTGCTTAGCCCGCTCCACGCTTTCAAATTCCAGCACGACCAACCGCTTAGGCACCCAATCGCCTTCTAGAACTTCGACTTTGCCGCCGCGCACGACAAATTTCCCTCCATAGGCTGCTACGGTCGGTGGCCCCAGTTTGCGATATTCCTCATATGCTACCGGGTCGATAATATTGATTTCCACAATAACGTATGCTGCCATACACGCTCTCCGTTGTTAAAAAATCCAGAGTTCAGAGGATGACGTTTTGCGTGAAGCTCCGCCACCGTCGCGGTAGCCCGAGGATCTCGATCATCTACTGCGCCTTCCCCAGAGCTCCTCGCTGGCGATGCGCGCGCCCTCGGCCATCGCTTTGAACTTGGCCCATACGACGGTCGGGTGAATTTCCGGCTCCGCGGTGGCCTGTGAGGAGAAGCCGCAGTCGCTCCCAGCGATCACGTTTTCGCGCCCCACGATCCTGGCGTACTTCACGAGACGCTCGGCCACGAGCTCCGGATGCTCCACGATGTTGCTCGTATGCGTGATTACGCCGGGGATGAGCACCTTCCCGTCCGGGAGCTTGACGTCCTCCCAGACGCGCCACTCGTGCTCGTGCCGCGGGTTCGCAGCCTCAAACGAGTAGCCGCCGGCATTGACCTTCAGCATGATCTCCAGGATATCCTTCAACGCCATGTCATAGATGCGGGGTCCGATATTGATGCCGTAGCAGGTGTGAAAGCGGACCTTCTCCGGCGGGGTGTCTCTCAGCGCGTAATTCAGCGCCTCGACGCGCAGCTCGGCCCATTTCCGGCATTGCTCGACGGTCGAGCCCGGGTTCGAATTGTAATAAGTCACCAGACGCGGGTCGTCCACCTGCAGCAAGAGTCCGGCTGCGACAACGGCCTTGTACTCCTCGTGCATTGCCTCGGCGATCGCGTAGAGGTATGCCTCCTCCGTAGGGTAATGCTCGTTCTTTCGCTGCGCCTCGATATTCGCGGGAGAGCTGGCGGGCATGAAGGCTTCCTCCACGTTCACCCGCTTCAGAGCGGCCTTGAGGTTTTCGATATCTCTTTGGAGCGCCTCCTGTCCTTTGTAGCCGATGGGCCCCGTGCACACGAGACTCGTCGGCGGGCCGACGGACGCGCCGCGCCAGCGGGAATACCACTCGTAGTACTCCGGAAAGTCGATCACCTCTCTCGACCCCACCCACGGGCCCGCCCTCGGCGGCGTCGCTCGCGGCTCAAAGCCCGCCAACCGCTCGCCCACATAGGTGACAAAGCCCGCCTTCCCCTGCTCTCCGTCGCTCACGATGTCCACGCCCGCCTCGGCTTGCCCGCGCACAGCGTCGGCCACCGCTCTGCGGACCCGGACGGCAAACGCCTCGCGGTCGTACGATTTCCCGCTCTCTTTCGCCTTCAGTATTTCGATCAGGTCCGCCGGGCGCGCCAAGCTCCCGACGAACGTAGTCAGAATCCTCTCCGTGCTCCGCTTCATGTGATTCCTCCGAAACTATGTCTGACGTTGGTTTGAAGGGGCGTTTCCTTACGCCCCTTGGGCCATATGAAAGCCGCTGTCCGTTCGGAGAGCCCGCGCATCCGATAACCGGCGATGCGCGCCGGCTCTGAAACTATCGCCTCGGAGCAGACATCAATCTGGCGCATTTCCTGTAGACAGCCGGTCGAGAATGGCGAAATCTTTTTTCTTACCGACCACCATGAGATGGATACCGTGGCAAATCCGCTTCAAGCCGTCCACAAGCTCGGCGGCGATCTCCAAACCGGCTTCAACGGGATCGGCCGAACGGCTCAATCGTTCGATGATGGCACCGGGCACATGGATACCGGGCACTTTTTCATTGAGAAAATGAGCCAGCCGAACAGACTGTAAAGGGATCAGGCCGGCAATAATGTAAACGGGCATCGATTTCGCGATGTTCATAAACCGGGCAAATGCATCGAGATCGAAAATCGCCTGAGTTTGAAAAAAGCGCGCACCGGCTTCGACCTTTTTTTTAAAGCGTTCTAACTCGGGCTCTAACGGCGCCACACCAGGGTTGACCGTAGCGCCGAGAAAGAAATCCGGTTTGCCTTGCAATGGATGGCCGGCGCCGTCGCGCCCGGAGTTCAGCCGTCCGATAAGCCGTAACAAATCCGCAGAGCTGATGTCGAAAACCGGCTTTGCCTGCGGATGATCACCGGCTTCCACCGGATCGCCCGTCATGGTTAAAACGTTTCTCACGCCCAGCACCCACGCAGCCAGAAGATCGGATTGCAGCGCCATGCGGTTTCGATCACGGCAGGTCACCTGGAGAATCGGTTCCAGTCCCTCGCGCACCAGCACGCTCGCTCCGCCCACCGGGCTCAAACGCATAACCGCGCGCTGATTATCGGTCACGTTGACCGCATGAACTTTTCCTTTGAGCAGAGCAGCGATGGAACGAAAGCTCGACAGATCCGTCCCCTTCGGGGGCTCCATTTCCGTGGTGGTGACGAATTGCCCCGCCTCGAGCCGTTCTCGCAAGCTACTCATCGAATCCTACCCGCATTGATATTCGTTACGCCGCAAGAGGCCGAGACCGATACCTGACGCGCCGTTTCCTACACTTCCAGGTTAACGAAACTCTTCTTTGGAAAGGTGCTTGGATTTGCTCACGAGGGACGCCAGCAGTGGCGACACTGGCGGGCTCCGAAAACTTTGCGGCCGCCGCACCGCGGGCAACGGTAGGCTCGGGGATTTCTCCTGCTCTTCTCTACTAACCTGAGCGGGCTGAGCGCGAGGCGCAATTCGCGCACCTGCTCTTCGCTTGCGCGCTCCGGGCACTGGCCGCCGCGCCGCAGCCAGGGCCAGAAATACCGGACATTCCCGGGCTTCGTGCTCTTTAGGATCGTGAGCTGCCTGAGGGTTCCGCACCCGAACTCTTTCTGCAGCTCGGCGCACTTCATGATGGCCAGACCGCTCATCTTCATGGGACACCAGACCATTCCGGTTGGATAGTCCCACTCCTTCGCCGCAGGCCGGTCGACAGAACCGCGGGTCTCCCACAGTTTCCGTTTTCTCGCTGCGCCGGACATTTCTCGGAAAAAAACCATCTCTTTCAGTATCCCGAAAATCGTTGGAGCGCAAGAAACGAGTGGTGGCAGATATTTCGCCGCTCAGGCGTGCTCCCGGCGCCATTCTTTCCTCAAGATTCCGATCGCCGTTGTGGGTCCGAGAACTTCGGCAACGACAGTGGTATCGGGATTCTTGAGATCCACCAGAGGCTTGGTCCCGTATTTTTGTTCCAGCGCCTGCCAGATCTCGCCGCCGATTTCCCGCTCGATGCTGAGCGTGTCCTTTTCGAGCCAGTGCGAGCCGCGCTTGTGCAGCCTGAAGCAAAACCTCTCGTCCGCGCGGATCTGGTTCCGCCCCGCCTGGACCGCGGCTTCTTTGATCAGATCGAATCTGCTTTGAACCTCGGCCACGACCGCCGTGGCGCGCCCGATACTGGCGGAGCATTCTTGTTGGATCCTCCTGGCAAGCTCCAGCGCGTCCCCGTCCACCTCCACGATAAAGATTCCCTTGAACCCCGCGCTGCGGATCCGGGCATCCGGCAAAGCTGACTTTAGCGACGATCTGGCCTCCCGGATTCGTTCCAGACTTTCCGTGGTGACGATAACCCTGGCGCTCTGGCTTGGCGTTTCCATCGCTCTTCTGTGAATTATCTAGCACGAATAAAAATCCAGTCCAGGCGCCACATGAGCGGAACGTCAGTTACTTGTCTCCTCTGGGTCTAGGCTCGCGTTAAGCAAGCTCTCATATTGGACCCTGGGAAGACGGCGTGATCGTGCAAATTGCATCCGGCGCATCAATCTTGAGAACCACCGTGCGGCCCGTCAGGATAACGCGTGCCGCAGCTATTGCCGCTTGCTCGATTTTGTTCAACAGGTCCGGAGCAATCATCGCTGCTGGTACAGGATCAGACATGTCAATTTCCTTTCATGTCGCCAATCGTGGTTCGCTTTGTGGATTGAGTGGGTTCGGCCGGCTTCTCTTCTTTCCCCCTTTCTATAGTTTCTTCAATTTCAGTGATTTCGCCGGTCGTGAACAGGTACGTTCGTAGCGCCTCGTCGAACTTGGGCACGTGGCGGCGTATCCATTCCAGGGCCATCGATGCGTGCTCAATTTCTTCATCTCTATTGTGTTCGATGACGGCGCGCAGTTGTTGGTCCGAGCACGCCTCCGCGCGCTGATGGTACCAGTCGATGGCCTCGAGCTCTTCCATGAGCGAGACGATCGCGCGATGGATATCAATCGTTTCGGGCTTGAGCTTATCCGCAGGTTCATGCAGTCCTTCACTGGCCATGAGATCTCCTTAATATTGCTGATTTGAGCCGGTCGAAACAAGGTGCAATTTTTTTAGAGTATCGCAAAAACTGAACCAATCAAGACGGAGACGATCCGGGTTGCGTTTAATGCCGCCGCCTCCGAGCAAAGACATGGCGTGCGCGGGATCGCCGATGCAGAGGAGGCCCGGACAAAACCATCTGGATAAACGGTCCACGCGCGCCGTCAAGAGGCTCGCGTCTACGCAGAATCATCCGAAAGCCCGTCTGTTTCGCTCAGTTTAAAAATCTTGAGGAGGTAACTAAGCGCAGGGAAGATAATCGCTGAGCCCACGATCAGCGCGTAGAGCAGATAGCGCAGCGTCGGTTCCGGCGCCGCCGACGTGTAAATCGATAAGGACCAGCCCGACTTGAGCGGCAGCGAGAATCCTGGCGATCGTCAGGGGAATGTGGAAATTGATCGAGAGCGCGCTGTACGCCTTTGGAAAACCCGTGAAAAGAATGACGATGGCGAGAATCAGCCATGAAGCACAGCCGTCCGTTTTGCCAGCCGATCGCCCTCAAGCGGCTGAACAATCGCGGCGATGGCTCCGATAACGAGCGCTATCTTGAAGCTTGCTTTCTGTCTCGTTCGTGAAAAACTATTGGACAGGCGCAGGAGCTTGTAGAGGTCGGAGGTCGGAGGTCAGGGGTTGGAGGTCGGAGATCGAAGATCAGAGGTCAGCAAAGAGACAAACCCAAAACCGGTTAGATAGTAGGGGGAAGCATGGCAATCGAACTTTATTGGGGCAGCGGGAGTCCCTTCGCGTGGCGGGTGATGCTGGCGTTGGAAGTGAAAGGGCTCGCGTATGAATCGAAGCTCTTGGAGTTTTCCAAAGGCGAACACAAAGCGCCGGCTTATGTTCAGCTCAACCCGCGCGGGAAAGTCCCCACCCTGCAAGACGGAAACTATGTCCTCTACGAGTCGCTCGCAATCATGACTTATCTCGATCGCAAATACCCCGACCCGCCGCTCTTCGGCGAAACGCCCGAGGAAACGGGTTTGATTTGGCGCACGCTCCTCGAGTGTGAATCGTACGTCGTGAGTGCCGGAAATAAACTCGTTCGCCCTATTTTCTTTGGCAAAGGACTGGACAAAGTCGAGGAAATCCAAGAGGCCGCGCAGACGCTTCGCCACGAGCTCAAGATGATCGACGAGCGCTTGGCCGGTTCGCATTGGCTGGTTGGCGAGAAGATTTCTGCCGCGGACATCGGCGTATTTCCACTGGTCCAACTGCTCTTGCGCGCCGCGTCCAAAGAAGCCGCCCAGCCGTTGAACTTACGCTTGCTACCGCTTGCGGAAACCTTTCCCAACGTCGCCAAATGGGTGCAGCGCATCGAAGCGCTGCCGAATTACCAACGCACTTATCCGCCGCATTGGAAATAGTAGCGCGCGAAATTACGACTCCAAATCAATTACATCGTGGAGAGTAAAAAGTATGGCGGTCGCTTCACCGGAGGGATTTATTTACCGACCCGATTTCCTGAGCAACGAGGAGGAGGAAGAACTGGTCCGGGAGATTCGGACGATCGAATTTGCGGACGTGAAAATGCGCGGTCAAGTCGCGCGCCGGCGGGTGACCCATTTCGGTTGGCTCTACAATTATGACTCGTGGAAAATTGAGCCCGGCCCTCTACTGCCGCAGTTTCTTATTCCGTTGAAGGAGCGGGGCGCCGCTCTGGCGCAAATCGAGGCTGATCAGCTGGCTGAGGCGCTCATTACGGAATACCCGCCCGGAGCCGGAATCGGCTGGCATCGTGACGCGCCGGCTTTCGGCATCGTCGTAGGCGTATCGCTTCGTTCCGCGTGTCCCTTTCGCCTGAGAAAAGGGGCGGGTGCAAGCGAATACACACAAGTTATGATCGAGCCCCGTTCGGCCTACATCCTTCGCGATGAGGCCAGATCCAAATGGCAGCACAGCATACCGCCCACCAAGGCACTGCGCTACTCAATCACCTTCCGCGCGCTGCGATCCGGCAAAGCAGGCTAAATTCCGCTCGTTCGGTGGCGCCAGCCGCAACCTGCTTACCTGCTCACGGGAGAAATGCTTTTGGGAGCTTCGGTGAAATCGGTTTAGCGACCGGCTTTACCTGATCCATCGAACAGCTTTTTGGCGACTTGTCCGGTCGCCAGCGCAAGAGCTTGGTGCCGTGTCTGAAGCGATTCCCCGTAAAATGGTCGTATTGCACTTCCACCACGAGCTTAGGCTTCAGTGGCTGCCACTCGGTGGATCGTTCCGTGCTCCAGCGGCTGGGCCCGCCCGGAGCGTTTCCGGTAAAACCCGGCGGCGAAATAAGAGCCTCCAGTTTTTCCAGCAGAGATTTTCTCTCATGCTGGGAAAATCCGGAAGTAAACCCCACGTGATGGAGGAGACCGCCATCGTCGTAAAGACCCAGGAGCAGCGATCCTACGGCCCTTCCCTTCGAAGCGTACCGAAACCCGCCGACCACGCAGTCGGCGGTTCGGAGTCGTTTTACCTTTTGCATTCCGGTTCGCTCACCGGATCGATAACTCAGATCTCTGCGTTTTGCGATAATCCCGTCCAGATCGCGGCCGGCCATTTGCAGCCACCGTTCGGCGTCTTTGATCCGAGTGGTCGCCGGTGAGAGTTCAATCGACTCATTCTGCGCCACGCTCTCGCTAAAGAACCTTTCCAAGGCGCGCCGGCGCTCGTGAAGCGCGATCGCGGCAAGCGAGCTTCCATCGGCAGAAACCAACAAATCAAATACGATCAACTTTGCAGGGTGCTCCTTGGATAATTTCTTTATGCGGCTTTCCGCGGGATGAATTCGCTGGAGGAGGTCATCGAAAGAAAACGTCCCATCAGCAGGGATAACAATCTCTCCGTCGATAACGAACTTCTTGGCTCGAATGCCCTGCAGGGCCGAGATTAATTCCGGAAAATAGCGGCGAAGAGATTGCCCGTTTTTGGATTGCAGCTCGATCTCTTCTCCGTCCTTGAACGCAATACAACGAAACCCGTCCCATTTTGGCTCGTACTGCCATTCTTTCCCTGAAGGAATTTCATCGACGAGCAACGCTTCCATAGGAGCGTAAGGTGGCCTAATCGGAAGCTCCATAAAACGCCTCTAATTTTGCGCGTCCCGTTTCCGCCAGCAAGGGCGCCCAAAGATCGCCGATTTTTTTGATCCGCTCCCGCATGTTGTCCATACGGAAATCTTCGATCTGAACCCCTTTTTCAAGTTCTTTCCAGGTGATCGGAGCTGAGACCGTGGCGTTCGGCTGAGGCCTTACGGAGTAAACAGAGGCAAGCGTTCGTCCCCAGGCGTTCTGATTGTAATCAACCAGCACGCGCTTCTGTGGCCTTTTGGCGATCCGATATTCCGCCGTAATCAGATCAGAACGCACCGATGCCAGAGCGGTGGCGAACTCTTTGGCAAACTTCCACACTTCTTTTTGGGTGGGCCCACGGACGATCGGGACGTAGATGTGAAACCCTCGCGAGCCGGTCGTTTTGATGAACGCGGGCAGTTTAAGCCTCGTCAGCCCGTCATGCACTAGCTTTGCGGCTTCGACCACCTGATTCCAGCTCGCTCCTTTCACCGGATCGAGATCGAAGTGCAGGTAGTCGGGACGGTCTACATCGTCACAGCGGCCGTACCAGGGATTCAGGTCGATACAACCCAAGTTGATGACCCAGAGCAGGGAGCTCAGGTCCCGGACCACAGGAAAATGAATCACGTTGCCCGACGCGTGCTCGATAGAGCACGTCTCGATCCACTCGGGGCGAGGAGACGGCGCGCGCTTCATAAAAAAGAAATCACCGGCTATGCCGTTCGGATAGCGCTTCATCACCATGGCGCGGCTGACAAGATGGGGCAGCAGAACGGGAGCCACGTCGGCATAAAACTGGATCAGATCACCCTTCGAAATTCCGAGATCCGGCCAAAAAATTTTTCGGAGATTGGTCAAGCGGACCGTTTTGCCGCCAACCTGGAGTTCCGCCGTGTCGCGGTCCCGGGGGATACGAATTGAGAGGGAATCCGGTTCCGGCGGTCGCGCAGGTTCCTTTTGATGTTTTGCCGGATGAAAATTGGAGGTTGCCCGTTTTACTGCCGGCTTGGCGCGCATATTCTACAAGAAGATCTCCGAAGGGCCGGAGTGAAGATTTCGCCTAACTTTTCTGTTGATAATAGTCTGTGATGTTTTCGTAGACGTGACCGGGAAACTGTAGGTCTTTATAAACGTTGCAGGCATCCGGGTCGTCAGGATTCGGGCAGATCGGAAAATCCTGCTGTTGCTGCCATTCCAGGATTTTTCTCTCGTCGAGGAGGGTTGCAGTCCTTGCCTGCACTTGTAGAGCCACAGCACGGGCCTTCTCTTCGGTAACGCCAGCATTCTTGAGAAGCCACTGGATCAGCTCCTCTGCAATCGCTCACCTGCACCTGAGCACCTTTGGATTGCGACCGCCATATTTCTACGCAAAGGCCATGCCACAGGCGCGTGCTGTGAAAACCCCTGCAATTTAGACCTCCTGAATGCTTCGCAAAGATTTCTTATGAAGTTCCTTCGGTTCACTCGAAGGATATGCCCTACAGGATGCAAACCGGGGGCACGGGGGTTACGGACCATCGTACTTTAGTTAACCCCCGGCTTAACGAACTCTTCTTTTCCCTGCACCAGGTCCGGAAATTTCGATAAAATCGTCTCACCCGGCATCGCCTTCAGGCGCACCCCCAACTCCTGGGACAACATGATAGCGTTGGCGGCCGAGTTCGCGCGGGCGTGATTGTTATACAAAGCGAAGGCGTTTTTCACCCCCGGCGCACTTACAGCCGTTTTGATCCGTTCCGCGTGTCGTTTGATCTCCTCGCGAGAGTATAAATAATCGTACCGCTCCCATGATTCTTTGGGGTGCCACCACGCCTTTGCATTGCGGCCGTGAGCGCGGAAGTAAAATATCTCGCCGATGGGTTCGAGTTCTTGCCGTATGGAAGTGGCGAACTTAGGCTCGTCTATTTGCACGCCGCTCGCTCTGTTTTCTCGCAGGAGCATTCTCATATCAGAGCTTCTCTCGCTCCAGCTCTTGTGCCGAAGCTCCACGACCTTGGGATAGTCGTAAAACCACCTTAGAGCGGTCTCGACCTTTTCCATGTTCTCCGACGTGCAATGGAATCCAGCGGGGTACTGGAACAGAAGCACGCCGAGTTTTCCCGCCTCGGCCAGAGGCAGAATGCCGGCTCGGAACTGATCAAAGTCTTCCTGCGTTGCACGCTCCCACTTCTCATCGGAGCTTTTGCGACTGATTCTCATTGGGTGCGTAAATTTCTGCCAAAGCTTTAGGGCAAAGGTGAAATCCGATGGTGTTTTCGCTGCCCAGCCCTTTGTGATCGTCTCAGACGGCGGTCTGTAAAACGTAGAGTTGATTTCGACCGTGCTGAAGATCTGCGAGTAGTATTTAAGTTCATCGAAGCCCTTCACCTTCTTCTCCGGATAAAAGGCGCCGAACCAGCCCTTGGGAGGAGGGCCGGGATACGAATAGCCCGAGGTACCGATCAGAATGGACTGAGTTGGAATACTCACTTCAGCTACTCTACATACGCCCCTGTGGATATTCCAGCTGGGGTCGCCTGAGGGGTAACCGATTCATCTCTGCAGCGGGTATGAGATCCTGCTCTACGAGATCGTAAACGGTACGCTGATGCTCGCGGCGTCCATCTCCGGGTAACGGTAATGATGTTGTGACTACCACCAACTTCAGAGTCGGCACGACGAAAATAAACTGCCCGCCGTGTCCCCATGCGTAATACGTCGGGTGGCCGCCGAGTGTGTCGATCCACCAGCCGTAACCGTATTCTCGCCCGCTCCAGCTCGACCGGGTGCGCGGCTTGAGCGACTCTTTGATCCACGTTTCCGCTACTACCTGTTTGCCACCGGCTCGACCATCGTTAAGATAAAGCCCGCCGAATGCGAGCATCCCGCGAGGCGTCAAATGCATCTCATTACCACCAAAGTAGATGCCCTGGGGGTCGCGTGGCCACGGTGCCATCGAGATGCCGAGCGGATCGGCCAAATATCGACGCGCAAACTCGAAAGTGCTCATTTTGGTAGCTTTCGTCAGCACCGCCGAGAGCAGGTGCGAATTTCCGGTGCTGTAGATCATCCGGCCACCCGGTTCATCGACCAGCGGACGCGCCAGGACGTAACGCACCCAGTTGCTACTCTGGACCCAACGCCCATAGTTTACATTGCTGGTGCTCTCCAGGCCGGACCGCATGGTTACTAAATGTTCGATCGTGATGGATTTCTTGTTAGCATCGTCTGTGCCCTTCAGGTGCTCGGGGAAGAATTTTCCGATGCTGTCCTGAACGCTCTTCAGGTAACCGCGATCCAAGGCGATCCCGACGAGCGCCGACAGAACGCTTTTAGAAGCGGATTTGAGATTCGCCGTTTGCGAGGGACGCGCGCCGTTGAAGTAGCGTTCCTCGACGAGCTTTCCGTCGATTGAGACCAGAAAGCTCCGCAGTCGGGGCAGGTGATTCGCTCGTTCCAAGGCTCGTGCGTAAAGGGTCGGTTCGAGTCTCGTTGATTCGGCTTCTGCATCGATTCCAGTTGCTGACATAAGAGCAGTCGTGAGCAGCCCGACCATGAGACCAGAAATCAGAAGTTTCATCCGCATATATCTGTTAAAGTGCATTCATAGCGCCCGACTGCGGCCGGTTCTGCAAGCGAGAAACCGTACCGGCTAGCTGCGCACCGGCTTGGGAAATCAACCCAAGAGCGTTGGATCTGAACACTCCGCGCTAGTGACCGAAGGGGCATGCCTGTAGGTCGCGGACGTAGAACCGTGCGGGTTGTGAAAGGCAAAGACCAGGAAATAACCAACCTTGGAGCCTCGAGGTACTGGCCCACCTGTCTGCGTGCGGACACCTGCCCGCGCCCTGGCAGGCGGGCGCACAGGCAGGTCGGCTGCGAACGGAAGGCGTGCCCCTGAGGGAACCACGTTCGGATGCCCGCCTGCACGGGCATGACGATAACCTTATGACTGATGGTGTATTAACGACCCCTACTCTATTGCTCCAAACCGCTTGATTTCTTCTATCATCTCTTTGGAAAGGTTCTTTGGAACCTCTCCGCGTTGAGCCTTTTCCGTTTGTACCATTCTTCGTATGGTCTCTACCACCTCTGGGTTCGCCAGCGTCGTGACGTCGCCCACATCCATAAAGTTAGAGACAGAGGCAATGACCCTGCGCATGATCTTTCCTGAACGGGTCTTAGGCATGTCAGGGACAAGCCAAACGTTTCGCGGACGGGCGATTTTACCGATGATTTTGTCAATAGCGTCTTTAACCTTTTCGTCTACTCCGTTGCCGGGGTTGTAACCCGGTTTGAGCGCAACATACATCTCAG
>JACQUW010000394.1 GCA_016210115.1 Deltaproteobacteria bacterium | reverse complement strand
GCCGTACACCGCGCTGATCCTCTGTTTGAAGGAGCTCGGGCTCACCAAAGAGCAGGTGATTCCGGTTAGCACGGGAGGAAAAGTCGCTCGCTATGAAGCGCTCTTGAGCAAGAAAGTTCCCGCGGCCATTTTAGATCCTCCGTACAGCACGATGGCCGCTAAAGAAGGTTTAAAGCTCCTCGTTGACCTTACAACGCTTGACGTTCCTTACCTCAGGGCGGTAACGGCTGTGTCTGAGAAAACGCTGCAGCAGGATGCCGGAACGGTGGCGAGATTTGTCGAAGCCGTATCCGAGGGAATCCAGTTTTACAGAAACCCGGCCAACAAAGAAGAAGGCTTGAAAATCCTCGCAAAATATTTGCGGGTTTCCTTGGACAAACAGAGGGCCGTCGTCGAAGAGGGTTACGACACTTACCGGGACATGACGATGAAAAAGCCTTATCCCGACCCGGCAGGATTGCAGATTATCCTGGAAACGATCGCTGAGTCTAATCCCAAAGCAAAAAGCGTGAATCCAGCTTCTTTTATCGACGCCTCTTTTGTCGAGCGGTTGGATAAACAGGGGTTCTTCGAAGCAAAGGGTTCTCAGTAAGGTCGGGGCTGCGACCCCCCCCGGCCCTCTGCCGCCGGCGGGCGAGGGAGGTGTTGGGTCCTGGCAGCTACTTATTGTCCGCGACCTCGATGTCTTCGAGCATTTCGACATAAGCCTGTGGCAGCTTCCAGTGCCTCGCTCCCTCCAGGATGAGCCGCTTGTAGGTTCCGTTGGGAAGCGGCGCGCTCGCTTCTTTCTCGGCGATGTAAACCCACGCCTGGATTGGCCGGCCGCCGTCACCGGTCGGGTCAACGTGCATTTTTTCTCTGCCGTAGCCGTCTTCGAAGCCGTCGAGCACGCTCAACTCGGAATCATCAATGTCGTAGACGACTCCCCAAACGTCGCTCCCGTATTCGGGAAGGACATCCGCAGTGCCGCACTTGCGCCGGCGCGATTGACGCGTGATCGCAAAGCGGTGGTCTTTCAGCCGGGCGACGGAAACGAACCTCGCCGAGGGACACCGTTGTGTCATCTGCATCCAGTTCATGTTAGAGCCGTAAGCGAAATAATACATGGTTAACTTTCGAGAATGGAGATTTGCTCAGAGTAAAGATGAAGAGAATAGCGCCCACGGAAGCAGCGGAAATTTCTCACAAGTTTATACGATTTTGGCGATCTCATGGCAAGAGCGGCACGGAGATGGGGAGCGGGGGAGTTGAGCGCAGGAAAGCTCCCGTTAGTGAAGCCACGGGCTTGCTCCTCCCTTGACATCGGGAATCACGTAGCGTAGCGTCAATAGACCAGATTTCTGGTCAACTGAAAGAAAGGTCTGGAGAATGTCTAAGACGCTGCCCATATCCGAGGTGAAAGCGCGCCTGCCAGAGTTGGTATCCGGCGTGGAAGAGCGGGAGGAGGAGGTCGTGGTTACCCGCAAAGGAAAACCGGCGGCGGTGCTTGTGAACTTCTCTGAATATGAGCGGTTGAAGGAAACCCTCGATGTATTGAGCGATCCTGCTCTGATGCAGCAAATTCGGTCGAGCAGAAGATTCTATTCGAAAGGCAGAAAAGGTTTGTCCTTTGAAGATGTTTTCGGCGAGCCCCTCCAGACTCCTAAGAGGCGAAAGGGGTAATGGTCGTCTTCCGGCCCGACATCCCGCCGCATATAACAGAAATCATCCGCCATCTGCCTCCAGATCTAAAACGCAGCGTCAAGCAAGCTCTCAGGGCTCTCAGTTTGGAGCCGTTTTCTGGTGAAGCCCTGCTCAGGGAATTAGAAGGGCTGCGGAAGTACAGGGTCCGGCGGTTTCGCATCATTTATGCCGTAGATCGAAAGCGCAAAATCATCCGCATTTTTGCAGTTGGTCACCGGCGGACGATCTACGAAGAAGTCGCCGAGCAGCTTCGCCGGCGTCCGTCCCCTCGGGGTTAAGATTGGAACCTGGCGTCCTTATCGGAACTGCCTGTAAACTTCCTCGAGAAAACCTTGCTTTTCTAATTTCTCGATCATGGCGGAGTTATAAAATTGCTCCGGCTTCCAGCCGGCCCACGTGCGGTCACGAAATGAAAGTTCATCAATAATGAACGCGAGCCCCTGAACGGGTATGTCCGGCGACCTGCTGATCGCGCGCCTGGCATAAAATTCGTATGCTTCTATCAACCTCTGGTCCTTAGCATCGGTTTTCATATATTTGGCCATGATCCCTTTAACGTCATCGGGATTCCCCTCCCGCGTGTAGGCGTTGCCTTTCACCATGCCGCGCACAAACGCTTCGGTGGTTTGTGGATTTGCCTTCGTGAACGCGTCCGATGCGGCCATGCCCGCGCCGCAATAGGGTAGTTTTCGCTCGAAAAGATTGACCAAAATGTTCATGCGCAATCGCTTTATGACCTCAAGACTCTGCGCGGACTGAAGCGCTGCCTCGACTGATCCCGATTCGAGAGCCACAAGACGCTCAGGAGTTCCGCCGACCTGGACATATGTGACTCTATCCGGGTTCACACCGGCCTTTTCCAGAGCAAAGCGCACGGACAGATGAGTAGTGTCTCCAAGCTGGTTAATCGCAACGCGCTTGCCTGCAAGTTGCTTCGGCTCAGTAATGTCTGCGCGAGACGCTATCACATATAAGTTGTAGGGCAGGGTAGCCCCGAGGAGCAGAATATCAGCCCCCGCTTTTCTGGCGGTCATAATCTGCGGACAAGCCGAATGAATGAACTGGACTCCTCCGGATATCAACGCCTGTATGCCCGAAACGGTCCGAGTGTAAACCGGTTCGACGGTAAGTCCATATTCCTTAAAGTAGCCTTTTTCCACAGCCGTCCAAAGAGCGACATAAATCCCTGAGGAGGAGACGTAGGCAGCCCGAACGGGGCTCTTTTCCGGATTTAATTTTTGCCTTGGGGGCTTGTTCTCCTGCGCAGCCGCGCTGGCAATGGTCAAGAAGACGATCAGTGAAGCGCCAAAGAAGTTCGTGATGAAGGTCCTATTCATATGAATTCTCTCTCCCCCATATGATGCTCCGCGGAAAAGATGGCGGCTATTAGCTCGCTGTTGACGATAGAATCAGGAGTAGTGCGCTTAACGAGACGCACGATCAGCGTTTAAAGCTAAGTCCCCAACCGGGTTCAGAACCCACCTCCAATTCTCCGTGATTAATATCAACGCCGGTAACAGGATCGCCCTTGACGGCCATGAATTCCCCTACTTCACATTCCTCATCCACGCCGGGCAGCGAAGCGGCCAATTGCGCTTGTGCCATGTCCGCAATGGCGGATACGACCGAACCGCCGAAATGAATCCGAATCCCGAATGCCCGGCAGATCTCATAGACCCGCCGGCACTCATCGAGAGAACCCAGGCTGGTGCCTTTGATCGACACGATGTGAGCGGCTCCCATCCGGCAAACCGCCAGGGCCGAGCTCGGATCGGTGACACATTGATCCGCCATGATCGGAATTCTGCTGGCCTGAGTGACCCGGGCAAGACCGTTCAAATCGTTATAATCAATCGGCTGCTCGATCAGGCTCACGCCATAAGGTTCCAGAGCGCGGCTGAGCTTGATGGCCGAGGATGGGCTGTAGGCGCTATTTCCATCCACGGCAATCCAGATATCGTTTCCGAATTGCCGGCGCAGCGTCCGGATCCGTTCGACATCCTCAGCCAATCCCGTGCCGATTTTTACCTTGAGATGCTTAAAGCCCTGTTGCAATAAAGCCTCCACGGCGGTTTTGAGTTCGCTCGGCGGCTTGATCCCCACCATGCGCACCACTTTCACCTTGGAACGGATCGACCCTCCCCAGAAGGCATGACAGGGAAGACCGGCGATTTTCCCGATCAGATCGTGAAGCGCCAGGTCGGCTGCCAGACGCGCTCTGGGATGAACATTGGACGCCAGCAGTTCTTGATGAATCAAATTTCCGAGTCTGGGATCCGCGCCGACGAGAGCGTTTCGGACCGGTCCATTCAACTGGTTTTCGAGATCGTCCGCCGCCATACTGTTTGGGTGCGCGGCCGTGCCGCCGATGCCCACCGTGGAGCCGGCAAAGATTTCAATGACAAAGCCGTCCACGCCAGTGGCTGCGTAGGATGCGGTTCGCCAGGTCGGATCCAACCGCTCCATTTTAAAGCGGCTCAAGCGAAATTCATCGATCTTCATTGTTACCTTGTGCCGTGTGGAATCTACAGTTGGAACTATGGCCACTCAAAAAGGGAACCTATCAGAAGATCCTGAGTCGCGCGGCAAGGCCGGACAAATCTCCCCCTATCCCCTGTTTTCCAAAGAGGGGAACCCGTAGTCGAAGCAGAAATTCCCAAAGCAATTCCACTCTGGCTTTTGATCATCCCCCTTTGAGAAAATTTGAGAAAGGGGGAGAGAGGGGGATTTGATTCTTCACGGCTTCAGGGGAACGCAGTGACACGTTTCCCCGGCGTCAGAACTGTCCCCTTACGGCTCCGCCATGAACGGGTAGCGATAGTTGGCCGGCGGCAAATAGGTTTCTTTGATGCTGCGCGGGGAAACCCACCGCTCGAGATTGAGCCAGGTGCCTGCCTTATCGTTGGTTCCCGATGCGCGTGAGCCGCCGAACGGCTGCTGCCCCACGACGGCACCCGTCGGTTTGTCATTGATGTAAAAGTTGCCGGCCGCGTTGCGCAGCGCTTTGGTGGCCTTCACGATGGCGAAACGATCTTGCGCGAAGATCGACCCGGTCAGCGCGTATGGGCTGGTGGTGTTGCACAGGTCCATGGCCTGTTCAAATTCAGCGTGCGGGTAAACGTAAACGGTCAGGACCGGCCCGAAAATCTCCTCGCTCATCAGCTTTGAGCGAGGGTCCGCGCTTTGGACAACGGTCGGCTGGATGAAGTAGCCTTCCTTCTGGTCGTATGTTCCGCCGCAGAGTATTTCCATATGGGGATCATGCCGGGCGAAATCGATGTATTCGCTGATGGTCTTGAACGCGGCCTTGTCGATGACGGCATTCATAAAATTCCGGAAGTCACAGACATCGCCGACTTTGATGGTGGCGATTTCGTCGAGCAACTGTTCTTTAAGCCGGGGCCACAAGGAGTCCGGAATATAGGCGCGGCTTGCGGCGGAGCATTTCTGTCCCTGGTATTCGAATGCCCCGCGCACAAGGTTGGCGGTTACGGCCTTGATATCGGCCGATTCGTGCACGAAAATGAAATCTTTGCCGCCCGTTTCGCCGACGATACGGGGATACGACTGGTACTTGCGAATATCAGAACCGATCGTGAGCCAGATCGTCGAAAACACATACGTTGAGCCGGTGAAGTGGACGCCACCGAGGTCGACATGGTTGAGGACAGGCGGTCCGATCACTGGACCCGGCCCCAGAACCAGGTTTATCACACCGTCGGGCAATCCCGCTTCCTTCAGGATTTTCATGATGTAGTAGGCCGGCAGCACGGCGGAAGAAGCCGGTTTCCAGACGACCGCGTTGCCCATAAGTGCCGGGGCGGTCGGGAGATTGCCCGCGATCGATGTGAAGTTAAAAGGAGAAACGGCAAAGACAAATCCTTCCAGGGGACGGTGCTCCATGTAGTTCAGCACGTCCTGAGTCGAAATCGGCTGTTGATCGTACACCTGAGTCATGAAATACGGGTTGAAGCGCCAGAAATCGATGAGTTCGCAGGCGGAATCGATCTCGGCCTGGTGACACGTTTTGCTCATGTTCAGCATTGTGGCGGCATTCAACGTGTGGCGGTATTTTCCCGCAAGCAATTCCGCGGCTTTGAGCATGACCGTAGCGCGCGCCGACCAGTCCATCTCGCTCCACGCGATCTTCGCCTGATTGGCCGCGGTAATCGCCATCTCGGCTTCCCTGGCGCCGGCGCGATGGTAATTGCCGAGCGTCTGCCTGAGGTTGTGAGGCGGGTTTAGCTCGACGAGATCCCCCGTGCGGATCTCCCTGCCATTGATGACGCTGGGAACCTCGACCGGATTTTCGAGCATTCTTGTCAATTCAGTCTTAAGCGCAGCGCGTTCGGCGCTTCCGGGTTCGTAACGCAGGATCGGCTCGTTCTTCGGCTCGCGAATGTGAAAGATTCCGTTGAACATCTAAACTCCTCTAGTGATAGAAATTTCCTCTGAGACGCGGCGCGTGGCGATTCAACGCCGTTGCGGACAACTCCACGGCAGGCCGTGTTCGGGAGGGCAAAGCGTATCCGATAATGATCAGCTATGTCAAACAGGCAGGAGACGCCCTTATACTCAAGACTCAGAACTAAAAACTCTCCTGGCTTTACGTCTCATTCCAACTCCCACTCTTCTTGTCTGCCTCACGCCCTTGTCACAAGCCCGCCATTTCGCGTAAAATCCGCGGAAATTAGCGCCTTAGATTTAGCCCCATGTCAAAAGAGAGCGAGCGACAAACACGCGGAGGTCGGATCGATCCAGAGCTTAGCTGGGCTGGGTGGAAAGTTGTTGCTTTTGACCCTAAGAAACCTCTCAGTGCTTATAACAAGTGCGCAGTCAAGGAATTCCCAACGGAGAACGGTCCAGCGGACTATGCCCTCTGCAGCGCCGGAAAAGTCCTCGGTGTTGTCGAGGCAAAAAAAGTGAGCCTTGGACCTCAGAATGTCCTCACCCAGGCGGAGCGCTATTCCAAAGGCGCAACAACCAATCCACTAAATTTCCGCGGCTACCGGGTCCCTTTTCTCTATTCGACCAACGGAGAGGTGATCTGGCATCATGACGTTCGGTATCCGTTAAGCCGCTCTCGCCGGATCTCCCACTTTCACACTCCCGGAGCCCTGACGGAACGGCTACAGCAGGATTTTGACAAAGCGTGCCAGCGGTTGAAGTCGCTGCCGAATAATCACCAGTTGATAAGACCTTACCAGGTCGAAGCCAATACGGCAGTCGAGCAGGCCATCTCCGATCAAAAGAGGCACATGCTTTTGGCTATGGCGACGGGGACCGGCAAGACCTTCACCATGGTTAACCAGATCTATCGTCTCATGAAATCCGGAGCAGCCAAACGCATCTTGTTCATGGTCGACAGGCGAGCCCTCGCCGCGCAGGCCGTTCGCGCCTTTGCCTCATTTGAGGCAGAGCCTGGACTCAAGTTCGACAAGATTTATGAAGTCTACAGCCAACGGTTTCATCGCGAAGATTTCGACGAAGATGAGAAGTTTGATCCTAAAGTCTTGCCTGCTTCTTATTTGCTCGACCCTCGGTCCGGACACGCCTTTGTATACGTTTGCACCATCCAGCGCATGACCATGAATCTCTTTGGTCGAGAAGCGGCATTTGAGATAAGCGATGAATCGATGGATGAGGACGATGACAGGCTAGATATTCCCGTCCATGCATTTGATTTGATTGTGGCTGACGAATGTCACAGAGGCTACACGGGCAAACAGCTCGCAGTATGGAGAGACACCCTCGATCACTTTGATGCGATCAAAATTGGCCTTACTGCTACGCCTGCTTCGCACACGACGACCTACTTTAGGGATGTGGTCTACCGCTACGAATATGAAAGAGCGGTGCGTGAGGGCTTTCTGGTGGACTACGATGCCGTCACCATAAAGTCAGACGTTCGGTTAAACGGGGTCTTCTTGAGGGAGGGGGAGCAGGTTGGAGTTATCGATCCTGAGTCGGGAGCTGAACAACTTGATCTGCTGGAGGCTGAGCGTCAGTTTCCTTCCGAGGAGGTAGAGATCAAAGTTACATCTCCCGACTCCAACCGAAAGATTCTGGAGGAAATCAAGAAGTATGCTTTGGAGCACCAGGAGCAATACAAGCGGTTCCCGAAGACTCTGATCTTCGCGGCCAATGACCTTCAGCATACGTCTCACGCTGATCAACTCGTTGAAATAGCTAGAGACGTTTTCGGACAGGGCGATTCCTTCGTCCAAAAGATTACCGGCAGCCCCACTGTTGACCGACCCCTTCAGCGGATACGCGAATTCCGGAATCGTAAGGTACCGGCCATCGCTGTAACCGTGGATCTTCTCTCAACCGGCGTCGACATTCCTGACCTGGAGTTTATTGTTCTCCTCCGCGCCGTTAAGTCGCGCATCCTGTTCGAGCAGATGCTTGGCCGCGGGACACGCAAAGGCGAACACTATCCGGACAAGACTCACTTTGTTGTTTTTGACTGCTTCGATGGAACCCTGTTGGAGTACTTCAGGAAAGCCACGGCGATTACGGCCGAACCTCCCCGGCCCGAACCGCGCAGCATCACCGATATCATCGAGGATATCTGGAGCAATCGAGACCGTGATTACAACATCCGCTGCCTGGTCAAGCGCCTGCAGAGAATCGATAGGGATATGGCAGGAGATTACAGGGAACAATTCGCCGCTTTTATCCCCGACGGCGATGTGGGTAAGTTCGCCAGCCAGATTCCCCAAATCCAGCGTAAAGATTTCGTCAAAACCATGGCCCTTTTGAGAAGCGAGAAATTCCAGGAGCTGTTAATTAAATATCGGCGCAAACCGAGGACTTTCCTTGTCGCCTTCGATACAGAAGATAAAGTTACCAGTTCCACGGCTATCAGTGATGCGCGGGGCAACAAATGGAAACCTGAAGATTACCTTGCGGCCTTTGCCCGCTTTATCCACGAGAATTCAACCGAAATCGAAGCTATTCGCATTCTCCTCAGCCGGCCCAAAGGCTGGAGCACGGATGCGTTGAGGGAGCTTCGGCAGAAACTCATGTTGGCGCCCGAACAGTTTACTGAAAAAAACCTGCAGAGGGCGCACGAAATGAGTTACCGTAAGGCTCTCGTAGATATCATTTCCATGGTCAAGCACGCCGCGCGAGACGATGAGCCATTGTTTACGGCGCAGCAAAGAGTGAATCGAGCGATCATGAAGGTAACCGGGAGTCACGGATTTTCAGCCGAGCAGATGCAATGGCTTGAGCGTATTCGTCAGCATCTGATAGAGAATCTTTCGGTTGACCGGAGTGACTTTGACGCAGTCCCGATATTCAGCCGCTACGGGGGTTGGGCCCGGGCAAACCGGGCTTTTGAGGGTGAGCTTCCGGATCTTCTCAAACAATTCAATGAGGCTATAGCAGCATAGGAGAATTTCGGAATGCGGAATGCGAATGGTGAAAGCAAGCAAACGTGTGGACATGAATTACCCTCTCTTAATCTCTTCCAAACAAGGCCGGTTCCCTCTCCCCTTGCGGGAG
>JACQUW010000403.1 GCA_016210115.1 Deltaproteobacteria bacterium | reverse complement strand
GTTGCATATCACTGCTCCTTTACCTCCTTCGCGGGAGCTTTTTCTGGCCTCGAAACCGTGGAAATCTGCGGCCGATGAACTCGAATCTGCACCTTTGGAGCCACCTCCAGCGTCACCACGTCCTCGGTCAGCGCGACTACCTTACCGTAAATCCCTCCGGAGGTCATCACCTCATCATTTTTTTTGAGCTGCCTCAACATCTCCTTGTGCTCTTTGACCTTTTTTTGTTGCGGCCGGATCAAGAGCAAGTAAAACACTACAAAAACCAGAACGAGAGGCAAAAAACTCACCAGAGCGCTCGGTCCCGGCACCGCCTCAGCAGCCTGAGCAAAAGCCATGTCCCACATAAGTTCTCCTATCTCAAATCCGCACTCCAGCCGTCAATATCCAGATTCCCCCTAAAGCATTTCCTGAGCTTCGGTCGAAGGGGTCCCTCAGGGGCACGCCTTCCGGTCGCAGCCGATGAGTAGCACTCATGAGTCGAATCGGGCTCATCGGACGTCCGCGGCTCTCTCCCTTACGCCCCTCGGCGGAAGTGAAAGCTGCTGCCCGTTCGGAGAGCCCGCGCATCCGACCTGCCTGCCGGCAGGCAGGTAACCAGCGGTGGGGGATAACCACTGGCCCAGCGCGCCGGCTCGGAGAGCAGGCAGCAGCTTTCATGGTCAAGGGTGATCCTTCCAGATAATGGTCATCGCCCCAGCCCTCGGCCGAGGCGCGCTCTCGCTTCTCAATTCTGAATACTTTTCCTGAAAATTGCCCGCGCGAACGGCTTCCCGCAAGCTCTCCAACAACCGGTGATAAAAGTAAAGGTTATGCATCGTCTGGAGCTGCGCCGCAAGAATCTCACCGGCCTGATATAAATGACGGAGATAGGCGCGGGAAAAATTCCGGCAGCAGTAGCAGCCGCACAGTTCGTCAACGGGCCGGGGATCGCCGGAATATTCGGATCGCTTGATGTTGAGCTTGCCCTGGGAGGTAAAAAGAGTTCCATTGCGGGCATTTCGCGTCGGCAAAACACAGTCAAACAGATCATAACCGCAGCCGACCGCGAAAACGATATCCTCCGGCCTCCCGATCCCCATTAGATAGCGCGGCCGCTCCTCAGGGAGCAACCCTGCCGTAAATTCTCCGATGCTATTGAAAGCCGCCTCATCCTCTCCGACTCCGAGCCCTCCCACAGCCAGACCATCCCACGGAAGCGAAAGCATCTCTTGCGCGCACTTCACGCGCAAATCCTCATGCATCCCTCCCTGGACGATTCCAAAGAGAGCCTGATCCTCTCTTCGGCGGGCTCTCAGCGACCGCTCGGCCCACCGCACAGTTCGTGCCGTTGAAGTCCTGACATATTCTTTGGCGGCATCATGAGGGATGCACTCGTCCAGGACCATCGCAATGTCACTGCCCAACGCTTCCTGAATCCCGACCACGTTCTCTGGGCTGAGAAGATGCCGGGAGCCGTCCAGGTGCGATTGAAAGCTTACCCCCTCCTCGGTAATTTTTCTTAGGGCTCCAAGACTGAACACCTGGTAGCCTCCGCTATCAGTCAAGATAGGCCCGTCCCATGCCATAAAGGAATGCAATCCCCCGAGTTCCCGGATGATCTCCACACCGGGACGCAAATACAGGTGATACGTATTGGCCAGCACGATTTGGCAACCGATCTCCTTAAGCTCTCTCGGCGCCATCGCCTTCACGGAACCATGCGTTCCGACCGGCATAAAAGCCGGGGTTTCGACCACCCCATGAGCCGTCACAAGCCGGCCCAGTCTGGCCTTGCTTGTCGAATCTTTTTTGATGACGCTGAAGCTGAAAGCCATCTTCCACAAGTTTCGATTTTAGATTTTGGATTTTAGATTCAATCCAAAATCGGCAATCCAAAATCCAAAATATTAGAGGACCAGCATCGCATCGCCATAGCTGTAGAATCTGTATTCAGTCCGCACGGCCTCGTCGTACGCCCGGCGGACTAAATCCAGACCGGCGAAAGCGGCAACCAGAACCAGTGGCGTAGAGCCGGGCAGATGAAAATTCGTAATGAGACCGTCGATAGCGTAAAAAGGCTCTCCCGGATGAATATAAAGGCGTGTGATCCCTTCGTCCGCCTCCACCTGTCCCTTGCGGCGCGCGACGGATTCCAAGACGCGCGTGGTGGTGGAACCCACGGCGATAATCCTTCTCTCTTCCCTCTTCGCCTGCGCGATCCGATTTGCGGCTTCTTCGCTTAGCCGATATCGCTCCCCTTCCATGCGGTGGCACTCCACTATTTCCTCGCGCACCGGCTGGAAGGTGCCCGCTCCAACATGCAGAGTCAGAAATGTCTTGTCGATTCCTCGCGCTTCCAAATGACTAAAAAGCTCGGCGGTGAAGTGAAATCCGGCCGTCGGTGCCGCAATCGCCCCCGGATGAACGGCATAAATCGTTTGATAACGTTCCCGGTCGAGAGACGCTGGGTCTCGGGTTCGACGGACATAGGGCGGGAGGGGAGGCTCTCCGAGTTTTTCCAGCAACTCTGCAAAAGTCCCCTGGTAATGGAACCGGATACCATACCTGCCCTTACCCATGTCACCGATCATCTCGGCCCATACATCTGAAGACAAGATAATCCGGCTGCCGGGTTTCGGCTTCTTCGCCGCGTCGATTAGCGCAATCCAGAATCCCTCCCACCACGGGAAAGGCTCCAGGAGAAGGATCTCTACCTTTCCCCCGCTCTCTTTTCTTCCCCGGAGCCGCGCCGGAAAAACTTTGGAGTCGTTCAGCACCAGCAGATCACCCGCGCGCAAAATTTCGCACAGGTTCGCGAAGACGCTGTGCGAAATTCTACCCGTTGCCCTCTCGATGACCATTAGCCGAGCCTCCGCCCGATCTTCTTTAGGAAAATCAGCGATCAGAGAGCGGGGAAGCTCATACATGAATTCCTTCAGTTCCATGGGCACAAGGCGGCTTGCGGGTAAAGCAACGGCGCGAGAAAAAACCGCAAGCGAGGCTTGAAACGGAAAACTTGGTTAGCTCTCGATCTTCTTAAGAAAGGGGGTCAGCAAATCAATAGGCACGGGGAAAATTGTCGTGGAATTCTTCTCCGATGCGACCTCAACAAGGCTCTGGAGAAAACGAAGTTGCAAGGCCATCGGATGCTTGGCGATGACCTCAGCGGCATCCGCGAGCTTCTGCGACGCCTGAAACTCTCCATCCGCGTGGATCACCTTGGCCCTGCGCTCCCGCTCCGCCTCCGCCTGCTTCGCCATCGCCCGCTGCATCTCCTGGGGCAAATCGATGTGCTTGAGCTCCACCAATACCACCTTGATCCCCCACGGATCCGTCTGGGCATCTAGGATCTCCTGAATACGGCTGTTGATCTTTTCCCTCTCGGCCAGCAGTTCGTCTAGCTCACCCTGCCCACAGACACTGCGCAGAGTTACCTGGGCAAGCTGAGAAGTGGCAAAGAGGTAGTTCTCTACCTCCCGTATGGCCCGATTGGGATCCAAGACTCTGAAGTAGAGAACTGCATTGACTTTAACCGACACGTTATCCCGTGTGATCACGTCCTGCGGAGGAATGTCCATCGTCACCGTGCGAAGATCGATACGGAGCATCTTCTCGATGACAGGAATGACATAGGTGATTCCAGGACCTCGCGGATCCACCATGCGCCCGAGCCTGAAAATTACCGCCCGCTCGTATTCCCGTAAGATCTTGACGCCGCTGATAAGCAAAACAACCACGATAATGAGAAATGTGGCAAAGGGCCCGAATCCAAACATAGCTGTCTCCTCTCAACTCCCTTGCATGCTCTCTGATAGACGCCTCACCTTAAGGCACATGCCATCAAAACCTACCACTCGCACCTTTGCTCCAGGAGGGATCTCCCCCTTGTCTATGCTCTCAGCATTCCAATACTCGCCATGAACGAAAATCTTACCCATAGGATCGAGTTTGACACGAACCTCCCCGGTCTCTCCAACGAGTCCCTGTAACCCCAGCGTCGGCTTTCTCTTCTGCGATTTGACAACCAGATACCCGATCAGCACCATGAAAGCGCTCAGGGTGCCGACTGCGGTAAAAATAATGGATCTGTCCACAATTAAGTCGGAGCTCTGTGTATCGAAAAGCAAAAGCGAGCCAAGGCCTAGAGAAATCGCTCCACCAATGCCCAGAACCCCAAAGCTGGGAAGAAAGGCCTCTCCGACAAGCAGCGCCACTCCCAGAAAAATCAGCAGAAGTCCCGCATAATTAATAGGGAGTATCTGAAAAGACGTCAAGGCCAGCAAGAGGGCGATTCCACCTGCAACACCAGGAAAGATAACTCCTGGATGGGAAAACTCCATGTAAAGACCCAGTATGCCGGCCATGAGCAGCAGATAAGCAATATTGGGATCGGAGAGGATATTGATGATCTTCTGCTTGAGTCCCATTTCGTATTTAACGACCCGAACGGATTTGACCGAGAGATTTTGGTGGCGACCATCCACCTCAACCTTCCGCCCATCGGCTTGCCGTAGCAGATCTTCAATATCCTTGGCCACAATATCGATGACGTTTTTCTCCAGGGCCTCTTTTTCCGTAATAGAAACGCTCCGCCGGACGGCCTGGATGGCCCATTCGGTATTTCTGCCGCGTTGCTGGGCGATGGTTTCGCTAAACGAGGCGGTAAAATTCTCGATCTTTTCGCCCATGACTCCCTTGACTTCCTGCCCTCCTCCCGCCACCGGATGTGCCGCGCCAATATTGGTTCCTGGGGCCATAGCCGCCACATGGCCGGCCATCGTGATAAAGACTCCGGCCGAACCCGCCCCCGCCCCGCTGGGAGCCACGTAAACCATGATCGGGACCGGCGCTCCTAGAATCTCCTTCACAATTGAGCGCGTAGATGTCAGAAGGCCTCCGGGAGTGTCCAACTGAATGATCAGAGCCCTGGCCTTTCCAGCGCGAGCCCGCCCAATGCTCTGCCGGATGAAATCGTCCACGGCAGGGTTGATTCCCCCGTCGACAACAATGAGGTCCACGTGGGGTTGCGTCGGGGCCGGCGGCTGTGCTGAAGCCGCAAAGACCGATAAAAAAAGCGTGAAGAATAGGCCAGTCTTAAGCAGAAGGGCTCCTGATCTCCGCGAGCACTTTTTTGATATCTTCCCAAACAAGTTTCTTATCTCCAGGATTCCGCAAAAGATATGCCGGGTGGAGCGTCGGCATCAGTCGAATTCCACGATAATCGTGCCAGATCCCCCTCAGCCGGGTAATCGGAGTTTTCGTTTTCAATAGACTCTGCACTGCGAATTTTCCCAGGGCAACGATCACCCGCGGCCTTACCAGTTCTACCTGCTTGATCAGAAAGGGCTCACACGATGCGATTTCATCAGGCTCCGGGTTGCGATTCTCTGGCGGCCGGCATTTGACCACGTTGGCGATGTAAACATCTTCCCGTCGGAGGCCCATGCCTTTGGTAATAATGTCCGTTAAAAGCTGCCCCGCTCGCCCTACAAAGGGCTCGCCTTGCAAATCTTCGTCCCTGCCCGGTCCCTCTCCGATAAACATAATCTCAGCTCGGGGGTTCCCCACGCCGAAGACCAGATGAGTGCGCCCGGAGGACAGTTTGCAACGACGGCAATCACCGATAGCGTCGCGGAGGTCCTCCAAATCGCCCGCCTTATACGCGGCTCCGTAATCCGAGAACAGATGCCCTTCGAGGTCGCTAAGTAGAGTCATTTTAGCGCCAGCCTCAGGTTCTCGTTTCCCAATCTGTCTCCTGGGCAACAGACGAATGCCCGCCCGTTCCTTTCGCTGCAGGTGGCGGCGCACGGAATCAACTATACGCTGGAACTCCTCCTGATCACTGTACTCTAACACAGGTTCAACGCTGTTTTGAAAATATCTTAGCATCATAAGCGCCGCGCTAGCAACCGTCGAAGGGCGTCAAGTCAGTGTGAAGCGTATCGGACGCGTGAAACATAGACGAGTGCCGGAAAGGCTCGCCCCTCAGGCGCCGGGGGCCGGCCCCCTGAATATCGCGGGCTAGGCTGCGGGCTTTAACTGAGTAAGGTAAAGAGCGCGCATGGCCGCAAAAAACGAAAGCGTATCCGGCCAAAGGTAATCCGGATAAGTATAATCAAACGGGTGAAACGCTCCTCTATAATAGAGCAGCGTCACCTCGCCGTAGATGCCTGAATTGAGATAGAGCCGGTGACCGGCGTACTTGGTCGAAGCCAGCGTTATCTTCCCCACATCGAGATACCCAGGATCAATATTAACTGTGCGTCTCTTTCTTACATCTTCCAGCCGGGCATGGTCGTTTTCCAGAGCTTGAGTTTTGAGTTTGATGGGAGCCAGCATCTCAGGGGAAATTAAGGGAAGGAATGAAAAAAAAATCCGCGTCAGTTCGCGTCCCATCTCCTCTGCGTAATAGTCGGTAACTTCCCAAGGAAGTCCGGGGCTGCGCGAGTCAATCGGACCCAGGAGCGCTGTTAAGTCCCTTTCGACCGAAGCCAGATTCTTCCCGCTGGAAGAAAGCAGGGCAACAAAACATTTGACCGGCGCCGGTTCTTTAGGAATACCCATAGATCAGCGAATAGCAAATAGATATTATACCTTTGTCCGTTTTGATTAGTTGCCGCTATTTGCCATTCGCTATTTGCTATTTGCCTTGAGCTTGAGCAGATGGTCATAAATTCGATCTGCCAGCTCCTCTTTCCTCATCAGCGGCAAAGGATCAACTCCCCCTTTGGAATCCAAGAGCGTCGCCACATTGGTATCCCCATCAAACCCGCTTCCCGGCTCAGTTACGTCATTCGCCACAATCAGGTCGAGATTTTTTTCGCGCAGTTTTCTCCGCGCGTTGGCAACCAGAGTCTCGGTCTCCGCGGCGAAGCCGATCAAGATCTTGCCGTTTTTGTTCTCCCCCAGTTCTTTGAGAATGTCCGGATTGGGCCTCAACGTGAGCTGGAGCGATTTCTTCCCCTTTTTTATTTTTTTGGAAATCGAATTTACCGGACGAAAATCAGCCACCGCGGCAGCCATCAAAACTGCCGTGCAACGCGGGAATTCCTTGAGGACGGCATCCCGCATTTCGGCTGCGGTCGTAACCGAAATGCGCCGGACACCCGAAGGAGGATCCAGAGCGGTCGGCCCGCTCACTAATATCACTTCAGCCCCCCGCCTGGCCCCCATCCGTGCCAAAGCATATCCCATCTTTCCCGAGGACCGATTGGATAGATAACGGACCGGATCCAGAGGTTCGCGGTTAGGGCCGGCGGTGATCAGCAGCCGGTGGCCGAGCAGGTCCTTTTTTTTTAGTAGACTTTTGATCTCTTCGAGGACCTCGGCCGGATCCGGCAGCCTTCCTTTTCCTTCGTAGCCACAGGCGAGATACCCTTCGGCCGGCTCCATAAAGTGATAGCCAAGGCCTTTAAGCTTGCGGATGTTTTCTTGAAGAATAGGATTTTGGTACATGTGAACGTTCATGGAGGGAGCCAGCAGCACCGGAGCCTGCGTTGCCATAACCACCGTCGTTAGCAAATCGTCGGCTATTCCAGCCGCAATTTTCCCAATCACGTTCGCCGTGGCCGGGGCAATAAGTAGCAGTTCTGCGAAGTCGGCGATATTGATGTGGCCGATCTGCGATTCCTGGGTCAAGCTGAACAACTCGGTAGCGACTGGCTGTCCGGAAATTGTCTGAAACGTCAAAGGAGTGACGAATTTCATCGACTCCTTTGTCATAATGACCCGAACCCGAAAACTCTCCCGGATCAAGAGCCGAACCAACTCCACGGCCTTGTAGCAGGCAATCCCGCCTGAGACGCCGAGGACCACGTTCTGCGAATTGCCGCTGTGCAGAGGCTCCATACTTTGCAAAGATAGCCAATCAGCCTCGGGTTTGCAAACTTTGCGGCTCGACCCGCGCTTATCCTGAGAGAGTGGCACAATTTTAGCTTACATCTAAATAATCACCCATCTTTTTCCGCTCTAAAATCTTGACCTAGGCGGTAAGTTCGGGTAATTCATGGAAACGAGAGGAAGGCGCAAATGAAAACACACCAGCAGTTGAGCGGCTTTGTGACGATATCGGCTTTGGTTCTGATCATCGGGCTTTTCAGCCTGAGTCCTCCACTCGGCACTCGCGCAGAAGCCGCTGTGGCCGGACCCGCAATGGACGAGGGCGAACTGGATCCCTGGGAGCCGTTCAACGAGAGGATGTTCTCGTTCAACCGGAACGTTTTGGACCGTTTTATTATCAAGCCGATAGCAACCGGATATGATGCCATTTTGCCCGACCCCGTGCAGAGGAGTATCCGGAATGCCTTCGACAATCTCGCTGTGGTCCGGCGCCTGGTCAACAACCTGTTCCAGGGAAAACTCGGGGGAGCCGGTCGCGAGGCGGCCCGGTTTACAATCAACAGCACGGTCGGAGTCGTAGGGCTCTTCGACGTCGCAAAGGATGGATTCGGCATCATGCAAAGCGACGAAGACACCGGGCAGACCTTCGGCGTCTGGGGAGCCGGACCCGGTCCCTACCTGGTTCTGCCCTTTCTGCCGCCTATGACCGTACGCGATGGCATCGGCTATGCCCTTGATGCCGCCATGACTCCATACGTCTATTTTGCTCCGTGGTACGTGAATGTGGGAATGACAGCTACCAATACCGTTAACGAACGATCTCTCAATTTGGATAAGTTCGAGCGGGTGGAAGAAGGCGTTATAGACCTCTACAGCGCTGTGCGGAACGCCTATCTGCAAAGGCGTGAGGCGGCGATTAGAGAGTAGGATTCCAGGAGAATGGCAAAGAGCAAACTCCTTGCGGGAAAAAAGATCGATCCGAGGCCGATCGACCGCGGGATTTCGATCACGGATCTCGTGGACAACAATTTTGTGTCCTATAACTCGGGCCGCTTGCGTGAGGCCTGCCAGCTATTCGTGGACAAAATCCTCCAGGAGAACGTAACCGTCGGCTTGAGCCTAAGCGGAGCGTTGACGCCCGCAGGCCTGGGGATTTCTGCGCTTATTCCTCTGATTGAAAACGGATTCATTGACTGGATCGTCAGTACCGGCGCCAATCTATACCACGACACGCATTTTGCCATCGGGCTTTCGATGCACCGGGGCACCCCTGAGGTGAGCGATGTCGCCTTGAGAGAGGAGGGCATCGTTCGAATCTACGACATTTTCTTCGACTACGACATCTTGATCTCCACGGACGCGTTTTTCCGGGAGATTTTGAAAGCGCCGGAGTTTCAGAGAGAGATGAGCAGCTCGGAACTCCACCATTTAGTAGGAAAATATCTGGCGGAACGGGAGAAGCAGCTGGGCACTGAGAGAAAGTCGCTTTTGGCCGCCGCCTACCAATATGGCGTGCCGATCTATACTTCTTCGCCCGGTGACAGTTCTATAGGCATGAACGTCGCGGCGCTCGCTCTGAACGGATATCAGCTCAAGTTTGACGTGTCCCTGGACGTAAACGAGTCGGCCGCGATCGTTTTGGAAGCCAAGCGGAGCGGGGGAAAAAGCGCGGCTATTATCTTGGGAGGCGGGTCTCCAAAAAACTTTTTGCTGCAGACGGAACCACACATCCAGGAGGTCCTCAGCCTGAGCGAGAAGGGACATGACTATTTCATTCAGATGACCGATGCCAGGGTCGACACCGGGGGCTTATCCGGCGCCACCCCCGGCGAAGCCGTCAGTTGGGGCAAGATTGACCCCGATCAGTTACCGGATTCGGTGGTGTGCTATGTAGACTCGACAATCGCCCTGCCGATCTTGACCGCCTATGCCCTTGCCAAACACCCACCCCGAAAGCCAAAGCGACTCTTTGAGCGCCGGGAGCAATTCCTCCAAAATATACAGACCGAATTCCAGGAAAAATTCGACAAGATTAAACTCCGCTGATTGCCGGACCGAAACTAAAAGACCAGCTACTTCGTCTGCTCGAATACTGCCTTGAGCACGGGCTCCAGTTCGCCGCGCTCGTGCATCTCGTGGAGGATATCGCACCCGCCGATAAATTTTCCGCCGATGAACACCTGCGGAATTGTCGGCCAGTTGCTGTAGCGCTTAATTCCTTCTCGGACCGCTGGATTGGAAAGGACATCCTCGCTATCAAATGGATAGCCGTACGACCTAAGGATTTCCACGGTGTGAGCCGAAAAGCCGCACTGCGGAAAATCCGGAGTTCCCTTCATGTAAAGCATGACCTTGCTCTGCTTAACCTTCTCGTCTATTTTCGCTAATACGTCATCTGCCATGGGATAATCTCCTTCTAAACTCATGAATTGAGGCGCTCCCACTGTTCGGGGCTGTAAGTCTTGAGCGCGAGCGCGTGGATCCCTTCGCTTCCGAATGCGTCTTTCAGAGCCCCGTAAACCATCTGATGCTGATCGAGCAGAGTCTTTCCTTCAAAGGAAGGCGAAATAACCCAAACTTGAAAGTGATCTCCTCCACCGGTCAAATCATCGACCCGGACGGTCGATCCGGGTAGCGCCTTCTCCAGGGTCTCCTGAATTTCTGCTGGGTTCATCATAAACAAAGATTAGCAAAAATTTCTAAAACTTCCAGAGCCTCCATCGAATCTATCTCTCTTAACGGGCTGCCTGGGGATCAAAGTCGGTCCGGCACTTGCGCATCATGGACCGAAGATCCTGTCGTAGCTCTTCCAGCGTCGGACGCCCCACATACCAGTAACCGCAATAAAAACTGTGCACGGTCAGGTCAGGCATTAGTGAAAAAGTGTAGGGAATTGCGGTTTCGCCACGGGATTTCGATGTCTCCACCATATCCAGCTCGCGGATCGCGAGCCTTTCTTTGTCGCTTAGAAACGGGAAAGTCGCGGCCAACCCTGCCCTGAACGCGGCATTGACCTCAGGTGGATCGACGCTGATGGCGGCAAGCTTGCAGTAATTAACCGCCAGCTCGTTCTGAAAATCAGTCAAAAGGCGCAACTGCACCTGGCATTTCGGTCACCAGTATCCCCGATAGAATACGGCGATAAGAGGAAACTTGCCGGCGACATCCGAGAGCTTTACCGGGTGCCCTTCGTGATTCAAAAGCTCAAGATCCGGAAACGGCTTACCAACTTCCTGATTCATGGCGGATACCCAATTCTCTTTGGACGTCGCGGAGAAAGCTCAAATTGACCACCTGTGAGAGGGGGACCTCCTTCTGAGTTTTCGTCGCCTTTAGCGTCTGCTGAATAACGTTTTGCACCGCGCTTTCGCTGCCAGACCCATCAGGGCTGAGCGTTCGGACCATCGCCACGTAGCTTTTCTCCGCGATATCCGGATCAATCTTCCATTCTTGCCCGATCAGACCGACGACCCTGGCTTTCTCTTTGCGCAGAAATATCAAACTCTTTACAAACCCGCGCACCATCTTCCTGACCTGCCCGGGATTAGTGCGGATCTTATCGTCCGAGGTGGACAAACCTGCCTGGAGCTGATCCTTAACGACGTCCCCAGCCCAGACGAGAGCCCGAAAACCCTCCTTTTCGCCTATGACGTCGAACGGAGGAGTAAAGATGGCTCCCTGCACTGCATTGTTTTGCAGCGCCGCCAACTGATTGGTCTGGGTTCCCAGAGGCATCGTGATAATGTCCCGATCCGGATTAAGCCCATAATGGCGGACAATCTCCCTCGCGACGATATCCGTAGTGCTTCCTTTGGAGGAGACGGAGATATTTTTGCCCCTAAGATCCAACACGGTCTTTATTTCCGGCCGGACGTTCAAAGAAAGGGCGGGGCGGATGCCGCCGAAAGCAATGACTTTGACGGGTAGTCCCGTAGTCGCTGCGCGCAGCATCGTGTCCGCGGCCGTCCCATAATCCAATTCCCGGGATATTAGGGCAGGTCCTACCAGCGCCGTTCTCATCTGGATGATCTGAACATCAAGTCCTTCCTCGCGAAAAAGCCCGAAGCGGCTGCCCACGTAAGATGGCAACTGGCTCAGGGCATGAACCGGAATGGCGAGCGTAATTTTTTCGATTCTATCTTGCCCAGCCACATCGCGATTCGTTCCGAACAGAATAACCGGCAAGAACACCAAAATGGCGGCCGCATTTCTCCGGATCCGGATATAGAACAAGCGGCCGGCTCGGCCTTTTCCTCTGCTTGGCCGAACATCGTTGTCCGGCATCATTGATGATTTAAGAAAAAAGCTTAACGTTAATCCGAAAACTCTCATTGTGTTCTTACCTTTCCGTAGGGTCAGATCCCTCTTACCTCGCGTGTTTCCTTGTGTCAACTTGCGAAGATAGCCCCATTTGTGATTTGACTTTCTCATGTCCCATTGCAATCTTCATCCGAACCAAGGAGGGGGAAACCATGGCAATCGACAAAGAGGCCGCAAAGAAGGTTTTAGCGCAGATCGATCGGGACGAACTGGCGCAGCTTGGGTGCGATCTGGTGAATATTCCAAGCCCGACAGGGCAGGAAAAGGCGGTAGCCGAGTATATCCTCGAATGGTATCAGGCGAACGGCTTGAAGGCGGTGCGCCAGGAAGTCGAGGTGGAGCGCCCCAATGCGGTGGGCATCCTAAAAGGCGACGGCACGGGCTTAAGTCTCGGATTCAACGGGCACATGGATACGAGTTTTACGGGCACGGCTGAGGATCTACGGATGGTGGCAAACGTCGAGCCTGATTCCGAACTGAAGGGAACAATTCGAGACGGGAAGGTGCACGGCCTGGGCATCTCGAATATGAAAGGCGGCGTTGCCGCTTTCATGATGGCGGGCAAGGCGCTCAAGAAGAGCGGCCTGAAACTCAAAGGAGACGTCATTCTCGCGGCTGTGGTGGGCGAAATCTCGCGCACGCCTGTCGGCCCATGGCAAACCAAGGAATATCGCGGGGAGGGCGCCGGGACGAGACACCTTCTCACTCACGGTATGCACAGTGATTATGCCGTCGTGGCGGACGGTTCGGATATGAACATCGTCTGGACGCAGACGGGGGTGGTACAAATTAAGATCACGACCTTCGGCAAAGCGGAAGCGGCGTGGGGCACCCGCAGAGACAAATACCCGCCCGCAATATTTAACGCCATTGTGAAAATGACAAAAATCATCGAAGCGCTGGAAAAGTGGGCGGAAGAGTTCGAAGACAAATATACCTACAACTCTCCGACTGGCCCGATCTATCCGAAAGTCAACATAGGAGGAATCGAAGGAGGCGCGCCTTACAGACCCAATTACTTTCCCGGTGTCTGTTCTATTTATGTGGACGTCCGAATGCCGCCCCAGGTAAGGCCTGTCACAATACAGTACGAGGTCGAAAAAACACTTTCCGGACTTGGTATTGAGCATGAAATAGAAGTTTACAAATCGCTCCTCGGCCATGAGGGGAAAGCGGTTGAGCCTTTGGTCCAGGCCGTCGAAGAGTGCTACCAGCATCTCTTCGGTGAGAAGGTCAAGCCGGAAGCGCCGGATCGGGCCAGCATCTGGACGGATACAAACGTCTACAATGAGCTCGGAATTCCTGCAGTCAAAATCGGCCCCCGCGGAAAGCGGGTGGGCCCGAGAACCGAAGAGATGGATATCGACACCATGGTCCGGGCCGCACAGCTCTACGCGCTGGTTGCTTTGGACATCTGCAACAGACAGAGAGTGTAGCCCAGCGTCGCTTTCTTTTTATTCTAAGACCCGCGCACAGCTCGGGATTTCACCTGCAGGTATAAACTGTGGGCGAAGGCAAATTCCTCCGTGTTGTCAGGACCTGTAAGCGGCCAGTCATCAAACTTCCGGGGCCCGGAATGTTGGCACGGTGTTTGCCACTCTTAAACGTCAAAACCCAATAGGAAGTCGGAAGGATGAAAAGACGTTCAGAAAAACACCGGATTGGAGCGGGACGAGCCAACACGCTAGCGGTGAAGGCACTGGGCGCGGTGTCGATTCTCACGCTTCTCGCGGCCGGCTGTGTAGTAGAACCTGTCAGTGCTCCGCGCCGCGGCCCCTCGTACGAAACCAGGCGCCCGGTGAGCGCTCGAGAGTCTCGAAGTGTTGATCCAAGAACCGCAGATCGGTTACAGCGGATTATGATTCCCCTGCTGCGGGCAAGAAATAATCCACGTGGTGCAAATGAGGTGCGAATCGGCATCGTGCGGGATTCAAGCATCAATGCTGCCAACGCCGGCGGGGGCGTCTTCTATCTTACGACCGGCCTGCTCGAAAGAGCCAGCGACGACCAGTTGCGCGGAGTGCTTGCGCACGAGATCGCTCATGACGACCTTGGCCACGTCGCCAAAGCGAAGGTTCTAGGGGCCGGCTTAAACCTCGGGGTGGTGCTCCTTGAGCGCTTGATTCCTGGCAGCAGCGCCGTCAGCCCAATTGCGGGGACACTTATTGCGCGCGGATACAGCCGATCAGAAGAATACGCCGCGGACAGGCACGGGGTAGAGATCCTGCGTCGCGCAGGTTATCCGGGAAGAGACGTCATGATTAATGCGCTCACATGGGTCTCGAGGGCGTCGGAAGCAAGGGGAGGAGGAGGCGGCGGTTTCTTATCCACTCACCCGGCTACCTCTGAGAGAATCGATGCGCTGCGGCGATTAGGATAAGAGAACCGGCCGCGCCTCTCGACTCTTGAATCGTCACGGCGCTTACTTTTTCTGATAAAGCGACTGAATATAGCCGCTTCGATCGAGCTTCTCGATAATCCGGTTGTCATAGAAGGTCTCCGGCTTGGCATTTTTAGCCGCGGGGAGTCTCGGCGCAAGCCCGTCGAGATTGGCCTGTATCCCTTGCGACGTGGTGTACGGTTTTTCGAGCAGTGCGTTTTGAACAAAAATTCGGTAGGTCTCCGTGAGGACCTTTGTGTCCCTGACTTTCGTATACTTCTCCAGGACGCGCAGCGCAAAAGCGCTATCCTTCTTTGCGATGCTAACTCCCTCGAGGTAGGCTTTCATAAATCTTTCCACAACTTCCGGGTTCCGATTCCAGTAGGCCCGGCTCACGGCTACGCCCAGAAACGCGTAATCCACACCCAGGTCGCGCATGTCAAAAAGCTCCCGCATTCCCAGGTTCAGCGCTTCCATGGAAGCGGGGGGATTGAGCAGTGCTCCATGTATTCCTCGCGCGGCCATCGCCGCCACCGCATTGTTTTGACCTCCTATCTGAATGATGGCGACGTCAGTCTCCGGCGCAAGTCCAAAGCGTTTAAGTATCATCCGGGTGCCAAAATCGATCACCGCTCCATAGCTGGTAACGCCAAGCTTTTTGCCTTTCAGATCGGCGGGTTTTTGTATTTCCGGCACCACGTAGAGCGAATAAACCATCGTGGGATAGAGATTGGCAATGAAGACCAAATCGGCTCCGCCCAGAGTTGCCGATATGAGCGGTGCCTGGCTGGCCTGAACGATTTGCAGCTCCCCGGCAATCATCGCCTGGGCAATTTTGTTCCCGCCAAAAATCAAAATCGCGTCCAGATCCAGGCCTTGCCGGTTAAAGGCTCCTGCTTCTTTCGCCACCCAGATCGGCGCCTGGCCTCCGCCTACTGAAGGGTACGCCGCCTTCACGGACTTCAGTTGAGCGGGAAGGAGCTGCGGGATCAGAATCAGAAAAACGACAACGGCAGATAACCTCGCGACCTTCATCATCGCACCTCTTCGTACCACTCGTCGATAGAAAACGGTTTTCCCATCCCCCGCTCTTTGGCAAGAGCAACGGCTTTTCCTCCCAAGGCCGCGAATTGCGCGCCGAATCCCACGTTGTTGCAGAAAAACGTGATCTCGTCTTCTCTATTCCGTCCGCGGGCCTTTCCAATGATCACTTCGCCCAGTTCCGGATAGGTTTCCCACCGAATCGGCCGGGTAAACGGTGAAAACCGGGCCGCGAGCTTATCTCTTAAGAGGCGGGGAAAGAAGTTCAGGCCTTCATTGCATTTACCCTCGCGCATGCTGAGGACCGTGTAGTCACTGCGGCGAAAACTCTCATCGTCGATATCTCTTCCGGAAATCGAGTCGAGGTGCACGGACGGGCTAAGCCACTTCCCAAAAAAGACCGGATCAATGGTGTTGGTGCAGACAACGATGATGTCGACGTCCTGGACAGCCGATTCGGGTGTTTCCACTGCGGTCGCCTTGACGTTCAGTTCTCGCTCGGCGTCTTTGGCAAACTCAACGCGATTGGCCGCCGTAGGGCTAAACACCTTGATCGAACGAAGGCTGCGCACGACACTGATGCCGCTCAAGACCCCTCTGGCAAGCCAACCGGAGCCGATAACGCCGACACGGCTGGCATCACGGCGCGCGAGATACTCTGCCGCAACCCCATGGGCTCCGGCAATCCTCATCTGTTGGAGATAAGCGTCCTGAATAACCGCCTGAAGATCTGCCGTATCGAGATCAAAGATCAAATCAAAGGCCAGGAACCTTCCGTTCTTCTTGGGAATCTTGTCGTACCTTAAGTTCTCCCCCACTTTGGGCCAACTGTGCAGGTCAGGGAGAATTCTCATGCCGACAGCGCTTAACGACGGAACGATCCCGTCCATCGTACGCAGCTCAACAAAAACGCCTTCTCGCGACGTTTCGGCAAACGTCTGGCTTCGCGTCCTCGTCACGGCGGTGCCCCCGGCAATGGAGCGGTAAGTTTCCTTCATTACCTCGACGGCAATTTCCGGCGTGATTAATCTTTTTACGTCCTCGTTGGTAAGCAAGATCGGCATTCTGTCCTCCAAACCAGCCTGTTTTTTTTCAACGTTTCGGCGGATTGCAAGCCATTCCCCAGCACAATTATAGGGAAATCCCTTTATTGTTCAAATCCACCGCCCAAGCAGGTGATCTTTGCAAGCTGTCTTATGATCCTCATCCTTTTCCTTCAGTTATCCTCTTTGGTAGCATTAGTGACGCAAGCAGCAGGATGAAGGTCACCCGCTATCCCTGTCTTTTGACCGTGAATGATCGGAAGCGGCATGAACATGTCATTGAACAAGGAAGGGTAATCCGGTTTATGGTGCAATTCGAGACATTCGTTGAGGGGAAATGGCTCCCGGTGATCCGCTACGATACCGCCCATGGCCTTCCTCACGTAGACAGAACCCTTCCCGATGGCACGATAGAGAAGATTCCGCTCCTTACCAAGGATTTGGGGTGAGGCGTTGACTTTCGCCGACCAGGATATCGATGAGAACTGGCAGCGCTACAAAGAGGCGTACCTAAAGGAGCGAAGATAATGACGGCGGAGGAGTTGTTCACGAAGAACCTGAAGCTCTCTACGGAGTTCGACCTCTACCTTCTGGAGCATCCCGAGTTGGCCGAGCAGATCCCGGAGAACGCCTTAATTGTACTTCTTCCAAAGGAAGACCCAGAGCTGTGCGAGAAGAACCTGGAATTGGCAAAGGCGCGACGGGAGCCTGGTCAGACGGTGGTTCACGTATGGGTTGACAAGGTCGCTCCACCCCGCTCACGCCTAGTGAATCCCAGGGTCGAGGTAACTGCCTGAGGATTGGCGCGCGGGTGGTAAATTCAGTTGGCTAAACCAAAACTTCTACGGCTTGACGATCAGCGAGGGCTCTTCTGCGGCCTTTTCTTTTTCCTGGCTAAGATAAAACGCGAGGCTCTTCTGGGCCAGACCTGTAAGAAAAGAAATGTCGAGCCAGCCGATCTCGCCTTCGGCCAACTGGAGGGCCACGGCCAGCGCGAGCTTCGCGAGCTCTTCGCGCCGGGTTTCTAAGAGATAAAGGGCCATATCTTCCATTCTTCTCCGGAAGATCCGGCCCCTCTCGTCCGTAAAGATTTCCTTGACCGCATCACGGACAATGCCGGCGAATCGCTCTTCCTGCTGGATCTCGTTCAAAACAAGACGGCTATCGCGAGCTCTTTGGACTTGTTCCAGATAGGGCTTCATCCAGTCCTCATCCAAAATCCAAAGCCTGAAGTCGGGCTCATCGAGAAGCCGTCTCGATAGCTCTCGCCAGGCGCCGGAGCGGGGATCTTCTCCTCCGAAACGATCATAAACGGGGTGGCGGGTGATTTTTGGCTTGGAAGGATTAAAGGAGGAGCGCAAAGAAAGATAGTCTTCCAGCCCGGGCTTGCTCAGGCCCTTGGCCTTTTCATAGCCTTCGTAAAGAAGAAGGTCGCAGTACTCCCAGGGAACGGAGATCATCGTAACGCCGTGTTTCTGCTGGATCTCCCGAGCCATGTTGCGAAGCTCCCTGCGTCGGATCGTAAGCCCGCCCAGGCGCACGAGACCTTCCCGGTCGCTCACCATTCCCTGGAGCAGCAGAAGACCGCTTCCGGGCTGAGGTCTCACCAGCCAGACAAGCCTTCCTCCCGCTCCATCTACCGACGAAATGTATCCCTCACTGATGGGACCCAGACCGAGAAGCACTCTGCGTGGAGTGTCTTCTGCCCTGGGCTGTGAAGGAACGATGCCCCTTTGGCCGAGCCGGTACAACGACCGGCGGATTTCCCTCTTGACTTCCTTGTCCGCTGTCGCTTGTTCCAAGCCGGTCAAAACCTCTACCGCCGCCGAATCTGCAATCCGGCCCAGTACATGTGCTACGCCGAGATCGATTTCCCTGTCTCTTCCCACGAGCGGCTTCAGTTGGTCAATCGTCGTTGGAGACAGCTCGTCAACCGGAATGCCGAGCTCGCGGAGCCGCTGTAATCCCCGCTGAAGTTCCCCTCCGCGCGTCTTTTTCTTGCTCGATGCCACTGTCAGAAATTTTTTGAATTGCCGGCCGCGAGAAAGCGATAAAAAAATATGAAACTTACAGCGAAATTCGCAAAATCTCCCCTGCCGTCTTTTTCAAGAGAGGAGCTGAAAACTATCCCATTTTCAAAAGGTCGCTCTTCTTGCCGGCCCTTCCCGCGATAGTAAAGTTCGGCCATTCTTCGAGCTGAGCGTCTCTGTAATTTTCGCTGTACCACTTGGCGATATCGCCGGCGCGCGCGAACCAGACTTTACTATGTCCTTTTGCGTACCGGATGAATTCGCGCAGCAACACCGCGCGAAACGGTCTGCCGCCGACGAAGGGGTGATTTCCCCAGATCATGAATTTCGGATCCCCAGCGCCTTCCTCGTACAGGCAATCGAACGTATCCTTCCACATCTGCAGAAGATCCCGAGGCGTGCGTCCGGCCCTTTGATAGCTCGAATAGTCGTTAAGGTCCTGGTAATAAGAGAGGACGGTCAATTCCTTGTTTTTGACCTTCAGCGTATAAGGCGTCTCCTGGTGCTGGGGGTCCATCCAATAAGTGTATCCAAGCTCGGTGATGATCTCCACCGTGTCGGCGCTGGGATCCACGCCTGTGGAAAGATAGCCCACAGGAGGCTTTCCTACGGTTTCTTTGACGATCTTGACGGTTTTCTCCAGATCTTTTTTTTCTTTGTCTCGCTTTTTCATGTAGGCGTAGTCGTGAATCCACGTCTCCGTGCCGATCTCATGACCTTGAGCGGCCGCTTCCTTAATGACTTCCGGATAGTTCTGGATGGTAATTCCGGTAGGAAAGAATGTCGTCTGGATCCCCTCTTTCTGAAAAAGCTCCATCATCCGGTACACGCCCACGCGCTCGCCGAATTCACGGTCAGTGATAATGGCAAGGCTTTTCTTCGTCGGGGCGTTTTTCGGGTGTGCCCGTCGGTTTTCTTGCTGGAGCGATCCGGGACCTCCGAGGTCCTCCGGCCACGTTTCAAACGCAACGCAAGGTGTTACCGCAATTCGAGCACCATCAGGCCACTTTATCGGCGATCTCTTCCACTTCATGACGTCCTCCCCCTGACAGAAATTGGTCTAGACATGCCACACTTTCGCTCAATTTCCAACCGCGCGAAGCTCGCGGAGGCCGCGGGGCAGAACGCTTCGCAGAGCACTGCCCGGTCTCTTCGGCAGATAGACATTTACAGTCGCTTGGGATTTAATAGAGTACTGAATAGAGCGCCGGTTAGCCCTGAAATGTCCAAGCCGATGCACGAGGAGATCGCCCGGTGAAGCCGGCTGGAAATAGCTTATGACCGTAGCTAATGGGTTATGGCTTATCGCTTCTAGCGTACGGTCTTGTGCTCCGCTCTCTTTTGATCTCTGATCTCTGAGTTTCAGCCAATAGCTATTTGCCATTTGCTATTTACCATTCGCTACTCCTATCTTGACTTGGCGGCAGAATGCCGGATAATTCAAAATCCACGAGGAGGTATACATGGAAGCCGGAAAAATGGTGGAGTACAGAGTGGAAAACGGAGTTGCCCTTCTTGAGATCAATCGTCCCCCGGTTAACAGCTACACTCACGAGCTCTTGCGCGAGCTGGACGATGCAATCTTGCAGGCCCGTTTTGATGAGAACGTTCACGTTCTCGTTTTCACGGGAAAAGTGGAGAAGTTTTTCTCCGCCGGGGCTGACATCAACATGCTCAATACAAAATCTCTGGCCTACAAGAATAACTTCGCCCTCCATGGCCATGAAGTTCTGATGCGTATGGAAAACACGCCGAAGCTCATTATCGCGGCGATCAATGGCCACGCGGTTGGCGGCGGTCTGGAAATAGCCATGGCCGCTGACATTCGAATCGCCAGGAAAGAGGGGGGCAGGCTCGGACTTGCAGAGATCAATCTTGGTGTCATGCCGGGAATGGGTGGCACCCAAAGGCTTCCGCGCCTGATTGGCAAGAGCAGGGCGATGGAGCTGTGCGCCACGGGCAAAACCATTGCCTTCGAAGAGGCGCTTGAGTGGGGACTGATTCATGAGATCTACGAGCGCCAGGATTTTATGGAGCAGGTGATGGACTACGCCCGGCAATTTGTTCCGCCAAACAAAGCCAGTCTGGCAGTCGGCAAAGTTAAGAGGGCCATCCAGACCGGTCTCGAGCTCTCATTGCCGGACGGCCTGGCGCTCGAGAGGGAGTTGCTCGCCCAAACCTTCGGGAGCGAGGACGGGGCTCAAGGCGTACAGGCTTATTTGGAAAAGAGAACTGCGCAATACAAAGGCAGATAGAAGCTCACAACAATTCAAAGCAACAGGGAGGCAAGACTATGGCCAAAATGCTCATTGGAGGAGAACTGGTAGACTCAGTTAGCAAGGAAACGTACGAAGTGCGGAATCCGGCTACCGGCGAAGTCGTTGATCGGGTTCCAAAGGGAGACGAAAAGGACGTCCAACAGGCGATTCAAGCGGCGGGGGCTGCTTTTAAGGAATGGTCGGACACCACTCCGGAAGACCGGGGCAGGGCGCTCATGAATGCCTGCGAGCTGATCAAACAAAAGAGCGATGAAATCGGGCGGCTTTTGAGCCAAGAGCAAGGAAAGACGCTTTTTGAGGCCCAGCTTGAGATCCATCATCTTGTGCACGGTCTGGAGTTCTATGCCGGGCTGGCATCCAAAGTGAGAGGCTCTCACGTGCCGCTTCCCCAAAAAGGGGCTTACGGAATGGTCGTTCGGCAGCCGATCGGCGTCTGCGGAGGAATTGTGCCGTGGAATTTCCCCCTGACTTTGATGGGAACCAAGCTCGGTCCCGCTTTGGCCGCGGGGAATACAATCATCATAAAGCCCGCTTCCACGACGCCTCTTGCCACCCTGCTCTGCATCGAGCAGATACAGAAGGCCACATACGGCGAAGGCAAACAACAGAGAACACTCCCGAAAGGAGCGGTCAACGTGGTGACCGGACCAGGGGGCACGGTGGGCGAAGAGTTACTTCGCAACCCGCGCATCCGGCGGATCGCTTTCACCGGCTCGACTCCGGTGGGAAGGCACGTGATGGAGGTGGCCGGCCGCGAGATTAAGAGAGTGACGCTGGAACTCGGCGGGAGCGACCCCATGATCGTCATGGACGATGCCAACCTGGACCTCGCTGTAAAGATGGCGGACGTCGGCCGTTTCTTCAATTGCGGCCAGATGTGCCTCGGAGTGAAGCGCCTTTTCCTGCAAGAATCCATCGCCGAATCGTTTGTGGGCAATCTCGCGGAGATCCTGAAGAAAAAGACCGTTGGAAACGGTATCAGCAAGGAGACCCGCATGGGCCCCATCCACCTTGAATCCCAGCGCAAAGAAATTGAAGAGCAGGTGGAAGATGCGAGGGCACGTGGCGCGAAACTGGTGTTCGGCGGCGAGCGGCCCAAGGGAGGGGATCTGGACAAAGGCTTCTTCTATCTCCCCACGCTGCTTACGAATGTGCCGGAAGATTCCCGCGTGAGCGTCGAGGAGACGTTTGGTCCGGTCCTTCCGGTATTTACTTTCAAGACTCTCGATGAAGCGATCGAGAAGGCCAACAGTTCCATTTACGGCCTGGGTTCCTCGATCTGGACCCGCAATCTCCTTCAAGCGAACAAGGCCATCGACAAGCTGCAGGCCGGCAACGTATGGGTGAACTCTCTCCACTACGGATATGACGAGCTCCCATTTGGCGGCGTTAAGGCGAGCGGCGTCGGCCGCGAGCACGGTCCGGAGGCTCTGGATTATTACTTAGAGCCCAAAGGCGTGGTTGTGGTCAACGCCTAGAACGAATAAGACCTGAAACTTGCATCGCAAAAGCCCGACCGGAGTCATCTTCGGTCGGGCTTTTGCCCCAAACGGGCCCCTTTTCAGCGTTAGGAAAAATCCAGTATTTTCGTAGGAACGGTCGCGACCATTCTCTACCGCTGCCACGCCACAAAGTGAAAGTACATATTGCAGAGTTTAGGCAAAGACAGGACCGATATCGGTATCTTGTCCAGGAGTTTCAGAGGTTTTTGGCGGGTACCGTTTTGGATGTTGGCTGTGATCAGGCCGTTCTGAGGGCCATGCTTCCAGCCGGCAGGTATATCGGAATTGACATCGGAGGAGATGCAGACTTGCGCTTGGACCTGGAAAAAATGGAGAAACTCCCATTTGGTGACTGCACCTACGATTGCGTCGTCTGTCTTGATGTCTTAGAACACCTCGATAACTTACACGCTGTCTTCGGTGAGCTGGTCCGGGTTTCCAAAGCGTATGTGATTGTTTCTCTTCCTAACAATTGGGCAAATGCGAGGCGACCAATACGAAGAGGCCGCGGATCCATCGGACATTACGGACTTCCCGTTTCCCCAATAGCCGACCGTCACAAATGGTTTTTCAATCTATCGGAGGCGTTGGATTTCATTAGGGGGCAAGAGAAGAGATATCCCCTGAGGATCATCGATGTGCGTGTTAACGAAAAGCCAAGACCCTATTGGGTTCGAACATTTCGTCGACTGGCGTACCGGTCAATAATGCGCTACTTGGATCGCTACGCACACACGTTGTGGATCGTTATGGAAAAGCAACCAAGTCCGATCGAGGCCTGGTCTTGAGATAAACCCGTCCGATGCGTGAAGCGTGATTCCATTCTCACCCAGCACAACGCCCTCACATTGGAGGTGTGAATGATGTCTCACCAGATTTCTGGGAGCATGGCTACCGAAGCGTTAAGCGCCCAACCTGTCTTTGTCTTAGGCGTGGCTCACTGTGGATCCACTTTGCTGGGGCGGATGCTCAACATGCACCGAAGCGTGTTCTTCGTCGGCGAACTGGCGAGAATCGACCGCTGCCTGAAGGGTCATCAGCCCTGTAGATGTGGCGAGCCACTTTCCCGTTGTCCTTACTGGTCCCGGTTTCTGCCGGAAATAGAATCACGCGCCGGTTATGACTTTCGACGTTTTTCGCCTGACCTCTACAGGCGGATTGGTGAGCTTTGTGGAAAGGCTTTTATTGTCGATACCTCCAAAACGCGTGTCTATCGCATGGCTCGGTGGTGGGTTAATGGAGGAGAAAAATACATTTTTCTCGTTCGGGATCCAAGAGGCGCTTTAACTTCTGCTGTCAGCAGGGGCAACAATCTGAAGCGCGCTTTGCGAAAAAATAAGAAGTGGACGGCGCGATTGGACCGGTTCGTAAAGAAACAAAGGGAAAGGGGGCTCCGCGTATATTACGAGGATCTCGCTACCGATCCGGAAAGTGTGCTGCGGAGCATCTGCAGATTTCTCGGGTTGGATTTCGCGCCTGAAATGCTTCGTCCCGCCGATAAGATCCACCATTTCGTCTCAGGCAGCGTTTCTCCTTACCTGAAGGATTCAAATGAAATCCGGCTCGACGAGCGGTGGAGGTCTGCGTTGAGCCCTGATGAAATAAAGCTCATCGAGCGAAAAATGACCAGGGTAGAAGTGTTCCGCAGCCGCTATCTTACCTGAGCTCGCATCATGTCATGGTGCACGCGGGACTGCGAATCTGAGATCGCGTTAAAGCAAAGCTTATTGCCTCGTTCGGGAACAGCGTGCCCAAGGATACTGCCAGCCGTGAGGTCCTGCCTAGTTCTCATAAAGCGAGTTGATGAAACCGCTGGCTTCCAATTCTCTAACGATGCTACTGTCCAGGAAGGATTTAGGGTCTGCGCCTTTGGCTTTAGGTTCCTCCTTCGCGAGAAATTCCAGAACGGTCTCTACCCCTTTCAGCGACGGGTAGGGAACCTTATCGAAATATTTGCCTGCATAGAGATCATACATTCGCGCGAGATATCTGTCTTCACGCCCCGGCTCCATCCTCAACTTCCTGCGCAGCACCTCCACGGATTCCTTCTTGTTTCTTTTGAAATAAGCAATCCCCTCGATGTAGCCTTTGATGAATCTCGTCGCCTGATCCCGATGGGAGCGGAGGTAGCTTTGCTTGGAAACCATGGCTTCGTGGAGATAATCGATGTCCAGGTCTGCAAGATCCGCAAGAACGCGGTAGCCCTTATCCTCCGCAACGAAGATGGAGGGGACGGTCAGCACCGCCGCGTCGATCCATCCCTTGTCCAGGCTCGTCAGCATGGCGGGCGATGACCCGACCTGAATCACCTGAACCTCCGAAGGGGTAATATCCCACCTCCTCAGCATAATTTGAAGGACCGTATGGGAAGCCGAGCCGAAGCGACTGATGCCTATCTTTTTCCCCTTGAGATCGGCCGGGCTCTTCACATCGGGCCTGGCCATCACCCGCTGAATTCCCTTGTTCAGGACCGATGCTACCAGCATCAAATCCGCTCCCTTGAGAGCGGCGCTTATCGCCGCCGCTCCCCCTCCGCCGAGAAACTGAATGTCCCCGGCCACCAACGCGCTCACCCCTCTGGCCGCGCCACCTCCGATTTCAATCACCTCGACTTCAATTCCATGCTTCTTAAACAGCCCCTTCAATTCGGCCGCATAGATTGCTCCGTTATTAGGGCTGACGCCACTGGAGCTCGAGCCGATCCGCACTCGGTCGAGCGAAACGGCCGGAGATGTGTAAAGAGCAAAAAACGCCAAGATGGCGCTCAAACCAACAACCGCGGCTCTGTTCATCACGCGTCTCCTTCCGTTTTTCCTATCCTTTTCCGAACAGGTTTCTGAACTCCTCAAGATACCTCTTATAATTGGCCAGCAGTTCCTCCATCGAAAGGGGCAGTATCTTTTCGACCTCGATTTCCTTGAACGCCGGATTCATACCCGGAACTCCGCTCCGCCCCGAGAGTCGATGCTCTTTCGTGATGATCTCCGCGACGGTTTCGGACAATAAAAAATCAATCAGAAGTTTGGCGGAGTTTGGATGGGGCGCGTTCTTGGCGATTTGTACGGTCTGAAGGTGCACGGCCAAAGGATCCGGATTTCTGATCCAGTCCAGGGGCGCTCCTCTTTGTTTCAATATTTGCGCTGTGTGTCCACGGCCGATGAACACGGAAAACTCGCCCGCGGCGAGCAGCGCGATCCCGCGAGAGGAGCTCTCGAGTCGAAGGTCCTGCCTGGCCAAAGCCTGCATGAATTTCCTTCCCTTTTCCTCGCCGTAGCGTTTGTGGATGGCGGCATACCAGGTAAGGTGGTCCCCTTCCATAGCGATTTTACCCTTCCACCTGGAATGCAACAGGTCCGGCCAATCCCTTGGACGCTCGCTTATTGGAATCAACTGAGTGTTGTACGCGATCGTAAGCGGATTGTAATAAAGTGTCGTCCAAAAACCATTTTTATCTTTAAGCGCGGGCGCGTAATGTTTGGTTTCGGGTGAAAGATAGGGCCCGGCAATGCCTCTCTCAATCAGAACCTGCGTATGAAACCCCCCGAAATTCAGCACATCCACCAGATATTTCCCCGCTCTGTATTCCGTCAATACGCGCTGCAACATCTTATCGCTGTCCGCTTTGTATTGTTTGACCTTCAGGAATGGATATTTGGCTTCGAAGAGATCCCAGACTTGTTTTGATGTATCCACCCTCAATGTGGCATAGGCATGGACCTCCCCTCCCTCTTTCTTGGCGGCCTCGATGAGCTTAGGGTCTGCCGCAGCGGCAGTTGCTGAGAAGCTTGGGAACGTAAGGTAGGTGAGAACCACGATCAAGCCAATTCCGTAGCGAGAATTGCTGAATAGCATCTTACACCTCCTGATCACAAACGTTTGCAGTTAGTTCACCTCACCTCTTTCCTGCGCCACCGGAGCAATACGCCCTGACAAAGGGCTCAGGCAGCCGATTCTCGTTTAAGAGGTATCAGTATGTCAAGAAAGTATTTTTGGTCCAACTTATGTACCCACCCTGCACCGGCTTTGGCGCTTTACAATTTTTGAAGGGCACATTGAACAAACCTGCGGTTCCTGAAAGGCAGCGCAGCGGAGTTTTAGCGCTTGTGGAAAGCACGCAAAGGGATTCCTGACTGACATTTTTACGAGCTAAAAAAGCCCGGCCGGAGGAAGTCCGGTCGGGCTTTTTTACGGCGGTAAAAAAAGAGGAAAATTTCAGCCGGCCGAAGTCGGGAAGATAAGCGACTTCACCACGACCGGCACGGCGCCGGAGGAAGGAATGAGGGCGCCGATATCGATGTAGTCAAACTCGTTGAGGGAGACTCCGTCGATCGAGATGACCGGGCTTTCGAGCTTGATCTCCTCTTTAAAGTGTAGCCCCAATATGCCTCCGATATCGCCGTCGCTCACCAGCATCAAAGGATGGCCCCTGTCCAGAACTTTTTCCAGCCCGTCTCTCACGCCCGAGCAAAAGGCCTGCAACCGCGCAAAAGTGGCCGATCCTTCCCAGCAAAAGCCCAGGGCAACCGGTCGCTTGCCTTCGTGTAGATACAACCTCGCGAGAGCTTTTTAGACGGCGGCTTTTACGGCGCGTTGATCGATTTCATCGCCGTTAAACGGAAACTCCGGAACCACGACGGGGACATTGCGGACAGGAACGGCTTCCACAGGCTCCACAAATATCGTGCTTCCGCTGACCTGAATCGTATATTGGGAAGCGCCGATGACTGTTGCCCTGATCCCGGCCGCAGGCTCCTTAACCGGAATTCCCAGCTTCTGCGCCCTCGTTTTGACCTCTTCAGCAAGAAGCCGCCCGAGATCGCCGAAATCTCCGCCGTCGCGCCCGTAGATGAACTCTGAGACGCCGCCGGAGAAAGTGATGGCGTCGACCCTTCCGCGGTAGGAGAGAGGGGGCAGGCGTAAGAATCCCGTGGTCTGCTCAGTTATGTGGTTTAGACTCACGACCTCAAACAATCTGTCGGCCATTAACGAGACCATGGGTCCAAGCCTTGCGGGATCTACTCTGCGCCCTACGGCGACATCCAGCCCGGCTGCTTTGGCGAACAGGCGCCCCGCCTCTTCGAGACGCGTGACCAGGCCGTCTCGATCGAGAACGATGAGCCGGGCCCCCACATCGATTGCGGTAACCTCGCGCACTCTGCCGGCCGCGCAAACTGCTATTTTGCTCGTGCCCCCGCCGACGTCCACGTTTATCAGCACGCCGCCTGATTTTGCCGAATCAGCCACGGCGCCCGACCCATGGGCAGCCATGGTCGTTTCCAACGCGTCGCCCGCGCTTACTGCGACGAAGCGCCCGGCCTCGCTCGCGAAAAGCTCTCCAATGGCCCTGGCATTGCGCCGGCGAACCGCTACGCCGGTCAAAATTAGCGCGCCGGTATCTACCTCCTTGCGCTGGATTCCGGCTCTTTCGTATTGCCGGTTGATGAATTCGCCAAGCGCCTTGACGTCGATCGTAAATTCATCAACGTAAGGCGTCAAAAGGATCTCTGACTCGTTTAAGATCTCGCGCCGCACGACCACATAGCGCGTCCCCTCCTGCCTCATTTCGAGACGGGAAAAGACAAGATGGGACGTGGAAGAGCCGATATCGACTCCTACGCTGGTAAGCTTGATTTCATCCTCTTCCACGATATGCCGGCCGGCATTCGTGAAGGCCAGTCTTTCAGTCACTCATCCACTCCTGTGAAATATCCCCCCATCCTGGCCTTCCCCCGCAAGGGGGGAAGGTGTCAAGAGGCCCGTAACTAATTATCTTTATCTCCTACCCGCCAAGATTTGTTCATATCTCCTCCCCCCTTGCGGGGGAGGATTAAGGTGGGGGTCATGGTTTCTGGTACAGAGACGGTTCCATTTTCGAGACGATCCCCTCTTTCGCCAGAGTCTCCTGATATTCTTTTCGCAGGAAGGGATCCTCATCCCAATAGGGAATGGCCGTCCCGCCCTCCTCGATGTGGATAGCGCCGTAATCAATCGCCTTCTCGCCCGGGCGGCCCCGCTCGCGGCCGGGAGCGTTCGGCCCGAACCATGCGGTGAGCCGCAGCGCCTCTTTGCTGACGCCGAAGTGGGCATGAAACCAGTTTCCGCCCATGGGCGCGGCGCTGACCATACCGACCGGCTCGTAATCCTGCCGTTTTACAAATTCCGCTTTGCCGTCTTTCCATGGAGTCGGACCCAATGTGGCCGGCCAGGTATAAGTGTAGCCTTTTCCCGTCAGGCAGATCAGAACGGCCGCCGAGCCATGAGCGTGAGCCTTCGAATAGCGCCCGTTTTCATGCTGGCCGATCCAGAGGTAAAAATTGTTTCCGGTCATGTGCGGCTCGATGCGCCGGTAACCGGGTGAGCGCCGATTATCCAGCGGCAACTCGCAATTGATGATGTCCGGAATGATATTGGTCCGGCGCATCGCGAGTCCGCGCACGGGATCCGGCTCGATTTCTTCGTTCGGTTTGTAATAGTCGTCTCTGGGATCAAAGCGGTCTTTGAAAGTATAGGAACAGTTAAAGATGAAATCGGCATTGTTGTAGAGGTTCATCACGTTGGGCGCGGTTGTTCCGGCAAACAATACGGCCGGGCTCGACGTGGCGTTTACGATCCGGTGCCACGCGTTCAGCGGAATGGAAAACAGAGAGCCTCTTTGCCACTCAAAAGTGAGTTTTTTGCCGTTGCCTTCGCCCCAGACCTCGGTGGTTCCTCTTCCTTCGACAACGAGATAGACCTCTTCGTACATGTGGCGCTCCGGGTTGAGGGATCCGGCGCCGGGCACTTCCACCACATAGGAGCCCCAAAGACCTTCGGTGCCAAGGAGCTGAATAAAGGTACCGCTTCCACCCACGCGCTTCCACGGTTTTCGCGGCAGATCCTGAACCCGGCGCACGCCGATTTCCCGGTAAATGGGGATCTCCTGCTCGTCCATAAAAACATCGTACGGAGTCTTCGGTCGCAGAAATTTTCCATAACCTGCCTTGGTCGTTTTGTCCGTGGGCGCTTCCCACTTCGGCTTTGCCTCATGCTCGTGATCCATAGTACCTCCCTTTCTAAAACGGCTATAAATGTCCCCTTTTTTCGGATCGGGGTTAAGTTTAATAGGTATTAAAACAGCGCTGGATCTCGTCCGGGTCGCTCGTTTTCGTCAGAGCGAGAGCGAGCAACACGCGCGCCTTCCAGGGCTGTAAATTATCGGATGCGACAAAGCCGCGGCGCACAAGGCCGGGACTACGCACGACCCGCCCCGAGCCCACCCGGGTTCCGATGCAGATGATCACGCCTTTTTTTGACGCGCGATTGAAAGCCTCATCCTCAGCCGGCGTTGGACGACCGGCTCCGGTTCCCGCACTGATGATGCCGCGCGCTCCCGCGGCCACTGCGGCATCGATCATCGCGCCATCGGCCCCCACATAAGAAACAACGACGTCGACGCGAGGCAGCGATTGCCGGTCGCGCACATCAAATTCCGTGTTCACGGTGTGCGGCTTGACCGACTGATGATAGTAGACGACCTTGCCGTCGGCATCCGAGTAGCCTAGCGGGCCCAAGTCACGTCCTTGAAAGGCCTGCACGCGGTAAGTGGCGGTCTTGGTCACATCGCGACCGCTATAGATCGTGTCATTCATGGCCAGAAGTGCTCCACGCCCGCGCGACGATGGATCTCCCGCCACGCGCGCGGCGTTAAGCAGATTCAGATAGCCGTCCGCGCTAAGCGCCGAGGAAGGGCGCATGGCGCCCACGATCACCACCGGCCTATCGGTCTTCAGGGTGAGATTCAAGAAATAGGCGGTCTCCTCGATCGTATTCGTTCCGTGCGTGATGACGATGCCATCGGCGCGATCATCGTCGAAGATCGAGTGGATGGTTCGAACCAGATCGAGCCAGTCTTTGTCCACGAGCGCGTGGCTTGGAAGTCGGCGAAAAGGAAACTCCTCCACGCGGGCGATCGATTCAAGCTCCGGCAGTTGGGCGAGCAATTCGCCTGTGTTTAGCCGCTTTCCGGCTTCTATATACCATGCAAGGTCCAGGCGGTCCGTGCCGACGGAATCGATCGTGCCACCAGTGATAATCAAGGCTACCCGGGGTAATTTACTCATGTCCTTCTTCTGCCTCCTCCCATTAGCTGATGAGCCTTTTCGCAATGAGTCGTGAATTCTAATTACCTCATAGGAGGGAATATGTCTACTGCGGGGATAAGTGTCAAAGGGGATCATCCCAGGAAGGACAGTGGAATTTTGCTCTGCAAGTGCTTGGAATTGTTTTCTTCCGACTGACGGGTTCCGCTCTTTGAAAAACAGGGGGCTGGGAGATTTCCCGCATTTCGCTGTGGGTCATAACAGTTCCCTCTTTAAAAAAAGAGAGGCGAGAGAAGATTTCTGACTCATACTTGCGTTCTCCTTTTGGTCAAGTTGACAACACTGAGCTCGTTGGATAATTTGGGTCGCGTTCGTTGCGGCTATTTTTTGGAAGAACTCCTTTAACGCTTCTATTCTAGTCCAGCGTAAAAGATACGACGATGCTTCTTGAATTGGCAGATTTTCCGGTGAGCCAAATTCGCTTCGGAACCTCTTCGTGCTACAGAGCCGGGACTCTGGAAGTGGATGAGAGCGCGCTGCGTCGCCTTTTACGGGAAGATCAGAGATTAACCGATGTCTCTCTGGCTGTCGCGTCCCCGGGAGAAAAGGTTCGCATCACAGGCGTGAGGGACATCGTTGAACCCAGAGTCAAAGTCCGGGGCAAAGGGCAGGTTTTTCCGGGAACGCTTAGCCCCGTCGCTCCTGTGGGAGATGGCAGAACCCACCGGCTCTCCGGCATGGCCGTGGTGACTGCGGTAGATTACGACGGGATGGTCAGGTCCGGCTCCGGCGCCGAATGCAGCGCTATTCTGGACATGTGGGGTCCTGGAGCTCAGGTTTCCCGTTTCAGCTCGCTGGTGAATCTCGTTCTGACTTTGCGGCTCGCAAAAGGACTTTCCGAGTTGGAGGCGCATACCGCGATACAACAGGCCGAGTATCGGACGGCGCGGATATTGGCCGAGACCACGATCGGACTTCAGCCGCAACGGCTGGAGACCTTTGGTCTTGAGAACCGGGCCGCTACCGTGCCCAGGATTGTGCTGATTCAAGGCTGTCACACCGACAGCCAGCACGCCCATTCACGCCTGACTTACTACGGCCTTTGCGTCAGAGATTCTCTGGCGACTTTTCTGCATCCCAATGAGATGTTTGACGGCGCACTCGGCACCAATGCCACTCAGGGAATAGGCCATCACCCCTCTACATGGGATTGGCAGAATCATCCTCTCGTCATCGGTCTCTATCGGGAACACTCAAAACGGTTGAGCTTCGGCGGCGTTATCCTGGAGCGGATTCGATTCCTCACCCATCATGGCAAAGAGGTTGTTGCCGAAAACACAGCGCATCTCGCTTCAACCCTCAGGGCCGATGGCGCCTTGATAACCTGGGTCGGAGGAGGCAACGCCTTCGTCGATGTCATGTTGACGATTCGCGCCTGCGAGCGACGAGGAATCAAAACGGTCCTGGTCGGATACGAATATGGCGGTAAAGAGGGGACAGACTCTCCTCTGCTCTATTACACTCCGGAGGCCACTGCCGTGGTGAGCACGGGCAGCCGCAATCGCGGGATTGAACTTCCCGCTCCGGATCATGTTCTGGGGCCGTACGACCAGATCCGCATTTTAAATTATCCGGGAGCTCCGGTTGTTCCTGCGCGAGGCGCCGTCAGTCTGGACGCGCTCGATATGATCATCGGCGGAGTCGATCTCTGGGGCATGCAATCTTTTACCTGCAACGCCTATTGAGCGCTATGTCCCAACGGGGAGATTTAGCGGAATCAGAGGGGACTTACAGGCATCGACTTTTGCCGTGAGACTTTTTACAGTTTCCTCTTTGAAAAAGAGGGGCGAGGGAGATTTTCCGTTCCGCAGTCGGCGAGACGGCGGTACATTCCGCTTTTGCGGCAATAAAAGCGAGCAGGAGGCACAACATGAAGACTCGGCTGCAATCTCTGGGGCTTTGCTTCTTTGTTTTTACCGCGTTCTTCTCAGGCACTTTCCGGGATGTGCGCGCTGCAAGCCTGGACGAATTGGCGTTTCGAATCAGCTCGCTGGGTTCAACAGAAAGGGAAGCGGCTCTTGCGAGAGGCGCGAAGGAAGAGGGGCAAATCCTTTATTACGGCACGCTTCCCGTAAACCAATTCGCCGTCCTGAAAGAGGCTTTCAGCGCCCGCTATCCCTCTTTGTCTCTGCAGCAGTTCTACTCGCCCCGCCAGGGTATACTTAACCGCGCTCTGACCGAGGCCCGGGCCGGAAGGCAAGTTGCCGATGTTATCATGGTGGACTTGAGCTACGGCTCCCAACTATTGGAGGAAAACCTCGTTCAGCCTCTTCCATTTCCTGAAACCAAAAAATTCTTTGACGGAACCTTTGATCGGCGCGGCTACTGGCACACGATGTACTATCTGACCGTTGCGCTCGTGTACAACGCGAATCAGATCAAAGCGGAGCTCGTCCCGCGGAGCTATACTGATCTTCTAAACCCGAGGTGGAAAGGGAAACTCCTCTTCGATCCGGAGGCGGGGTACATCCTGGCGGCTTTGGAGCAGGCCTGGGGGAGAGAAAAAGCGGTTGAGTATCTAACCAAACTTTCGCGTCAGGATGTGAGCTTCCGGCGGGGCGGAACTCTCACGGTGCAGTTGGTGGCTGCCGGGGAGTATCCCATTGCAATTGCCGTGAATGGAGAGACGGCGGCTGAAATGAGGGACAAAGGGGCGCCTCTGGGCTTTAGCGTCCTGGCGCCGCGCATCATCAAGCCCAACGCCCTCTTCGTGGCGAGAAAGGCTCCTCATCCGCACGGGGCCCTGCTCTTTACGACATGGGTGCTCTCAGACGAGGGGCAAAAAGTTCTGGCGACGGGTCTTGGGAAAGGCGTCGGTATGAAGGGGATTCAGGCGAAGTACAGGGAATTTCAAGGAACGCCGGACTTCGTCGTCTCCCTTGAGCTGGGGAAGAAATTGAAAGACCACATCAGGGATTTCCAGAAAATCTTCGGCATTTCCTGAAGCGGGCTTTTAGCCTCCATAGCTACTTTCCTTCGTCTTAGTCTGAGATAAATCGGGAATCGCCGCTCGCCGGTCGCATGCCGCCGCGAATTCAATGGACAACCCGCAAAGACCGGATATCCGTCGCGGACGTCGCGGCTCTTTTCAGGAATGCGGACTGGGCCAGAGAACGGACCCGGTCTGAAATCCGTAGAATGTTGAAACACACCGATATCCTGGTCATGGCGAGGTCCGGCCGCAAGCCGGTTGGCTTCGCGAGGGTCATTACCGATAAAACTTTCCGGGCCTTTGTTGAGGATGTGATTGTCGCTCCGGAGATGCGACGGCAGGGACTGGGCCGACTGATGATCGAGCAGGCTGAGATGCTCGTAAAAAAACTCGGTATACCCAGGATGGAATTAACGTCGACGCAGACGCACTTTTGGAAAAGGCTCGGCTATCGCCGCAAGACCAACTCGACCTGCATGGTTAAGTATTTGATCCCTGTTATTTCTCCTCCCCCCTTGCGGGGGAGGACCAAGGTGGGGGGGAGCCGCCGCCCGCCTAACTTACTTTCAAATCGATGATGAGATTTCCCATCATGTCAACCGTCAGAATATCTCCGGGATGAATAACCGTTGTTGAAGCGGGCTCCTCAATGATCGCCGGACCTGGAATCTTGTCCCTCTCCGTCAAATTTGAACGGCGGTAAATCTTGCACCGGGTAAAGCCGTACCCATCGAAATAAACGTTCCTTTCCGCGACAAACATTTCCTCGCCCTTCCCACCGTCGAGCGTCATGCAGTCCAGGTCTGGCTTTGGCAATAAACCATAAATCTCTAACCGGATACTGACGATTTCCCCGGCTGTTTCCGGGAAAGAGTGTCCGTACCGGATATCATACACGGCGTCGAATTGGTCCTTGATCGCTGCTCTGCTCTTATCGTGCAGGGGTCGATCCAGGACGGGGATCACAAGGGTAAACTCCTGTCCCGCGTACCTCATTTCCAGGGCCCGCTTGATCAAGACGTTTTTCTCCCGGAACCCCTCTTTCTTGATAGAATCCAAAGCCTGTCCTTCTAAATTCCCGAATAACGATTCCAGCGCGGTCGACTCGACTTCGCTGAGCAGGGTTACGTAACTCAAGACGTATTCATGTTTGACATCGGCAAAGAGCATCCCGAAAGCGGAAAAATTTCCCGGCAGTCTGGGAACGACGACTTTCCGTATGCCCAGCTCTGCGGCTACCGAGACTGCGTGGCATGGGCCTGCCCCTCCATACGCCACCAACACAAACTCTCGCGGATCATATCCTCTCTCAACGGTCATAACGCCTACCGCATTGGCCATGTTGGTATCCGCAAGCTTGACGATGCCATGAGCGGCTTGAGTGAGATCCAGGTGCAAAGCTCTGGCCACGGCGCTCTCTATCGCCTGCTCGGCTTCTTTCAGGCCGAGATGAATTTCCCCGCCTAAAAAATAATTCGGGTTCAATCTTCCAAGAACGAGGTCTGCATCAGTCACCGTCGGTCTTGTGTTTCCCTGTTTGTAACAGGCCGGCCCCGGCACGGCTCCCGCGCTTAGGGGGCCGACCTTCAACGCCCCGGTTTCATCCGTATAGGCAATACTGCCTCCTCCGGATCCGACTTCGAGAATGTCGACAACCGGCAGTTGCAGGGGGAACCCTTTTTCATAACCGCCGATATAGTAGCCGTCGGTCAGGGTCACTTCCCCCCTTTGTATCGTGCTCACCTTTGCAGTCGTTCCGCCCATGTCGAAAGCTATGGCGTTCTCGAACCTCAGGCTGCCTGCAAGAACAGAGGCTCCAATGGTTCCCCCGACCGGTCCGGATTCCATCGTCCAACAGGGCTGATCTTTGGCGACATCGAGTGACATGGTGCCGCCGTTTGACTGCATGATCAGGCCGGTTCCATGGAATCCGCTCCTCAACAGGTGGGACTCAAGACTGCCCAAATAGACCTTCACCCGGGGGCCTACGTAGGCGTTCAGCACGGCCGTAGAGGTCCTTTCATATTCCCGGTACTGGCGCAGGAGTCTGCTGGAGACCGACACGAAACAGGAAGGGTCCAGCTCATGGATGAGTTTTTCTAACGCCAGCTCATGAGCGGGATTGGCATAAGAGTGAAGGAGACAGACAGCGATCGCCTCGACACCCTGTGCCAAGAGACCGGATATTTTCTTTTTTGCGTCCGGGAGATCAAGATCCTGCCGGATATCGCCTGTATAAAGCGCTCGCTCAACGACCCCGATCCGGAATATTCGAGGCACCAGAGGCTCAGGCGTGGAAAAGAGGAGATCGAAAGAGTTGGCAATGTTTCCTCTTCCGATCTCGATGAGATCCTCGAAACCCTGGGTCGTCAGCAATCCGACTTTGGCGCCGGTGCGCTCGATGACCGTATTGATTGCAATCGTGCTGCCGTGCAAAAAGAAATCTACCGAAGCCGGCGCAAGCCGGCTCTTTTCAATGGTCTCAATCAATCCTCGAATAATATCGACAGACGTTGAGACTTTCGTCGCGGTCAGCTTTTTGGTTTCTTCGTCGAAGGCGACCAGGTCCGTAAACGTTCCTCCAACATCCGTAGCAATCCGAATCATGCCCGAGCCACCCCCCTCATCGCTTTTCGCCTGGCCTCGGTGGCCTCCTTGTCGACGCAGAAATTCTTCGAGTCAATCACGACTCCATAATCCTCCTCTGCGGCCCGCAACGACACGTACCCATTCAGCACATCATCAAGCACTTTTTCCTCCTCCCGCTCGAGCGGGTCGCCAAATCCTCCTCCGCCCCCTGTTCTAAGCAGAACTTTCTGCCCGGCCGGCAGGGGAAGATCCGTAGCCCGAGGCAGACGCTCTTCTGTTCCATCGGGATTTGTTCTATAAGCCTCGTTTGCGGCTCCGTTCTTCCCGCCGTAAACGCCCCACGGCAAGCACCTGGATCGAATCATCATGTTGCGCAGCTTTCCATCGATCTCCAAACTGAAAACCACATCGATTCCGAGCCCTCCCCTGAATTTTCCAGCTCCTCCCGAATCCTGGCGCAACCGAACCGAATCGAATATCACCGGCGATTTGATTTCGCTGACCTCGATGGGGACCGCGTGCTCGTCTCCCTGTTGGATGGCGCACTTGGGCGCGGGGCCGTCAAACCCTGGCCTTGCTCCGTGACCGCCCATATGCATCGGGCTGAGATGGAAGAACTTTCTTTGCGCCTCATTATAACCGGTAACGCCGACGCCTCTCGCGTCGCCTCTGGTAGCAGCAGGAATCCGACGGGGTATGGCTTCCGAGAGAGCTTTGAAGATGGTGTCGAGGATCGTGGGAAAAGGGACCGACCAATGAGCCAACGCAGCCGGCGGCCGGGCATTCAACATTTTTCCTTTGGGGCATATGACCTCCAGAGGCCGGAAGCATCCTTCATCGGAGGGATGATGAGGCGTGGTGAGGCATTTGAACGCAATCCTCGCCACATTCAAAGCTCCCCCATAATAACCGCTGTTGATCGGGCCTTTGACCTGATCGGCGATCTCGGAGAAATCGATGATCATTCTTTCACTTTCGACTTTGATCCGAACCTTGATCTCGACCGTCTTTTCCAACTCTACACCGTCGTTGTCCAGGAAGGATTCCGCGCCGTACTCGCCTCTAGGAATCTCTCGAAGCGCGGCTCGCGCCGCCTTTTCGGACATGTCCCAACCCTCATGAATCGCCGCCGTGACATTTTCCAGCCCGTATTTTGTGAGCAGCGCGCTCAGGCGCCTCTCTCCCAATTTGCAGGCTGCCATTTGAGAATTGAAATCTCCCAGGGTGATTTCCGGGAACCGAGAGTTGCTGCGGATAATTTTCAAGACCTCTTTGTTTGGCGCTCCCTTCTGATAAACCTTGATAGCTCTGAGTTGTAGGCCTTCCTGAAAGATGTCCGTCGTCCTCGTTCCCGTGGAGCCTACCGTGGCTCCTCCGATATCCTGCCAATGGGCACGCACGCACGAAAAGGCGATCAGCTTATGCTCGAAATAAATCGGGGTCATCACGACGACATTATTCAGATGCTGGCCCTGGGAATCCGGGTCATTGGAGATAATGACGTCGCCCGGCTCGATGACCTCCTGTTCATCCAC
>JACQUW010000402.1 GCA_016210115.1 Deltaproteobacteria bacterium | reverse complement strand
GCTTAGTATTGATAAGTCCACCTGTGCTCGTAATGAGCGCCTGGGCGCCGTCCCTTTTCGCTCGGGCAAATGCGCTCTCAAAATCGGCAAGGCCTCGCACCTCGAGCGATAGAAGTTTGAGTCCCAACGCCTTGGCCGCAGCCTCCATCTCTGTGAGAGGCCGGTTTCCCCTCGTGCCACCCGGTTGCCAGAGGAAGGCCACCCGGGCAACCTTAGGGAAGGCTTCCTTGAGCAGCTCCAACCGTTTGCCATCTAGATCTTGCGTAATGTTGGAAAGACCGGTGATATTCCCGCCTGGTCGTGCCAGGCTGGAAACGAGCCCACTTCCGTCTGGATCGCTCGCAGCGCCGAATACGATGGGAATTGTCGCGCTCGCCTTCTTGGCAGCTAAAATGCCCGGGCCAGTGGTGACGATGACATCAACTTTGAGGCGGACCAGCTCGGCTGCAAGGTCAGGCACCCGTTCGCGTTTCCCTTCTGCATAACGGTACTCAATGAGAATGTTCTTTCCTTCGACATAGCCAAGCTCGCGCAGCCGTCGGCGAAATGCTTCGACCCGGGCCGACATGAAGGACGCGGAGGACGGCAACAGAATTCCTATCCGGGGAATTCTCCCGGGCTGCTGCGCCTCTGCGGAACCGCCAAGCGCAAAGAGCATAGCGCTGAGCACAAATCCAAGAATCTGCTTTGTCATTATTTTCCTCACGCCTTACGCCTCACCACTCACGCCTCACCGAATCACCTTATCCGCTCTCGCCAGCACATTAGGCGGAATGGTCAGACCGATCTGTTTCGCCGTGTTGAGGTTGATCACGAGCTCAAACTTAGTCGGTTGCTCGATTGGCAAATCGGCGGGCTTGGCGCCCTTGAGAATTTTGTCAACGTACATGGCAAATTGCCGGTACATATCCGCACGGTCCGGCCCATAACTGACGAGTCCTCCATCGTCCGCCCAGGTTTCCGATTGTCCGATTGCCGGGAGGCGATTCTTCGTTGCTAGTTGCGCCATTCGCTTGCGTTGCGGGAAAGGAGTAGCGGGCCCGAGCCTTTCGATAATGGCCTCCGCTCGTCCTTCAATGGCAGATTGGAACGTGCGCTCGAGTTCATCGATGGCTCGAAATTTCAGAGGTATAAGCTGCACCCTTAATGCTTGGGCCGGAGTCGCCGTCTCTTTCAGAAACGCCGTAGAGGCTCGCGAGTCCGGCAATATGACGGTAACCCGAGTGAGTCTCGGAAGAATTTCTTTCAGCAGCTCCAAAAGTTTTCCGCCTAATTCTCCGCTGATGCTTGTCAATCCGGTAACGTTTCCACCTGGTCGCGCCAGACTAGAAACAAATCCCAACTCGATAGGGTTTCCACTTTGCATGACGATAGCGATCGTGCTGCTCGCAGTTTTGAGGGCTTGAGTTGAGCGCGAACCGTCTGCAACAATGACATCAAGCTTAAGGCCAACCAGTTCGGCGGCGAGACGGGGCAACTGATCGACCTTGCCTCTCGCCCATCGGTATTCAACGATGGTGTTCTTGCCTTCAATATAGCCGAGATCCTTTAGGCTGTGTCGGAAAAGTTGGATATGAGATTCTACAGGTGGTGCACCGCGCAAAAACCCAACCCGGTAAACTTTCGGCTGCTGCGCCCAAGCCACCGCCGCAACCATCACGAGCACGAAAGCGATTAGCGAAAGCCCCAGCCATTTTGGATTTTGGATTGCCGATTTTGGATTCTTTGGATTCTCCGATAGAGACTGCGAACGAAATCGCTTCATAGGCTTCTTCTCCTGGTTTTCAATCCGAAATCCAAAATCAAAATCCAAAATTACTTGATCACCTTGTCCGCCCGCGCAAGCACGTTTGGCGGAATTGTGAGGCCGATCTGCTTCGCCGTCCTCAGGTTGACTGCCAATTCAAACTCCGTTGGCTGCTCGACCGGCAGGTCGGCAGGCTTGGCACCCTTTAGAATTTTATCAACATAAATCGCCGCGCGCTTGAAACTGTCAGTATCGTTCGCTGAATAGGACATAAGGCCGCCGGCCTGTACGTAGTCAGGTCTCTCGTATATCGAAGGCAGGCGGTTCTTTATGGCAAGATCCGCAATCCGATTTGCCTGACGATTGAACAAGGAACCGCTAACGGCGATGAACCCGCCCGTGCGCGCTTTGGGCATTGATTCAAATGCCGCGTTAAAATCAGACTCATCTCTTACCCTTACCAATTGAACCTGTATCTTTAGTGCGCGGGCCGGAGCCTCGTACCATTCGTAATCATAAGTCCCCTGCTCCGCGCGCATAAGAACAGCGACCCGCGCGAGCCCCGGCAGGACATCTTTAAGCAGTTCCAACCGCTTTCCGCTCAGCTCCCGCTGAAGTGTGGTTATCCCCGTGATGTTTCCGCCAGGGCGCGCCAGACTATAAATGAATCCTGCCGCGACCGGATCCTGAGTCGTCACCATGACAATAGGGATCGTCTTTGTTGCCTGCTTGGCTGCCCGGATCGCTGGTCGAGGTCTCATAACAAGCGCATCGACCTTGAGTTGCACGAGTTCGGCCACGAGACCCGGGATGATACGGTCCGATTTTCCCTCAACATAGCGATACTCGACCAGGATGTTTTTTCCCTCAACGTAGCCGAGACCCCGCAGCCCTTGCCGAAATGCCTCAACCTGAGGGCCTGGAGTCGAGCGATCGCCATCCGCGGACACGACCCCTATCCGCGGGACTCTCTTCGGCTGCTGCGCCTCAGCGGGAGGGGCAATTATCAGCAAGACAGTGATCAGTGCACAGAAAAGAATACCGGTTCTCGTGATCATCTGTTTTTCCTCTCCTGTTCTTTCACTGTTAAAAGATCACTGGTCACTGATAACTGTTACTTGATCACCTTATCCGCCCGCGCCAGCACGTTTGGCGGAATCACCCTCATGATTTTGGATTTTTGATTTCCGATTTTGGATTGCGGGATCATCGGATAACTCGATCTGCTCTCGCCAAGATATTGGCTGGAATCGTTAATCCGATCTGCTTGGCGGTTTTAAGATTTATGATGAACTCAAACTTGTTCGGCTGCTCCACAGGAAGATCGGCCGGCTTGATGCCTTTCAAAATTTTGTCTACATACGTGGCGGCGTGGCGAAATAGCTCAAGATCGTTGGCTGCATACGACATCAGGCCACCGGCCTCTACCCAAGCACTGCCCTCGTACATTGAAGGCAGTCGGTTCTTCATAGCTAGGTCCGTAATCCGCTTCGAGTTACGAAATAGCAGGTTATTCGTAATCGTGATGACTGCGCGCGAGCCTCCCTTAGCCGCAGCTTGGAATGCGCCCACGAAATTGGGGTTCGGACCTCGCACTTCCAAGGATTGAAGCTGTATCTTTAGTCCGCCGGCCACAGTCTCATACTCTTTGAAACCAAGAGCCGACATTGTACCGTCCGCACCCCGAAGGATTCCAACGCGCGATATCCTCGGAACCACCTCCGCAAGCAATTCGAGCCGCTTCCCGCTCAGGTCCCGCTGAAGTGTGGCGAGACCCGTGATATTCCCACCGGGGCGCGCCAAGCTACCGACTAGCCCATTCGCGACTGGATCCACTAGAGTCACCATGACAATGGGAATCGTCTTAGTCGCCTGCTTGGCTGCGCGGATCGCCGATAGACTCGTTGGGACGACAAGGACATCGACGTGGAGATGCACGAGTTCGTTCACGAGGCTTGGGATAGAGTCTCCCTTTCCCTCAGCGCCGCGATACTCGATCACAATGTTTTTCCCGTCAACGTAACCGAGATCTCGCAGCCCTTGCCGCAGTGCCTCGACGTAGGGCCCGTGATTGGCAGCGCCGCCGGTTGTTGACACGTAACCGATCCGCGGGATTTTCGTTCTCTGCTGCGCCTCGGCGGGATAGCAAAGCCCAAAGAGCATAGCACAAAGAAGGATGATGCTTTTTTTCTTCATTTGTCTCTCTGTCTCGATCCAGTTACCGCTCGACTCCCACACGCTCACTGGATTACCGTATCCGCTCGCGCTGCCAAATCCGGCGGAATTGCAGGTCCGATAGTCTGTCCACATTCCGATTGATCACCACTCGGCTGCTCCACGGAAACGTCGGCGGAGTTCGCGCCTTTTTTGTCGCCGTGCCACCTATGAAGCGGAATTAACAGGGGTCGGCCTTTGTTCTAAAAGCTTCCCATTCTGTCTTTCTGGGGACAAGAGGCCATTAAGAGGAGGGATGACCGGTGAATCTTCTCCTCTGTCAATGTATGCGGTCTCCCGCCGAATCGACTGACTTGCTGGAAGCGAGGCGGCGGGCGTGTAGAACTAGATGTGCAAGACCAGGAAAGGAGTCATCATCCTTTTGAGAGATTATCGACTGATTAGGTCTACATTACAATAGCGCCCGAGATTAATTCTTCTGGTTGATGAAAAGGGTACATTCTACTTTTTCTGTCTTCTGAGGCAGACCGTCGTGGCGCAAGTTTGCCTCTAAGCCGAACTGCGTTCAACGTACAGGGGATTTCCTCCGACCGAGGCGCGTGCGGTTCTTAGTATGTTCCGGCTTCTGCCGCCGCGAAACTCATTTCTGAAGAAAAGTAGAATGCCCCTTTTCGCCCGCGCGCTAAGCATGATGCTAGTCGTACGCAGGGTTGAGCGTAGCGAAACCCATCGCTCCGGTAGCGATCCGACGTCGAGCGGGCCATGGGTTTCGGCGCTAGGCGCCTCAACCCATCCTACGCCCTAGTTCTCTACCAAGGCTTGTAACCCCGTAATGTTGCCGCCGGGGCGGGCGAGGCTTTCAACCAGGCCTGCTTTGACAGGGTCGCTCCCAATGCCCAGCATAACGATTGGAATCGTCTTGGTCGCATTCTTCGCCGCCAGGATTAGCGGGTCGGCTCCCGATATCACGATGACATCAACCTTGAGGCGCACCACCTCGGCGGCAAGGTCAGGGAACCGCTCGCGCTTCCCTTCCGCATAACGGTACTCGATGGCGATGTTCTTTCCCTCAATGTAGCCAAGGTCGCGGAGGGCCACGCGAAGTTGCTCGGCACGGCTATCAGAGGAAGACGAGAGATTTGATAGATAGCCTATGCGCGGGATTTTCTTCGGCTGCTCCGCCCCTGAACCAGTAAGCAGAAAGCCGGTAGGCAGTAAGCAGATAAGAACAAAAATTGCTCTGATCATCAGTTTATCTCCGTTCTCTTACTGCTAACTGCTCCCTGCCACTTTATGACCTGACGCCCGCTCCAGCACGTTCGATGGAATCGCCAGGCCAATTTGTTTCGCCGCCTTGAGATTAATGACGAACTCAAACTTCGTCGCCTGCTATACAGGAAGGTCGCCGCGCTTGGCGCCTTTGAGGAGTTGTCGACGTACGTGAGATGCCCGGGTACAGGTCAGCAGGTTGGCTCATAATGAACTCTGAGGCTGGCCGCAGCCCGGTATTTTCTCACGGAGTCAGTCCCAACTGTAGTTTGATTGCCTGTTCAACCGCATGTAGATCCGACCCGGACAAACGAGCCACTCGATTCCGTACGCGTCTATTGCTTACAGTCGTAAGCTGATCTGCCATGGCTTTGTTTTTTTTCTCTTTGATGGTGACGTATGCTTCGCTGGGATAAAGGTGATCCACCGAACTGGTCAAAGGCACAATTTGAATACGGTTCAGCTACTTGTTGAGGCGTCATTACTCACAATCACGGCGGGCCGCTGTTTTTGAATTTCCCCGTCTACCGCGGGTTGGAAATTGATCCACCATACCTCACCGCGTTTCATTGGCGACATCCCCGACCGTAGCTTCAGCCCACTCCAGAGCCTGCTCTTCCCGGGCTTCTTCTTTCGCCATCTCACGATAGGCGGCTTCCAGATCCCGCCCAATCACGTGTGGCGCCAGAGACTCTAGGAACCGGCTAATACGACGCCGCCCCACGACTTTGTGCAGTCCGTCATAGACCCGCTCGTCAAGCGTGATGAAACTGGAGGGGGTATGCAGAAAAAGTTGACCAATATGTGTTCTTATACGTATTGTAGCTAGCAGTACGAGAGGAAACAAGGCAGAAGCCCCTCCGTCCCGCGGCGGCAACCGCTGATCCGGCGCAAACGCCCCTGCTCCGGGATTTTCGCCGGCTGCTGCGCCTCGACAGGGACGCTACGCGCAAAGAGCAAAGCGCATAAACCAGAAATCAGAAGTCGGAGATCGGAAATCCGCCATAGCACAGATGCCGAGATGACGCAGAAAACATGTTCGAGGCGCCGGATTCGCGGGTTAATTTCGGACCTCCGGGTTATGATCCCAGACCTCTGACCTCTGACTTCTGTCCTCTGATCTCTGTCATTTGATGACCTTGTCCGCTCGCGCCAGCACGTTGGGCGGAATCGTCAGGCCGATTTGTTTCGCCGTCTTCAAGTTGATGATTAGCTCGAAGTTCGTCGGCTGTTCGACGGGAATGTCGGCAGGCCTGGCGCCTTGAAGGATTCGGTCCACATAGACCGCCGCCCGGCGAAACTCATTAGTGCGTACGGCGCCATAGGACATGAGTCCGCCGATTTCGACAAATCGCCTGTCACTGTAAATCGCCGGAAGCCGGTTTTTGGCCGCAGAGCTCACAATCTGTTTTCGGTGAGTCGTCCCGAACGCCCCTGGTAAAATGACAACAGCTCGAGCCCCTCCTTGCTTCATTGTGGTGAACGCGCGCTCTAAATTTGCCGGACTTTCCATTTCGAACTTCTGGAGGTCCACCCCTGATGCTTTTGCCGCATCCTCCACTTCTTTCAAAGAAGACCCGCGGAGCGGATTCTCTCGACTCCACAGGATCGCTACTTTCGAGAGGCGCGGAACGATCTCTGCAAGGAGCTCAAACCGTTTTCCAACCAACTGTTGGCTGATGCTCGTCAATCCTGTGATATTTCCTCCCGGCCGCGCCAGGCTTGCGACAAAGCCGCTCCCGACAGGGTCGCCGCCGAAAGCCATGACAACAGGAATTGTCGAGGTTTTGTTTTTTACCGCCCGAATAGCTTCATTCCCTCCCGTTACGATTACATCTACTTTGAGAGCCACCAGTTCGGCTGCCAACCTTGGCAAGCGATCAAGCCTTCCGTCTGCAGATCGGTATTCGATCGTGATATTTTTCCCTTCAACGTAACCCATCTCCGCTAGCCCTTGTTGAAAAGCCCTGATCCGCGAGCGGTCAGGCTCGGACGAAGCGGATTGAGGCAATAAGAAGCCTAATCGAGGAGTATTCTGAGATTCGGCAAACGTGCCGGTGGCTAACAGCACAGCGAGTGCGAAGCCTACTATTTTTTCGTTCACTAGTTCCTACCTTTGTAAACTCGAGTCGTGTTCGTTCCGTCCTTGGCTTACATGATCACTCTATTGGTCCGCTCCAGCACGCGGACGGGAATGGTCAGACCAATTTGTTTTGCTGCCTTAAGGTTAATGACGAATTCGAACTTCGTCGCCTGCTGCACCGGCAAATCGGCCAGCTTGGCGCCTTTCAAGATCTTGTCCACGTAAACAGCCGCGCGCCGATAGAGGTCATCGAAGTCCGCCCCGTAGGACATCAGGCCGCCCTCATCGACAAACTCCTTCTGGAAGTAAATAGCCGGCAATCGGTATTTGCCGGCAAGCTCGACGATCCGCTTTCTTTCGGCGAAAAAGGGGCGAGTGGTGGTCGTCATAATCGCGTTGACCTGCTTCTGCTTTGCGGTTTGAAAGGCGCTCTCTAAACCTTTGGGGTCGGGTTGAGTCTCGATCTCCTCCAATTTTAGCTTCAGTGCCGGAGCCGCGGCCCTGAGCTCTTTCAGTTGCAGGTCTAATGATATGCTGTCTCCGGGCGGTCGCAGAAGTCCAACTCGGGCGAGCTTGGGGACCGCGTCCTTGAGTATCTCTAGCCTCTTGGTATTTAGCT
>JACQUW010000401.1 GCA_016210115.1 Deltaproteobacteria bacterium | reverse complement strand
TTGCCGACGGTGTTCATGACCTCGCGGAGCAGTTCCTGATCGGTGATGTTTTCAGCCGCGTGCGCGTCGCCGGTACGTTCGATCATCTCGCGGCGGAAGCGCTCGATTTCGTCGGCGGCCATGGCGCGGAAGTTCTCGTCGAGAGCGTCGCCGGCTTCGAGTTGTTCGCTGTCGATCAAAAGCGTATTCGGACGAGGAAGCGGGTTGCCGGTTATCTCGTCGAAGTTGCGAAAGAGAGGTAAAACTCCATTGTGAAACGTCGATGTGCCGTTTTCGTGTTTTCGGTAAAAGCCGGAGACATAGTCGTAAACGAGCTTGGAGATCGCCGTGTTCTGGCAAACGATGATGAAGCACGGCGGCACGGGGATCTTCTTCTCCTGCCAGAGACGGAAGGTTTTCTCGTAGTGGCCATAAAGAGCCTGAAGCGCGGTCTGCAACCGGGTCGGAAGTTTGAGCGGATCAAGCTCGCCTCCTTTGGCCCGGCCTTTCTTGGGCATATCGTTGCGAATGTTTTCCCAGAGGTTGCGATAGACTGGCATCTCATTGCCGGGGATATTCTCGGCAACGGGCACCCGCGGCAGCTTCACGATGCCGCACTCGATGGCGTCCATAAGTGAGAAGTCGCTCATCGTCCAGGGGAAGAGCGTGCCCTCGGCGTAACCGGAGCCGCGGAGGAAGAACGGTGTCGCAGAGAGATCGATGACCCTCGACATGCCAACCTTGCGTTTCACAGCTTCGAGGCCGGAGATCCAGAGGCGCGCAGCTTCGTTGTTCTTTTCGGCCTCCTTTCTCTCATCGCCCTTCAGCTCTTCCTCGTCCGGGTCACGTGGCTTCTCACGGTAGCAGTGATGTGCCTCATCGTTGAGCACGAGGATATTTTTCATGCCCATGAGCTCGGGCATGACGCGCTGAATCATCTGCCCTTCGGTCTCGGTGGTCTCGAGTTCCGTACCCGTGCGACCCTGGAGGAGGGCGCGACCGCCTTTGGAGACTTCGAGGCGCTCGCGCAGTTTGAACGCGTGAAAGTTGGTGATGACGATCTTGGCCCGGTTGATGTCTTCAAGCAGGTCTTGCGGAACTAATTCGCGATTTTCGTAATAGCTGTCCGGATCGTTTGGCTGCAAAACGCGAAGGCGGTCCTTGATCGTGAGACCGGGTGCGACAACAAGAAATCCGCGCGTGAACTGCCTGCTGCCTGGTTGGCGAACAGCGTTAATAGTTTGCCACGCAATGAGCATGGCCATAACCGTCGTCTTGCCTGCGCCCGTCGCGAGCTTCAGCGCCAGACGCAGCAGTTCGGGGTTGGCCTCCCGGTTCGATGCGGCAAGATGTTCCAGTATGCTTTTCCCTGCCACGAAATGAGGCGCGACCTCAGTGAGCCAGATGACGGTCTCGACAGCCTCGGCCTGACAAAAGAATGGGCGAATATCGTTAAACTTGTGGTGCCGCCAATGCTGCAATAAGCGCGCGGTTTCGGCCGTCACTTTCGCGGGAGTCGTCAAACTTCTCCATTGGTCCACTTCTTGGCGAACGCGGTTGATGATGGCGGTGATGTCGTATTGCTGTTTCTGGGTAGAAAGCCCTTTTCCTTCGTCAAAAATTATCTGCTGTTGACCGGCCGGTCCTTTTCGCTTTCTGGGTTTCGGAATCGGCGTGATGAACTCCGCGCGGCGCCGGCGGTCGATAAGTCGCTGAGTTGGCTGACCCTGGTCGTCGAGTTCCCAGTGTCTAGCTGGGTATTCGTATGGAGAGTTAAGGATGGGACGTTCGAAAAACGGATTACTCACTTGCATTGGTTGCTGGAACGCGGAGAGCCCGCCCTTGATTGTTCCGCGGATTGTAAGCGATTTGGGGGTCTGATGACAAGGGCGGAATATAGGGGAAGAACTATGTGGGAGAAAGACGGCAGGGAGCAGGAGCTGGAAGTCGTGATCGTGTTCGTGGATCGTCTCCAGACGAAAAGGGATCTAAGCCTCGGTTTGGCTGTTTGATTTGAACTCTTTATCCATGCTTGCCAGAGCACCAATTACATGGGCTATGGCGTCTACCTCCTTGGCCGTGAGCTTTTTGCTACTCCTCTTGTCGGTGATCGGTTTCACCACAGAGGCCGGTCCCATTCCCTTCGATTGCGCAGCTATCTCTCACCTTTCGGGAATTCCCGAAAGATCGTAATGAGAGGCGACCTCAGTCGCGCCGACTTACCTCCCCATCAACTCGCCGTACTTGTTCCACATTACTCCCTGAAGCTCACACTGCTCGCGGATATATCTGCTAGCGTCGGCAAGCCGTTCCTCGCGATTATCGCCACGCGGCACGTAATCCCGCTTCAGTGAATTGCATGTTGTGCAGCAAGCGGCAAGGTTGGATCTGTCCTCTCTCACCTTTCGGGAATTCCCGAAAGATCGTAAATAGAACCTACTTCAGCCGGCTCGACCTTCTCACCACGTTTCCGAGAACTTTAAGCAGCGCTCTGACGTCTCTTTCATGTTTCAGCCAGTAGCGCGTTTGCCTCCCTTTGGCCTCATACCGAACCACATCCGCCGTTCTGAGCCTGGCCAGATGACCGCTTACCGTTTGAACCGAGCGATCCGCCAGCTCAGCAAGCCGAGCCGGAGTTAACGGTCCATTTTTCGCCAGCAGAACAGTCATGCGGTAGACGACAGGATTTCCGAGCAGCCGGCATAGGCGCGATTCCCGATAGTTACTTTCATCCATAAAGAGCGATATGCGGCAAATCCAATTTCCCTGTCAAGCATTTCCCCAGCTTTCGGGAATTCCCGAAAGGTCGTAAACAGAGTTGGTCCATTCCCTTCACCAGCTCCCGCTCGCCGATAAAGGATTGAGGATAGAGGATCGCAAGCTGAGCCTTAAAAACAGAGATGAAAACGGAAAGGGATCTAAGCCTAGCTTTGGCTGGCTGATTTGAACTCCTTGTCCATGCTTGCCAGGGCACCAATTGCGCGAGATATGGCGTCTACCTCTTCGGACGTAAGCTGTCTGCCCCTCTTGCTGTCGGAGATATAGTCACGAAGGTGTTCTTCCCTTACACAGTGGACGTGACCTGTTTGACCCCATTTTGCATCGACATGGGCCGAGGGGAATGCGAGGACACCTTGAATGTACGGGTCCATTCCATTCAGGACTTTGATTTTGTCCTTAAGGTCCATAATCGTCCTCGTGAGATTCTTGATCTCCGACTTGGGGGTTGACTTGCCGTTAAGCAGAAGGCCGCCATTTCCGTCACCAGTCACGACACCTTTCCAATTCTTCGTATCAATGACAAACGCGCCCGTGGGACCGACTACCACATGGTCTATATTCCCGGAAGGGGTTTTCACGTCATGGATCACCTGGTAGTGATCCGGAAGGCGTTCAAGAATATATCCGATAGTAGCCTCGCCTGTAGCCCCTTTTCGAAAACTTAGCCGATCCCGTTCGAGTTTGTCGATCATCTTATTCGCGTATTTCACAATAAAGGGAATTGAAAGGCCCAAGAGAACAATCGCGATTGGGGCATAGGCGCTTTTGCGCATTGCGAAGGCCCACCCGGCAATAAATGCCATAGCCATAGCTGCCATTATTAGCACGATGAACTGCGTTTGGTATTTCTTTACGGCTTGATCAGTGACATATCGGGCAGGTGAGCCCAAGACTTTCGCCATGCTAAATCCCGTCTTGGATTTCCTAATGTTTCGGTAAATCCTGGTGAAAGCCATCAAACAGCAAAACCGATGCCAGTGGTTTGGGATCTAGTTTTGGGCGTTCTTCGCGGTTTAGGCGGGCACTGATCAAACCCGCACCAAACACCGGTTCCGCTCCGATGACACGCGGGTGAGTGAAAAGTCAAAATCCGGCACCCTGGGGGTTTGGCTGTTGGGTCGCTTGGGTCTTAGGTGCTTGGGTGGGGGACTCGAAATACTCGGCTTGTTCCAATTGCTAAGCAATCTCTCACCTTTCGGGAATTCCCGAAAGGTCGTAATTGAGAGGTCATCTCAGTTGAGTCGCGGGCGGGCGCGGATTTTTCCAGTACCTCGCCTCATGCACCCTGCACGTTTGCACAATTGTGCAGATGCGAGTCGGTCAATAAGAACCCAACGAAGCGCGGTTTAGCGGCAACCGATGGTCCGAAAAGGAGAATAACGGCAACAAACACCTCAAACGACAAATCTCACCTTTCGAGAATTCCCGAAAGGTCGTTAATAGTTACCGTGGGAACGAACAGTGAGCGTGAGGAAAAAAAGGTGGACAAGCGAGAGTTACCCGCAGATCAAAAGCGGTCTGTTCGCGGGCCATAGAACACATGATGTCTCTCCCGCCTTAGAAAAGTTCAATCACTAAAGAAACGGTCTATTGTGTCAGGTATTCCAAGTTGCCGGCACATTTTTCGGGCTAGAAGGTCCGGCGATTTCGGTGTGGCGGGGTATGGAAGCTTCGTGAAATCAACGGGCTCTTGGATCATTCGAATAGCATGAATGAGATTTTCACGCGTCTCATCCAAGGACCGTCCTTGGGTAAGCGCCCTGGCACATCGTCCGTCCAGGCAACCCACCAATTTCCGTCTTTGACAAAACTCGCTCTAATCTCCATAGGTTCTCCTGGCTTCGACTCTACCGCGATCGGGCGATAAGGCGACAAGAGGAGAGAACCAGAGGGGAGCCGGGAGCAGTGAGCACGGAGCGGGGAGCCGGAAACGTCGGAGATCAGAGTTCACGATTCAGAGGCCGAGGGCAAACCGTCAGGCGTAACGAATGAAACGCCCGGCTCCCTAGCGTTAATCGGAGATGCAGGCGGTTACGGTGATCTCCACGAGAAGATCGGAGGAGTTCAACATCACTTCCACGGTGGTCCTGGCCGGCTTGTTGGTCGGGAAGAATTTGGCGTACTCCTCGTTATACGCTGGAAGGTCTTCCCGCTTGGTCAGATGCGTGGTCACGGTCAGGACGTTCTCGAGCGAGGTGCCCGCGGCTTGCAAAATCGTTTTGACGCGCTGAAGGGCGTAATTCGTCTGCTCGCGAACGCCGTTGCCAACCTCCCCGGAAACCGGGTGTCTCCCGGTCTGGCCGGCCAGGAACACCAGATTGCCGAACCGGGTGGCGGGAGAGAGATTGGGATTGGCTGCAGCGAGATTCACCTGAATGATTTCTTTCTTGGGCATGTCGTCTCCTGTCCGAGTGAGCTTTTTCTCCGTAGTTCACAACACGCAAGCCTTGAGAACAAGGGCCTTCCAACTCCATGACCGAAACTCGCTCGTCTTTATTTACCTGCCAGTGCTGACCGTTTTCGTGCTTTCTTTACTCAATCCAACCTCGTGATTCAAATCCAACGCGTAAAGCGCAGCAATTTCACCTTTCGGGAATTCCCGAACATCGTGTCGAGAGTAAACTTCAGTTGATTGGGCCGTGTGCGGCTTTTCCAGCACCCGAACCACTCACCTCCACCCTTGCACGTTTGCACAATTGTGCAAACGTGCAAGCATACCCGTGGATCGGTATTGCATCCGTTAGAGGACGTGAGATCGGATTTGCGAGTTCGGATTGCGGAATGCGGAATTACTTAAGAGATCACATGCCAGAGCTAGTTTGCACCACAGAAAAACGGCTCACCAGCAGCTGCTTTCACCTTTTGAGAATTTTCAAGACGTCAAACGATGAGGAAAGAAGCTCAGCGTACCTGCGGCTTGCTCTTCGACGCTCGTGACAATTAGAGCGCCCGATTCATGCGGCTCGTTCAACCCTAAGCGCCTCGATTCGCGATGCGGCTGGTTTCATCTTCTTAATTTTAACGAGAAAAATGGGTCTTTTCGCCTTTTGATTCGCATGTTTTTCAGCCAAGCGCTGGCTTCAACGGTTAAAGGCTTGGTCACCATCAACGCGTATCGAGACGATGGCGTTTCGTGGAACCGGCCTGGCAATGTGGGCCTATCCATAAGCCGTGTCATATCGAATCACTGCTTTCCCTGGATTATTCTTCTAGAACTCTTCGTCAATTAGCTTCTGAATCCGGCGCATATCCCTGCGCATCTCCTCGGATGTGGCAAAGGCACCGTATAGTTTCATCCACGACGGCTCACGTGTTACGGACTCTTCTTCCGCACGAAATTGTCCTCAATGGTAGTTTTTATTACAGTATGGCTCGGACTGTTTGTACAACCTCCTCGGTAATCTCGGGTGCCAACACCTTCAGTTGCTTATCAACTCTCGCCCTGACCGACTCGCAAAACTGTTTTCGCCCGTCTTCCACCAAAGTCCGAAATCTCGATTCCCAAAGACTTGACCTCACAACCATGGCAGGTAGCTCAACGCTCTCGATCCAGCCGGTAATCGTCTCTCTGCCATACCACCACCCCGCACCCGCAACGACGATTCCAATCAGTGCTCCGATAACAAACCCAATGGGACCGGTAGTACCCAGGAGAGTCGTGATTATTGCCGTCTCCAAACTACTGCCGAAGCCCCCGCTGACGGTGCCAAAAACCATCGCGATCGAAAGCCCTATCGCCGCACTGATCGCATCGGCATAAGAATGACCAATGTCAATCGTAAGGTCCGGAGTAGCAAGTCCCATCTCTCTCAGGGGCTGTTCCGGGGATTTTACTCCGACAAAGTCTGTTTCTATGCTCTTAACGAGCTCTCTCACGCCGTTCGCTACGGAAAGGCGGAACTCGGGGATCGCCTGATCGGTCACATAGGCTTTGATTTCGGGAGCGAATGCTTCTGTAATCTCCCTCGTCGCGGTTCTGAGCCCAGCGATGCTTCCTCCGTTCTGCCTAAATTTCTCCAGAGTTGGAACAATTCGCCTATCATAGAGGTTCTCGCAAACAAACGATGTAATGCTTTCGGAAAGCTTGGTTACAGCCGTTTCGATCTGGCGCTCGATGCGGACCTTGATGCGGCGCTCGATAATGTCCTCAAAGTATTTGTCAAAGTTAAGTAGAAGATCCTTTATATGCCTTTGAATCCTGACCGAGTGCCAAGTTGCTAAAGCGGCTCGCGGCAGAACGATGAAGATGACCACAGTGAAAGCAAAAAGATGAATCCACGGCTCTGCAGGATGCCCCTCCGGGCTCAAAAGTCGCCCGGTCTCCACGCTGCTCCACGCATCGAGACCCAGACCCTCTGAAAGAAACACAGCAGGGGCAAAGATAAGGTTCACAAAAGAATTTACCGACGCTTGATTCGTAATAAATGTGCTATCCCAAACCACCCGATATCCCTGGAACAGACCCTGAAAGTACATCCCCGCTACGGCACCTACAGCCAGGGAGGCAGCGCACAGATGAAGCAGCCGCTTCCATCTGGCAATAACGAGCTGGTCCGCAACTGCCAGCCAATGGCTCCAGAAGAGTTTTGCGGTAGCGACAAAGGCTCTGCTGTGCCGGTAAATGGGATTTAATTTGTGCGGAACATTCCAGATATTGAAAACAGCAGACTTTAAAATCCAGGGCACCTTGGGCCTTGGCAATTGCAGGCCCGCAAGATTTTGAGATGAATTTGAACTACCATCACCGGACGTTACCGCCTTAGACCGGGACAGCGCGTGGCGGCGAAGCTTGCTCCGGAGAAACAATAACAGCAGCCCGAGATACACACAAAGATTCCACAGGACAAAAGCCAGGACAGGGTTCCGTATGACATGGATTTTGTCGGTACGACCAACAAGGTTGGTACCGATACCCAGAATGAAAGCTGCAACACAGGCCGGAAAGAGCCACGAGCCCGGAAGCTTGGATAAGGGAAGGATTGCATGGTACGCGCTTGGCAGTCTTGCCATCAGGTACGCTGAACGTTTTACAAGCCATTTAGCTTCCCTAATCTCGTGCCCTCCTTCCGTATCTGCATCCCGTAACATCTGCTCCGGGAGTATTTTCTGATCGGCTTCTTCAACCGAACGAATCAGAAGGATCGCAGCAGCTTCAGCTTCAGTCAGCGCCATAAATCCACTTCACGGCTATTGCCACTATGATTCTCATAGAATCTTGCGATGGCCGTTTCATTGCAGTCCTATGCTATGCTTTTTAACAATTATAACCTGCCAATATGCTCACTTGCCACAGTGGCGTAGTCCGTGAAGGATGAAAGGATAAAGGGTACGATGGAGGATAAAGGATTAAGGATGCGGCGATAAAGGGATGAGGGATAAGAAAAGGCGCTTCGTCACCGAATAGATATGCATCGCTCCAGGAATTCCTCAGCCGAACCGTTCATTCTTACTTCAACCAGGTAACCAGATATGGGGTAATGAATCCAAGTTCCTATGACCGGCTTTTTTTTGGCTTTTTCCAGTCCTCTTCGATAAGCCGTAAGTTGGCCGGCAAATGATTTGGCCTTTTCTACGAGTTCGCTTTCTCCTCCGGGAAAGGTCTTATAGTCGATGACTACACATCCGTCCCCCGTTTCCAAAAGCAGATCCGCGCTCCCATGGAGCTCGAATTTTCCTATTTTACAGGAGAGAGGCCATTCTCGACGGATCTTCGCATCCGGCCACCGGTTCCGAATATAGTCAAAAAACCGGTCAAAGATGACGAGTAAATCCTGAGGCCGAATCGCGGCGGAAACACCGTGCGCTTCCAAAAGCTCCTTGGCAATTTCACCTCGTTTTTGCGGGGAGAGGGACGAGGAATCGCAGGAAAGGAAGGCGTGCACGGCGTTTCCCAGGTTTGTCATATCGGGGCTGCCGGTTATGGGTACGCGCGCCGTGATTTTTTCCGGAGACGCTTCTACGAGATTCAACGAATTATCCGGCAGAATGAGATTTGAACAATAAATTGTTTTAGCATTTCTGTCCGTTCTCGAAGCGACACCCGCGAACCAACTGACGGTCTGGTCCGCGGAGATCAGAGGTTCCGTGTTTTCAAGATCCAGGACCCGGAATCCCTGAATGTTCACTGTTTCATCTTGAGGCAAAACGAAAGTCCGGACGTTCTTCTTGTCTCTCAATTGGTCGAGCCATTTGTGCCCGCCTTGTCGGGCGGCAAAGACAAGATAATCGCGGGCCCGAGTCATGCCGACATAGAGGAGCCGGATCTCCTCGTTCTCGGCGCGGCTCTGTGCCATGGCGTATTCCGGGGTGGCTTCAACGGCTTCTCCCAGAAAAACGCCCTTTTTGTGATTGGCGTATGGCCAGGGCCAGTACCGTATCCAACGCCCTTCGAGTGGCCTTTCAAATGAGAACTTTACGTTGCTTTCGACTGTGGGCTCAAAAAGCCAGTTCTTTGGCTCCTCGTTCAGCTGATAGAGAATGACCATGTGCCATTCGAGTCCCTTGGCTCTGTGGTAGGTCGAGACCCGCACTGCGTTGGCTCCACCCATCGCCTGCTCGTCCTGCCTGTCCCGGGCCGTGCGGTAGAGATAGGTCAGCAGTCCTGCAATCGAGCTCGCTTCGCCGCGGGCCTGTACCAAGTCCTGATACTCATCGGTCAAAGAAGCAAGCTTCTCCAGATTCGCAAGCCGCTGTGACGGCTCGCCCCAATCCACGCACCTGTCGCGCACTCTGGTAAGCTCCATTGCCTGGTGCAAGATCTCCAGCGGCGAGAGGGAGCCGTAGTCGCGCCGGTGATCGAGGACTTCTGTCAGCGTCGCGTCGTTTCCCCAGTTCATGTAACCATCGATATGCCGCCCCACCTGCCTTGCGGACTCATATTGGGCGACCTCCTCCAGCCGGGGAATCAACCACGACTCAAGTTGTACGTCGGTGGCGTTGTGGAGGAAAGTGAGCTGCGCCGCAGCCATGGAGTCCGTCGGATTTAGTAGCAGCCTAAGCCCGGCGAGTGCCAGCAAAACTTCCGGACGACGGATAAGGCCAGGCCGTGCCAGCTCGACGGCCAGCCCGCATGCGCCAATTGAGTCGGCGAGTTTCACGCAAATGTCGTTGTTTCTTGCAAGAACGCATAGGTCTCCCGGAACTATGGGTCTTTTGTCCCCGCTTCTGCGGTCGATCACCGGGTAATCCTCAGGCCGGGCAAGGATCTCACCGATTCGCCGCGCGATCGCCTGCGTATCGGCGTGGATGTTCTTTGTTCTTAGCACCCAGCTCTCACAGGGCACCGTTTTCAAAACGTCGCCCCGCTCAGGCTCTAATTTGATGTCCTCTATTCCTTGATTCGGAAACACCGGCGCGAAGGCTTCGTTCGTGAGCTGTACAAGCCGGGGCCGCGAGCGAAAAGACCGGGGCAGTCTATCGGAACTCTTGATAGCATCGAGGACCGACTGCATAAGCATGGGATCGGCTCCGCGGAATTCAAAAATCGATTGTTTTTGATCGCCGACCCAGACGGACGCTTTGGCCAGCGTGGCGAGCTTCAAAAATAGCTCAAGCTGGATCGGGCTCGTATCCTGAAACTCGTCAACGAGCACAAGATCGAGGCGCTCCTTCAACGAGGAGCCGACAGTTGCGTCGTTTAAAAGCGTGAGACAAAGCTCTTCCAGATCGATGAAGTCGAGCAGGCCCGCTACCCGCTTCCGCTCCTGATAACAACCCAGGCTTGCCTTCGCGATTCGATAGACCAGCTCTGTAAACGCCCGGATATCCTCATGCAGCCGAGGGTGCTCGCAATGACGCGCTGCTGCTTCATTCAGGCCCGTTACTGCGGCGCTGCTTTTCGCTCCCACGGCTAGTTTGGAGAGTCGCGCCCATTCGGCCCAAGGAAGGTTGTTGTTCGGGATAAAGCGGCCCCTGAGCTGACGTATCGTTTGCAGGGACTCTCGGGTGATCTTCGTTGTGTCCAGGCCGCTGTTGACGTTCTTCTCCAATAGACTGGATGCCGTATTCAGTTGGTCGATCAGGCCTTTGTCCAATGATTTGGCTGAAGCAGGCGGCTTTGACAGGAGCCGCAGGTAGCCCTCAACACTCTTCTGCGCAAACCCGTCCAGTTTCGCCGCATCGACGCGATTGGCGCGGGTGGCATCTGCGATATCTTTGACGATAGAGCGCCAGTCCCGATTCTTTTCGTAGAAGTCATTAATACTGAGACACTCTGACAGCCCGTCTAGCTGTTCCAACTCTGCATCGGTCACGCTGTCTGTCAGAGCGCGGTTGAATTCGTTGACATCTTCACCAGGCCCGAAGACGGCAATCTCCGGGCTCTGTCCGGCTTCAAAGGCGTATTCCTGAATGATTCTAAGGCAAACGCTGTCGATCGTTCCTATCCAGGCCTGCCTGATTCTCTGGGCTTCTTCCCACGCCCCCTTTTCAAGCAAACGAACCCGCACACGCTCTTCGAGTTCCGCCGCTGCCTTGCGTGTAAACGTCGTTAGAAGGATTCCTTCGGGCCGGGCCTTTTTCTGTTGGATCGCTTCCAGGACCTCCGTCGCCAGACGATAGGTCTTGCCGCTGCCCGCGCCAGCGGTCACTATTTTTATGTTCTCTTTCATTCGTACCGGCAAAACATTTTAAAGTCGCACCATGTACAGGGCGCCTCGATGCTCATGCCTTCCGGTTCTTTTGCCGGCGCTTTTCCATCCGTGTCGGAGAAGCACGGCACATCAACCTTTCCTGCATCGAGGGATGCCCGTATCTTTCTTATCGAGAGGACTACATTTCCCCACATCTGCTCTTCCGTTGGTCCCGGTATAAAGGTGCAACCGGGAAAGGCCGTTCGATCGGTCGAGTAGAGCTGTGCGGTGGGGAAAATAAAATAGGCCGTGCTCGGCCAGACGTTCTTGCCGCGAACAAAATATGAGTAGACGGCGAGCTGCAGCGCTGTCCCGTTTTTGAGGGCTTCGACACGTCTTTTGTCCCTGGACCACTTCAAATCAATGATGGCCCTCATGCCGTCTTTGGCTCTGCGAACGATCAGGTCGGTTCTTCCTTGGAGTTCCCCTAGATCGAAAGAGCCCGAGTGCTCCTCCTCAATGCTGTCAATCCGATATCCGCCGCGTTGCAGTAATTCCACCAGGACGCCCGTGGCTCTGCTCATCGTTTGTCGGACATAAATGCGTTCACGGTCCCTGCCGGGCTTAATCAGCGTCGCGGCTTCAAGTGCGACGCACCGGTCGAATTTCCCGGCGATTGCGATTCTCGCCGTATCAGGTTCTGGAAGTGTCTTGCCAATGAAATTGCTGAGGTAGTCCCCCACAATCTGGTGAGCCAGACTCCCGTAGAGGAGCTCTCGCTCCACGATGACTTCAAGCGGGTCCCGAATCCTTGCCTTATATTGTAATGTCCAGCGGAGCGGGCAACCGAGGAGAATCTCTAGCGACGTCGCTGATTCTACGTGTCTGGGCGTCAGGTGAATCGGAGGCACGTTCCACAATGGTTTGGGCTCAGGAAGGCTTTTTCTTTGGGTCTGAATTGGCTTCAATGCAAACTGACCGCCGGCTATTAAAGAATCAGTCAGCGCCGTGATCTTGAGCTGCTCGGCCTCTGTGGGCGCGATTTTCATCGCAATTTCATTCCATATCGGGTGCGATTCCTGGGGCTCCCCAAAGGCCTGCTCGGGTTGAACGAGAATCAGCAATTGGGTTGCGCATAAAACCGGGCGACGCGACGCGCGCGCGTTCTCCAAAAGAATGTCTGTAGAAGAGAGCAAATGACAGCCAGCGTTTTCCAGCGCGCGCACTTCTTCGTCGCTCCAGAAGCACTTCGTTGGGACGAATGCCGACGACCCCACACATTGCCACCAAATAACAATCGGGACTCTGCCGAAAACCGAGGCCGGACTGGCGACCAGGTGAATAGATTCCTGCTCTTTGGAGCGAATTTCATAAGAAATACCGGTCTGAAGTATGTCAAAAAGCAGCCGTCCCAGCTCAAGCCTCGTTATGGTCTTCTCCGGATGAAGCTCTAGAAGCCGGCACATAGTGAATGCCTGCTCTTTTGCCTGGAGGAAGAATGGGTCGGTTTCATCTGAGTGGGCGCGACGATTTGCCCAGTCCTCAACTTGCCTCGTCAGTCGAACCGCTTGCTCGATCGGCATACCCTGACCGGCTGGAGTGCGAGCGACATCGTCGAGCCAATCCTTAATCCTGCGGTCGGCGTCCCCAGCCTGCTGAGTCCCGTATTTTTCACGAATGGCGTCGATCACGCCTTTCCGCGCTTGCTTCCAGGACTGGCTGCCGTAGCCTGGCGCCGCGCTAAGTGCCCTCCTCAAGTCTTCTCGCGCCCGGGCGGGTAAAGGAGAGGATGGCAACGTCAGGAACTGGAGCAGGAGGTCGGGATCCACAGGTTCCCAAGCCAAACCGAGGAAAAGGGGCAGAATCTGTGTAGCCGGACGGTGCGACGACTCAAGGGTGAGACCGGGCGAGGCAAGGTCATGTCTTCGTATGGCGGGCTCGAGAACGAGACTCGCGCGCGGCTCTCCATCGCGAATGAGGACAACTGAGTCGGGACCCCTGTTCCTAAGCAGCGACGAGAGGCAAGCAGACGTCGCTTCTGCTGCTTCCATCAGGGTCTTGGCTTCAATTCGAAGAAGGCTCCCATCTCCGGTCACTTTGCTGTTCGATTTACCAACGAGCGCCTTCTGCGCAAGCCCCAAATCACCGGATGCCCGGGCCGGAGTCTCAGTTTTATGCCAAACTTGCGTCCCGTTTTGCCTCAGCGTCTGGAAGACGTCACGCCAGAGCTTCGGAAAAGATGAAGGCGGATCAATCAGCTCAAGGCATTCTATTCCCGCAGAAAGGAGAGTCAGTCTTTCACAAACCTTTAGAAGCCGATCGGGATGGCCGGGCGCGACCGGAAACCGGTTGGACATCTCCTCCAATTCGCTGAATCCTTTCAACCTGACCGAGGCATTGGCTGGAAGTTTCCCGTTCCAGCCGGCAGAGACCAGCTCGTCTCTGAGGGAAAGAAGCTTTCGTGCAACGCGCCATGGATCAGCTCGGCGAGAAGCCGAATAAAACCGATTGCTGTCGTCATGCGCCGCGATCCGCTTGGCATACTCGGCTACGCGGACTGGCTCATGATCCAAAGGGGTGGGGATACCGAGTAACTGCTCAAGCCTAGCCAAAAACCCCGCAGGTCCTAGATGCAGCTTACCAGCCGAGCCGTCGAATCCCTCTAAAACTGTGGGGTAGGCCCCACCGTCTAGCGTTCTTCCCAAGATAATATGCATGTGCAGAGCAGGTTTTTACCAGCCCGATATTACTCTTCAAAATTGCCCGTGCCAACAAAAAAACCGGCTCTTGCACCGGCAGGATACTCATTCGTGCCGCAGTTTTTTTCGGATCGGGGGATAATTTCGGCTCCATTCAAGCGCTCGACTACCGGGGTTGATTCGATCAGTTCGGCATGCAAAGCTGAAAATCAACTTGAGCGCGTCTTTCCAGGAAAAATCGATCCGTTTTCGGCTCAACGGCACATGGCGCGACGCCAGCGTCGAGCCTCATCTGCTCCTGGCCGACTTTCTCCGCGATCGTTTGGGCCTCAAGGGAACGAGAAAAGGTTGCGATGTGGAGATTTGCGGCGCTTGCACGGTGCTGGTGAATGGCAGGCCCGTGAGTTCGTGCGCCACGCCCGCGTTTGAGGTTGACGGCAAATCGGTAACCACCATCGAGGGTTTGGCTCAAGGCGACTTGCTTCACCCGATACAAGAGGCATTTTGGGATGAAGGCGGTCTTGAATGCGGTTACTGCACACCGGGGATGATTCTGGCAACCCATGCCTTGCTCAGCGAGAATCCCGAACCAACTGACCAAGACATCAAGCATTGCTTGAGCAGCAACATCTGCCGCTGCACCGGTTACGTCACCATTGTCGCAGCGATGAAACGGGCGGCCCAATTACTGAAACAGAACGCCGCAGGAATTTCTTCGCTCCCAACATCACACGAGCGGCGCCTCGACGGCGCCCCCAAGGTCCGCGGCGAGCCAATCTATACCGGTGACCTGGTGCGACCGGGCATGCTTTACGCCAAGATACTGCGCAGTCCATTGCCACACGCCGTGATTAAGAACATCGACGTCGCGGCCGCGGAAAAGCTGCCGGGCGTCGTCGCGGTGCTCACCCGTGACGATCTCCGGGACATCAACCCATACTTCGGTCCTCTGGTCAAGGACCAGGCTGTTCTCGCGCTGGACAGAGTACGTTATGAAGGCGATCCGGTCGCGGCAGTTGCGGCAACCCGTGAGGAGATCGCCGCGGAAGCTTTGAGTCTGATTCACGTTGCCTACGAAGAACTCGAGCCAGTACTTTCCATCGATGAAGCCTTGGCCGGCGACGCGCCGAAGATACACGAGGCAATAAGCGAGCATGGCGAAAGGTTCCCCGGCTACCCGGGCGTCGATGAAGAGGCGACGAAGTACCGCAACGTGAGTTTCCATTTTGGTTGGAGCAAAGGCGACGTGGCGAAGGGCTTCGCCGACTCATACCGTGAATTTGAGCACACCTTCTATTTTTCCAAGGTCGCGCACTGCTCGCTTGAACCGCACCTGGCCCTGGCGGAGTGGCGGGATGGGACATTGACCGTCTGGAGCTCGACGCAGCACCCTTTCTTGGTTCAGCAAGAACTCGCGGAGATGTTCAAGCTCGCGAAAGACAACGTACGTGTCATCGTTCCCTACGTGGGCGGAGCTTACGGCAACAAGAACCACACCAAGCTCGAGCCGCTGGCCGCGGCACTTGCCCGCAAGGCCAATCGACCGGTGTTTCTGTCCCTCACCGCCGAAGATACTTTTCGAACGGTGAGCAAGCCGGCGATGCGCATCCATATCAAAACAGGCGTGAGTCAGGATGGCTTTCTGGTCGCCAGAGAATCAGTCGTACATGTGGATAGCGGGGCCTATTCGGATGCCGGACCGCGCGTCACGCAGAAGGCCGGCTATCGCGTTCACGGCCCATATCGTATTCCACATATCAAATCCGATGCCTACGCTGTCTACACCAACACAGTACCCGCCGGCGCCTTCCGCGGCATGGGCACGCCACAGGTGGTCTGGGCCTACGAGTCACACATGGACATGATCGCCCATGAAATGGGCTGGGATCCGGTGGAATTTCGGCTCAAAAATCTCATGGAAAAGGGCGATGATTTCTCGCCCGGCGACACACCCGTAGACTGCGATATGAAGGAAGGTCTTCGGCGCGTGGCCCAAGAAATCGGTTGGGGCAAGCCTTTAGAGCCGGATTCCGGCATCGGCGTGGGTTGCGCCCTCAAGGACGGAGGCGGCAATTACAAAATCTCCGAAGCCCGCGTTGAAATCGACTCAAATGGCAAAGTGACGCTATTTACGGCTACGGTGGAGATTGGCCAGGGCTCAAATACCGCTCTAAGAAAAATCGCCGCCTGCGAACTTGGCATCGCTCCCGATAAGATAGAACTGGCGTCTCTGGATACGGCGCACACACCGCTGGATTTTGGGACCTACGCCAGCAGCGGCACGACCGTCATGGGTCTCGCTGTGCAAAGGGCGGCGCAGGCCGCCAAGGCTCAGATGATTGACGGGGCCAGGAGTTTAACCGGCGTTAGCGACGCGGTCTTTGAACTCAAAGATGGTCTGGTGCGGGTAGGTGAGATTGCCGTCAGTTTTCAGGACGCTGTCCGTCACTTAAAGGGCGCCTCCGGGCTTGTAATCGGCCATGGCCGCTATGAAAGCGTTAGAGACGCAAATATCATTATGGGTGCCAAGGCTCCGTTTTGGGAAGTCAGCTGGGGCGCAGCCAAAATCAAGGTGGACCGTGATACGGGCGAGATTAAAATCTTAAAATTCGTTAGCATTGCTGACGTGGGTAAGGCGATTAATCCGCAGCAATGTCACTCTCAGGAAACGGGCGCGATGGTGCAAGGAATCGGTCAGGCTTTTTTTGAGCAGACCGTGTATGACAACGGTATCATGGTGAACCCCGGTTTAATCAACTACCGCGTGCCTGGAGTTTATGATCTACCGGAGGAGCTCGTGACAATCCTTTTTGAGAACGGCAACGGCCCCGGCCCCCACGGCGCCAAAGGGATGGGCGAGAGCGGTTTGCTCACGGTGCCGTCCGCCATCGGTAATGCACTCTATAATGCCGTCGGCGTTCGCCTCACAGAGCTTCCTTTAACCCCGGAGAGAGTCTGGCGGGCAATCCACCAAAGGGGAAAGGAAAGAAGGATGAAAGGATAAAGGATGATAAGAGATAAGGGAAGATGCCGGGCAAATTAGTAAAGTGACGCTGAGATCAGTCGGAGGTCGGAAGTCGGAGATCAGAGACCAAAGGGCAAGAGCAGGGGACAGGGAGCACGGGGCACGGAGCAGGGAGCCAGAAAGGCCGGAGATTAGAGTCGAAGTCAGAGGATAGACGTCGGAAGTCAAGACCGACCAAGGAATTTCAGATACTCGCCTTGAGAGAAGCTCAGGAAATTACGTTAATGTGATTGCTTGCTGTCAAAAGGCGAGTGAACCTCGGGTGAAATAAATTGGGTTTTGTAAGGTAAATGGATGCTGAAACTCGTGCCCGAGCCAGGACGGCTGTCCACATCTATTCCTCCGCCGTGATTTGCCACAATCCGTTTGCAAGTAGAAAGCCCTAAGCCCATACCCAGACCGAGACTCCTTCCTTTCTTCGTGCTAAGGCCGTTTGATTGATAGTTCGCTGTCCTTCAAACCCCTAAGGCTTGCAAGTTCAATTCAATTATCCTAAGACTCCCAAACGAGAAAACGTACGCTCTTTTTTTCAGTTTTTCTCACAGCTTCGTTATGTACAGAGACGGTAAGGAGAGCAGTTCATGGGACAAAGAATCGTGGCCTGTGCTAAGGAGGAGATATGCGAACGATGCGGAACCTATTGGCAGTGTTCATTTGGCTTTTTGCTCTTAACGCGCCTCTTTACGCAGCCAATAAGTTTCGCGTTGTCAGCGGAGGCTTCGGCGTCAATCATGCCCCTGTATGGGCAGCTTATGATCAAGGCATTTTCAAGAAATACGGATTAGACGTTGAATATCTCGCCATCAATAGCGGATCAACTGCTATGCAATCTCTCCTCGCTGGCGAGGTCGAGGTTCTTAATTCCACCGGCGCCCTAGCCGTAGGAGCGAATCTGCAAGGCGCTGATCTTGTAATCATTGCTGGAGGAGTAAACATCTTGCCCTACCAGCTAATTGCCCGCTCTGAAATTAAAAGGCGTGAGGATCTTGCAGGTAAAACGGTTGCAATTAGTGCTTTTGGCACTTCGTCGGAACTCGGCATGCAAGTAGCTTTAGAAAAGCTCGGGATTAATCCAAAGCAGGTCACAATGATTCAGGCAGGAGGGAATACGAACCGCATTGCGGCCTTATCCGGACGCGCGGTTTATGCGACTGTGGTCGGTGAGCCTTACGCCACCCTCGCTGTGAAAAACCTTGGAATGAACTCTTTGGTTGACCTCGGAGAGATTGGTACGCCGTTTCCCTTCAATTGCTTTATGGTTAAGAGAAGCTATCTGAAGACCGGCCGCAACAACATCATAAACTTTGTGAAGGCCGCTATTGAAGGGCTCTACACGGTAAAGAAAGACACGGCATTCGGTTTGCGGCTGATCAAGAAATATATGCGCTTGGACGATGAAAAGGCGAGAATCGGATATGACTACTACTTGGTCAAGCACGGCTACGAGCTTTTGCACCTGCCCGATCGGCAAGGGCTAGCGTTCGCGATATCCCTGATAAATCAGCAGAACCCTAAAGCCAAGGACCAGACTCCGGAAAGCCTTAGATTACTCGAGCCAGGCATTCTTGAGGAGATCAAAAAGAGTGGCTTCATTGAAAAACTGCCTAAATAGAATTTACAGGGCGGCAGTGGAGATCGTCAGAGCGTCTCTCGAACCGTCCGCAAACGTCCCTATCGCTATTTGTTCCGATCTTTACTTCCGCGTTTACGAG